>OODV01000083.1 GCA_900299555.1 uncultured Endozoicomonas sp.
TCAGTCCTTTGACAACAGGTTTCAGGAAAATATCAATTGGTGTGGTGAAAGACAGCTTATGAATCCGAAAATCTATTTACTGTCATTAATTACTTTTGCCACAGGCATGGATGAAAATTTGGCCGGTGGGATTGTGCCTTTTATTGCTGAAGACATGGGGGTATCTATTAGTGCAGCGGGGCAATTGACCACTGTCTTTTCACTGACCTATGCCCTCGCCGCGCCGTTGCTGCTCTTTGCCACCACAAGATTTCCTCGGTTGCCGCTTTTGCGAGCCGCTCTACTTACCTTTTGTCTGGGTAACCTGTTTTCTGCTATGAGCTCAGGCTATGTAATGCTTTTTTCAATGCGTATTCTTTCTGCTGCAAGCTGTGCGCTGATAGTTGTACTGGTGACGACAATTGCTACTGAAATGGTTGAAGAGCATTTTAAGGGGCGGGCCATAGGTATTGTTTTTATGGGCATTAGCGGCTCTCTGGTGCTGGGGGTTCCGGTTGGGCTTTTGTTCTGTAATTGGTTTGGCTGGCGCGCACCATTTGCCTTCATTGCTTTCTTGGCCCTGATGCTGTGTGTGCTGGCGCCGAAAATGCTTCCTGTGGTGACAGGCAGCAGTGTCCATATTCCTATATCTCGATACGGCGAGCATTTAAAGAACCCCAAGTTGCTGAGTGCGCAGTTGGTTTCGATCCTGATGATTGGTGGTCATTTTGTGCTGTTTGCTTCTCTTGCGCCCTATCTGCAGAGTGAAATCGGTGCTACTAAACAGGCGCTGACCTTCTATTACTTACTATTTGGTGTTGCAGCTATCAGCGGCGGCTACTTTGGCGGCTGGCTGTCAGATAAACTCGGTCCAGTACGTGCATTGATAGCTATCCCCATGGTTTTTATGTTATTTCTGGGAACCATCCCTTTTACTCTTAATAATATCTGGCTGTTTATACCCTTTATGATGCTCTGGGGAGGGCTGAGTTGGACTATCTCGCCGATAGTGCAGAATTACCTGATCCATTCAGACCGCGATAATGCGGAAGTCAGTATTGGGATCAATAACAGCTCAATGCATTTGGGGGTTGCCCTCGGTGCGTTGGTCGGCGGATTGGTGGTAAAATTTAGCTCCGTCAGTTTGACACCATGGGTTGGTGTTTTTGTGGTGCTGCTCAGTGTGCTCTGCGCCCTTTATTCCTGTCATCAAGCTGAGTTGAAATACTCATATCGCACTTAGACTAATAATCACCCAGACGGTAAATCTGCAGAGAATAAGCTAGAGTATTCAGATATGACCTGGCAGTTAGTTATCGATTTTGAAGAAGGGGAGGCAGGTAAAATTCAGGCTATGCTTCAACCAGTGCTAATATTTTAGTTCACCACATTTTCATTAGAAGGCTCGCTCCTGTTTGATGCTTCACTATCTGAACCCGAATCTTTTGGCTCAATATCACTTGTATGGCTGTAACCACTAGAGGAAAGAAACATCCTGGTTTTTTGATTCTTCATTGTCTGATGATTCATATGCGTCTGATGCATTGTCTGATGGCTCACTTCCAGTTGAAGTATTATTTGATGGTTGATCAGAAGCTTCTTTAACTGCTTCCTCATTAACTTCGGGTGACGAAGAGCAATCTCCTGTTTTTTCTTTTTGTAACGTAAGGATGAACAGCCGGGCATTGTTATAATATTAAATGTCACAATGTATGTTGATGGTCATGAAATCTATGGCTCTACATTTAGCGGTGCTTTTACCCACAGGTTAGGTTGGAGTCATGATGGCAAGACGGCAGAAATTGGTTCCGACCTGTCACTTGTCGTGTCGGAGGCGGCGTATGTTTCTGATTTGGAGCATTTGATTCTTGTCGACTCCGGATCAGGCTGGACTGATGAGAACAACTTTGTCTGTGTATATTCTTCAACCAATAATGCCAAGTATAATGTTGAAGCCTCTGGAGAGAACAGTACAACTGACTTCAAACTGAAGATGGAAGCTCCTATTGACTACACCTTGAATGGAAAGGTAGATGGCAAACATTCACTCTAGGAAAAATAATCCAAAACCGGAAGGGAAGTTCTTCTGTGGACTGCCTTGATGGCCATTTATCTGGTGTAAAAGCAACAGCATCCCCCGATGGTAGCTCTCAGTCAGGTGTGTACCAAGATACGGTAATGATAACGATTTACCCAAGATAGTAAGGAGTGTCTCGCAAAAAATTAAAGTGATAGCGCGTCGACTCTTATTACTGGCATCATCACTATAATCCCTCCTTTTTCACCATTCGGTTCATCGGGCAGGTTGTGTCTATTGAAACTTAGCAAACGACTCAAACAGATCGATTCCATGGTTGCCTCTGGGTACACTCATATCTGGGACTGCTGCTGTGACCATGGTTTTCTGGGGGCAGCACTGTTATCAAGGCAGGCTGCAGAGTGCATTCATTTTGTGGATATTTTGCCTCAGCTGATGGTTGAACTGGGCCGTAAGCTGGAACGCTTTTTTCCACATTCATCTTCAGCCTGGGAAGCTCATTGTCTGGATGTGAAAGCATTACCGTTGAATCAGTATGAAGGCAGGCATCTGGTCATCATTGCCGGTGTTGGTGGTGATCTGATGGTTCAGTTTATCAGTGCTCTGGTTCAGTACTATCCGGATTACGCTATTGATTTCCTGCTCTGCCCTGTCTATCACCAGTATATGGTACGGCAACAGTTGATTGAGCTCGGCTTTAGCCTGAAGCAGGAAGTGCTGGTGGAAGAAAATCAGCGGTTCTATGAAATTCTGCTGGTGTCGTCAGTTGGCGATGTTCAATCAACAATCAGCCCCTTCGGTGATGGAATCTGGAAAGCCGATAATGCAGAGCAGGCTACAGTAGCCAGACTCTATCTCAACAAAACGATCGCTCATTACCAGAGAATTCAACGAGGCAGCGCTGATAACGTCCAACCCGTGATTGATGGTTATCAACGCGTAATCATTTCTTACCCGTGAATCTTTTTTATTCCAGTTCTCGGAACCGATAGCTTGTTGACTTCTATTCAGAACTTTATCCGTAATCTGTGAACGGGATCCTTTTCTGACTATTGCCTTATTAATCAATAATCTATAAAAAGCGCGGGCAAATGAAATGTGTAAGGAACAGAAATTTGTTCAAGCGTAAATTATTACAACTGGCTACTTCTGCCGTATTGGCTGCAATGGGTGCAACGGCACAGGGCTCTATTTTACAGGCCAGTGGCTCAGCCATGGTCAATCCGGACAGTGGCGTGGTTGTGGGCTACTGGCACAACTGGTGCGATGGATCGGGCTATCAGGGTGGTAATGCTCCCTGTGTGAAGCTGGACCAGATTGACCCGATGTACAATGTGGTCAACGTCTCTTTTATGAAGGTGTACGACACGGCGGCAGGCCGTATTCCAACGTTCCATCTGGATCCGGCCATTGGTCTTTCTGAACAGCAGTTTATTAATCAGATTGCTGAACTCAATAACCAGGGGCGCTCTGTGCTGATTGCCCTCGGTGGTGCTGATGCGCACGTTGAACTGAAAACAGGTGATGAGCAGCCCTTCGCGGATGAGATTATCCGTCTGACGGACATCTATGGTTTTGATGGTCTGGATATCGACCTGGAGCAGGCAGCGGTTACCGCTGCAGATAACCAGACGGTGATCCCGGCAGCATTGCGCATTGTTAAAGACCATTACAAGGCGCTGGGTAAAAACTTCCTGATTACTATGGCGCCAGAGTTTCCTTACCTGACCGACGGTGGCAAGTACGTTCCCTATATCGAAAATCTGGAAGGTTACTACGACTGGATCAACCCTCAGTTTTACAACCAAGGGGGTGATGGTATCTGGATTGATGGTGTTGGTTGGATTGCCCAGAACAGCGACGACCTGAAAGAAGAGTTCATTTACTACATTTCTGACTCTCTGGTGAACGGCACCCGTGGTTTCCACCAGATTCAACACTCCCGGCTGGTCTTTGGTATCCCGACCAGCAATGATGCGGCCGCAACCGGTTTTGTTAAAGACCCGCAAGATCTTTACAATGCCTTCGAACGTCTTGATGCACAGGGGCAGGGATTGCGTGGTGTGATGACCTGGTCGGTAAACTGGGATATGGGCACCGATGCATCGGGCAAGGCTTATAACGAGCAGTTTATTAAATACTACGGCCCGTTTATCCACAGTAACTCGCCAACGCCACCACCGGTTGAAGGAAAGCCGGTATTCAAAGGTATTCAGAACTCCCGCATTCTGCACGGCAGTGATTTTGATGCCATGGCCGGAGTAACCGCCATCGATAACGAAGACGGCGATCTTACGGGTGCTATCCAACTCGATGGCTATGTCGATACCCATGAGATTGGTACTTATGCCCTGACTTACCGTGTGACAGACAGTGATGGTAATACAACATCCGTCGTTCGATCTGTTGAAGTCTACAGTCTGAAGCCGGTTTTCTCCGGGGTAGACAACACAATTATCCAGCTCAATACCCCATTTGATGAAATGGCGGGTGTTACGGCTACCGATGCTGAAGACGGTGATCTGACATCCTCAATCCGGGTGTCAGGTTCTGTAAATACGTCCGTTGTTGGTGTTTATAGCGTGAACTATTCCGTGACCGACAGTGCGGGGCAGACCATTTCCGTTGAGCGGAAAGTCACCGTATCGGATGGCGCCAGCTGCGCGAATCCCTGGGATGCAGGCTCCATCTATTTGAAAGGCGATGAGGCTTCTCATAACGGAAGCCTGTGGCAGGCTGGCTGGTGGACCCAGGGTGAAGAGCCGGGAAGCACCGGTGATTGGGGTGTATGGCGTAAAGTCTCTGACAGCTCCTGCGGTGGTGGTGGCCAGCCCGATCCTGAGGCAGAAATGACAGTTTCTGGTGTTGCTGCTGAATATAAGGCGGTTGATGGTCAGGTAAACCTGTCACTTCAGGTGACCGTTAATGAAACGATGGATCTGAACGCTGTCATCACTGACTCGAACGGTAATGTGGTGAGCGATGCCAGTTTGACGGTTACTGATAATGCCAGCCTTGCTTTGACCATTAATAATGCAGAAGCAGGTCGTTATGCCCTTACTGTAACCGGCACCACCACTGATGGTGAAACAGCCAGCTACGAGGCAGGCTTTACGGTCAAAGTTGATGGTGGCGTAAAACCGCCTCCGGGTGAGTATCCACTGTACGATGTCAATGCCAGCTACGCGGCCGGCGATATTGTGGTCGGCAGTGATAATGCCCTATACGAGTGTAAGCCCTGGCCCTACACCGCTTGGTGTTCAAGCCCAGCTTATGCGCCAGGCAGCAGCCAGTACTGGCAGGATGCCTGGATCAGGTTGTAACGGTTAATCAGCAGTAAGCGGTGAGTGATCACCGCTTTTCTTTTTTGTAAGAAAGACTCAGGATAGTTGGCTTTTTATAAAGTACTATGATGTCCCGTTTCATACAGATCAATATAAGATAATATGAAAAGCACTATTGAGAATGGCGCAGAATACCTGTCCACAACCTTCAGCGATGGTGACTTTACCCATAGGGAATTCCAGGGGGTTGAGTTCGATGCCTGTACCTTTGTGAACTGTGATTTCAGCGAGACGGTGTTTGAGAAGTGCCGGTTTATTGATTGTGAATTTGAAAAGTGCAATCTGAGCCTGGTTAAGCTGAACTACAGTCGCTTTTCCGATGTTGCTTTCAAAAACAGCAAGTTGATAGGTGTAGATTGGACAAAGGCTGCCTGGCCCAATATCTCAGTGGCTTCATCTATCGGTTTTTTCGAGTGCATTCTGAATGATTCATCCTTCTTTGGCCTGCACCTGGCCGAGATCAGAATGGAAGCGTGTAAGGCTCATGACGTTGATTTCAGAGAGGGTGATTTCCGCGAAGGTGTGTTTGATTATACCGACTTTACCCATAGCCTTTTCAGTAACACTAATCTGACGTCTGCCAGCTTTGCTGAGTCGACCAGTTACGATATCGATATCCATGTAAATAAGATAAAGAATGCCCGATTTTCCCGCCATGAGGCGATCCGGTTGCTGACCAGTCTGGATATTGAACTACTGGATTAGCCCTGTGCATAACTGAAGGCGGCAGAAAGGCCTTTCCGGGAGCTGGTCTATAGTAAATGATACCTATTTGGTAAAAATATCCACATTAAGCACGATCCCTAGAGGAATTCGTCTCGATGAGTGTATTAGATATTGCAAAAGAAGCTGGTGTTACCACTGCTGTATTGAATAACCCGCCTGCCAATGTGCTCACCATACCTGATCAATGAGGTCAACCAGTTCCTTACTTCTGTGGATAATGATCCGGATACCAAAGTCGTGATCTTCAAATCAGTAAGCCCCCTGTTCTTCTCCGCCCATTTTGATTTGAATCTTATCAATGGTACTCCGGATGGATAGGCAGGCTGCATGGCGTTTAGCCAGATGATCAAGAAACTGAAACAGCTCAAGCCGCTTTCCATTGTTATGGTGGATAGATATGCACGCGGTGGTGGTGAGTTTGTCATGGCCTGTGACCTGTCGTTTGGTACAGAGAATTCCGTCTTTGTCCTGCCGGAAATCGGCGTCAATATTCCCACCGGAGGGCAGGATGATGTGCAATACGCCCGTCGTATGGGGTGCAGTAAAGTGCTGCAGTCTTTATTAACCGGGCGTGATCATTCTGCTCAGGAAGCTGAGCGCTTAAACATTATTACCAAATATATACCCAAAGCTGAGATGGATCGTTATCTCAACGATCAGCTTGCCATCATTAACAGCCTCGATCTTCGTGATATCGCCATGTATAAGGCTATTGTGGCGACGTCTATTCTTGATGAAGATGCAGGAGTGGAGCTGGAGCTGAAATACTTTCTGGATCGTGCCAGAGAAGAAAAGTCGCAGACCATTTTCAAGGCATTCCTGAACAATGGCGGCCAGACGGAGCGGGAAGCGACTGACTTTATGGGGATCTTTGCCGATACTTTGGCTGAGTGAGTCGATAGTCTCAGGGTAGAAATTAAGGGTTCCTATAAATGCTTATGAAGGGACAGTGCCAGTAGAGTCAATACTTGCCTCTGACCCATTGATCAACTCTGGGAGCCTGAGCATGTTGCGGGTATTTTTTTGAACCACTGAGATCACAAAGGAACAGAAAAGCTCTTCTTCGTGGTCTTTGTGGTTCAATTGATGCCCCATACAAATAGGGCATCAGTGCTTAATGTTTATATCCCCCAACGCTTTTCTCTCCATTGTATTTGCTGTTCTTCCGATAGAAATGTCCATGCCACAATACGAGTCATCTTTTGCCCCTGCACCATTTTAATCGTGCGGACATCAACGGCACTCACTTGCCTGAGGGATTTATACAGTGCTGGCAAGTTTTCCTGCTTGGACACAAGGGTTGAAAACCAGAAACAGTTTTCAGGCTTTTTCGAGCTTTCTGTAGTCATTCGCTGAATAAATGCAGCCTCACCACCAGGACACCAGAGCTCTGCTTTTTGACCACCAAAGTTCAAAACGGGCTTAATGGCATGATTTTTTGAGGAAAGACCTCTATTCCTGCCGCTGCCTTTTTTACTGGCATTGGCCCTCAGGTTGCGAACCTTGCGTTCAGATCCTGCTGTAGCTTCTTCTAATGACGCATGGAATGGAGGGTTACATAGGGTGAAATCAAAGGCATCGTGATCGTTTATTATCCCGACAAAAATATTATCTGGTTTTTTCTGCAGTCGGCACTGAATAGCACCGGCCAATGATCGGTTAGACTCAACAATCAGTGTTGCTGATTTTACTGATAATGCATCAATATCTGAGCCTGTAAAACGCCAGCCATAAGTTCGATGACCAATGATCGGATAAACGCAATTAGCACCCATGCCAATGTCCAGGCCACGAATATGCTTGCCTTGAGGAATCCCCCCTTTGTTAGAGGCGGCTAATAAATCAGCCATATGGTGAATATAGTCAGCACGACCGGGAATCGGTGGGCACAGGTAACCTGGAGGGATATCCCAGTTCTCGACCTTATAAAAATGGTGTAATAAGGCTTTGTTCAGCATTTTTACCGCAGCAGGATCGGAAAAATCAACTGACAGATCACCAAATTGATTTTTGGCCACAAAAGGGGCTAAGCTAGGGCAGCTTACTATCAACGCATCAAAATCATAACGCTGACTATGAAGGTTACGAGGGTGTAGGCCTTCTTTCTTCTGCACTGGCTGATTTTTCTTTGGAGCCATTACACGTTACCAATGGGGTGTGATTTCATAGAGCTGGACAGTTAACCGCTGCTGGGGGGGCGGATATCGTGCAGGTGCTGAGCACGTTAATCTCAAAGCTGCTTATAACAGCAGAAGGCTATCTTGAGTCTTGCATTTCATCAAAATTGAAGACTATCCAACCTTGATTTTGTGATCAACAGGCAGAACCCCGCTTCATGACAACTCACTTATCCACCCACGCCCTGTTTCTGTCAGAACGTATCGCTCCTGCGCAAACGGCTTGTGGATAAAACCTATCGCTTTTTTGTTTTTCCCGGATGCTAGCACCAGCATCCTCAGCAATTCCCTGACTTTATCTGGCCCGAAGCCGGTTCTCTTGCACAATTCCTCAAGACTCATTGGAGACTCTTTTAAAATCAGCAGGATAACAAGCTGAGCCATGGTAATGTTGTAGTTGTGGGAAATACTGATGTATTTTTCCAGCCTAGCCAGATTGTCAATCAACTGTGCGGTCATTGCATAAAATACCTGAAGAAAAGCTGCCTGTTGTCGTGTTGCTTTGCTGATTATCCACAACAAAACATCCAGAATTTATGTGGACAATCTTGTGGATAAACCGTTAGGTGATCAATGAGAGCATGAATTCATGTGGCGCTGTTAAAAATGATTATTTTTTGATCAAATTTCAAGTTTACGCTCTGATGCAGGCCTCACACTATACCAGTCTCTGCTCAAGGAATGATCGGTATATGTACTAAGAGACAATGTCTGAAAAATATTGATCCCGGATCGGGGATAGATAGACGACTGTAGTAAGTACGCTCCCTAAGCAACGTTGACTGTTGGGAGCATGTATTAAAGAAGTTCAGCGGTTAAGAAAAGCCCAGATTCTGGGAAGCGATTCAGAGCCAATGAGTTTGATCACTTTATCAATGATAACCCTTTCAGCGTCGGTAGCATTTTGGTAGAGGGTATTCAAGTCTTCTGCTCTTTCGAATTGATCGTTGTAGTTATTGATTGCCAGCTCAAGCATTATTCTTATTTCATTCATCGTGCTACTCCATAGCGATTGATATCCGAATTTTTATCATTTTATATCACTGGGCTCGGAGGGAATATTTTGATGTGGCTTGTTCTCAACGGCCAGCCTACCTATGTTTTACCGGTCAATTTACCCGTAGTAAATGCTGTATCAGGAAATGATCTATAAGATATATTATGTATTAATAAAAGCTATAAAAAGGCTGTTGCTTCCCAACATTGCGTGTCAATGAAAAGTGCATTAGCTGGGGATGTTATGGACGGCTTGTGCCCAATCGATCAGGGAATCTGTGAGTAGCCTTTAAGACTTGTTGGAGTCTTAATCATGACAATCATTGATTTAATTTCACAGGGTACTGCTTACTGGTAGTGCCAATATCAGCCCATTTAAATTGATGGTATTAAAACCAGAAAATGCCCTGATAAACCAGAAAGGCAAAGTTGTCGATTGATAATATCATTTCCTGATTTAATAGCATGATGGAACCAACAGATTTTTTCTTTGTCTGACCTGAACAATAGTTCGAATATCTTTGAGGATTGAACGTGTTTTCCAGGGTCAGATGCTTATCCATCATATTATTTTCTGTTTCTATATCCCTTATTTCCTGCGTTTCCAACGCTTATGGAAATGAAGAGGTTCATCGATTAAATCGAGACGATATTATTATCAGTAAACTCCATCGGGTTGTTGACAGAAGCCTGCTTGAAGAAATTGAAAATAATGGCCTTGCATCGGTTGCTGCTGGTATTGTTGGTTCGATGATAGGGGTCAGTTGGGTTGGTCTGAAAACAGCAGTCACAACAGGCGGTGCCAGCCCATTATTTATCAATTTCACTGCTACTGCCTTTCTTACCGGGGCTGCGATGGGGACGCTATCTGTTTTATCACGTACCTATTTAAAGACACCATTTGACTTGATGTCCCGGCCACTGACCTGGGGATCCTATAAATATACTCAGGTGCGGGACTGGGTTTTGCATGAAGAGGCTCCACTTGAGCTGGAGCAGAAATACGCTGAGTTTCTTGATCCGGTATCTGAACGTTTAAAGGCTGTTGTTGAGCAGGTTTTCGATGTTCCTGCCTATTACTGGACAATCACTCCCATGGATATGAGTGCTCCCAATGCCTTTGCAACCAGTGGGTATAATATTGCTGTTTATCATTCGATTTTTCCTCTGGCTAAAAACCAGGCTGGAATGGCTTGCATCCTGGGACATGAGATGGGACATGTATTGGCGAAACATACCGGGCAGGGATTGAGTGATGTTATATTTCTGAATCAGGTGGCCCTCGCCAGTGTGTCTTTTGCCAACGCAATTTCCCAGAATCGTGAAACTCAGGCCGACGAAATAGGTATCTACCTGACCGCATTGGCAGGATACGATCCTTCAGAATGCTCAAGAGTCTGGGACCGGATGACTGCTTTTGGTGGAAATCTGCGAGAAATAGTTAATATATTCCTTTCAACACATCCGACAAACAAGACTCGTATGAACACATTGAATCAACATGGAAATGCATTACAGGAATACTATTCGAACAAGCCACAGGTACTTGGGCTGGGGCTGGAATATTCGCTGTAAGCTGAAACGGGTTTTCTTAATTGATTACGGGGTATTGAGAACACATCTTAGTACTCCACTTCATTGATTCAGTTTTTTTGTTCAATACTTTTCCATGATCAATTCGTCCTGAACAGTTATCGCCATTTCTTTATCTATTCTGTTTCATTATTTGGATTGTTGATTTGGAACTATCATTTATCCGGTGTGTCTGATCTCAATAGTCTTCAGCTTTTTGAGGTGGCAAATGTATTGGGTAAGAAGCCTGTTTTTCATCACTCCCCTTTTTTTTCTGTTATCTCTTACCAGCTACTCTGATGAATATAATAGTGAGTACCCTGAACTAGCAGGAGAAGCCACTGGTTATAACAGTGCAGAATCTACAGGTTATAACAGTGAAGAGGCGATTGAGTTCAAACTCCGGTCAACCGTTGATCGCAGTCTGTCGGATGAAGTCGCAAATACAGGGCTATCTTCCATTGCTGCAGGTGTGGTGGGAAACGTTTTTGGTCTGAGCTGGACAGGTCTGGGTACGTTGCTTAAAAGTGGTGGAGTATCAAATGCTGTATTTGCCAACTTTACTGCTTCCGCGATTGGGACTGGAGTGTTGCTTGGTATGGGTTCAATACTGGCCAGAACGTATCTGAAAACCCCCTCTGATCTTTTGTTCAGGCCTTTGTTCTGGGTTGTTTACAAATTTAATCAGGTAGAAGACTTTATTTTTTATGAAGAGTACCCGACGGCTCTTGATCAGAAGCACAAGGCATTTTTGCAGCCGGTTAGCGACAGGCTAACGTCTGTTGCGGAGCGGGTATTTGATATCCCTGCTTCGTATTGGGAGATTGACCTGATGAGTGCTGGTGGTCCAAATGCGTTTAGTGTTGGCGGATATAAAATTGGCATCTACCGTTCTATATTTACAGTCGCTAAAAATGAGGCAGGCATGGCGTGTATTCTGGGGCACGAAATGGGGCATGTTCTGGCCAGGCACAGTGGTCAGGGAATGACTGATTTCCTGTTTTTTAATAAAAAGGCTCTGGCCAGTATCCTTTTTACGAACGCCATTGCTCATAACCAGGAACACCAGGCGGATGAGATTGGTCTTTATTTGATGGCTCTTGCGGGGTACGACCCATCAGAATGCTCCCACGTCTGGGAAAGGTTTACCTCTGCGGCAGGTGATGTCAGAGGTATTATTCGTATTTTCCTGGAGAGTCACCCAACAAATGCTTCTCGCATGGTTGCACTGCAAAAACTCGGGAGTCAGTTGAAGGGCTATTACACCAGAAAGCCGGGTGCACTGGGTCTGGGGATGGAATACGAACTTTAGTGGATTTCGGGATTTGAACTTCAGGAGCTTGAGTAACTCAGGTGATGTGGCCGTGCCTGTTTGTTGAGTGGTTTCGGGAATATGGTTTTCTATGCTCCGTGAGCGTTTTCAATTAGACATCTGACCAGTGGTCCATGGTTTTTACCAGACAATCTATTAACGACACCAATGCTCATGCCAGTACAGCAGTGAGCTGAGCTGGTTGGTAGAAACCATGGGTATGTCCCTTTATATGATCACCATTACTCCCATGGTTCCAAGAGAGTGTCTCATGCGGTTCATTCTGGTGCTGAGACTGGAATAATCTCACCTGCAGGAAAAGTTCGTCTACATTATTTGCCAGTGTTGGCTTTTATCATTTCTTAATTCTGAATGCGTTAATAATTTGGAAATAAACGCGTGAGAAGGCTGGGAGTTGAAATGCCAGACTTTACATTATCCTCATCCCCAAAGCCTGCTCTCCCTCTGTCTGCTCCGTCAGGTTGTCGTAAGGTTGATGCTAGCACATGATTTTAGATATCAAACCGGCAGTGACATTGATTTCGATATATTCTTTCAGAATACGATCAGCTATTCTACCGTTGCAATAATTGCCTTATTATTTTAACAGAAGTAATAATGCTGTCAGTAGTTGATGTAGGCGGTTACGCAAACCTTCCAATTCCTGCACCTCAGTTTCAAATTGCATTCAATGGTAATAATGATGGAGAAATACCATTAGGGCTGTATTTAGGTGTGTTTTCTGTTTCATGCGGTGTTATTGCTTTGGCTTGCTGTAAGTTTCCAGGAAGCCGAAATGCTGCATACAATTTGGGGTGCCATCTTTGTCAGCGAACGGTTACAGGTATTCAGAAACTTCATAATCAATGTATGACTTTTATCAGAGGTAATCAGGCTACTGACCAAACAAGAACTGATTGCGCTCAGGCAACGGATGGAAACATTGATAAAGTTGAAGATCCAGCCACTAAAGCCAGTGATATTGAAGCTATAAATATTGAATCGCAGGCTGAAAGTGATTCTGATCTTGACGATAGTGATTTTGTTTTTATCACCGCAGAACGAGAGGGAATATAATTTATCTGCTGGAATTTAATTCGTTTAAAGCTTTGGGGTAGAGTGGTAGTATTCCCGCCGCCTGAACGGCCACATCCTACCCTGCTCACTTTGCCATCCTGCCTGAATCCGAGCCTGTGTATTGGTGTGAATGCTCTGATTAATGCAAATGTTATCTTCCCTTTTTCATCGCTTTATTGATGAATCCAAAGCTCTGCTGAACCTTTCACTGCCCATCATCGTGACCCAGCTGGCCACTAATGGTATGAATTTTGTCGATACCAGTATGGCTGGACAGGCCAGCGCAAAGGATCTGGCCGCAATTGCTGTCGGTACCAGCCTCTGGTTACCGGCCAGTCTGTTGCTGCGTGGTATCCTGATGATGCTGACACCAGTAACGGCCCACCATCGTGGGGCTGGTAATAATCCGGGTATTAGTAAAGATCTTGGACAAACTCTATGGATTGCTTTGCTATGTTCTGCCATTTTGATCGGGTATCTGAATGGCAGTGAGGAGATTCTTGTTTATATGAAGGTTGCACCGGAAATTATTCCAGTCGGTGTTGGTTACCTTCATGCTTTAGCGTTCGGTCTGCCGGGCATAGCCCTGTTCTATATGCTCAACAGTTTTCTGGAAGGCATGGGCAATACCCGTGCACCCATGGTGATTTCGGTATTGGGGCTGCTGGTCAATATTCCGGTGAACTACGTTCTGATCTATGGGAAGTTTGGCCTTCCGGCACTGGGAGCTGTTGGGTGTGGTTGGGCGACCAGTATCGTGTACTGGCTGATGTCATTGTTGATATTTCTTTATATCCGCAAGCATCACCGGTATGAACATTTGCTTGACCTGAAAGCGGTGTTTCCTGATGTTTCCCGAATACAGGCATTGTTTCGCCTTGGGCTACCTATCGGTGTCAGTATCTGTGTTTGCGGCAGTATTTTTGCCGTAATAGCGCTGCTGATTGGCAAGCTTGGGGCAAATAATATTGCTGCTGCACAGATTGCTCTGAACTTTTCCAGCATGACCTATATGATTCCCATGAGTCTGTCGTTTGGTATTACCATTCGTGTGGGGCTCTCACTGGGTAAAGGGCTGACCGATGAAGCCAGAATGCAGGCAATCTGTGGCATTTCGACTGCCGCGTTGATAGCTGTGCTATCAGTACTGTGCATATTGCTGTTCCGGCAGCAGATTATCAGCCTGTATACGAATGACCCTCTTATTGTGAAAGGGGCTTCGGTATTACTGGTGTGTGCTGCGATGTATCAGGTGAGTGATGCGGTACAGGCATCGACCAGTGGTGCTCTAAGAGGATATAAAGACACTCATGTACCCATGTTGCTCTCCTGTGGGGCTTATTGGGGTGTTGCTTTACCACTCGGGTATGCATTTGCCATGACGGATTTTTTTGGCACCCCAATGGGGACTGAGGGCTTCTGGGTTGGTATCGTCACCGGGCTGACGTTAGCTGCCGTACTATTGCTTGGCAGGTTGGTTCATCTGATGAAATACAGCATCGCTGCAAAACAATAATGTTAAGTAGCTGGCCATATGGAATCGAATATTTCTGTATGAGTGGATACTTACTATGAAAGGCGCAACAGCGGGAGCGTAGCCATAGCTATGTGAGCAAAGTTGTTAGGCTGCAAGGTGACTGTCCACTTACTCGGAAAATAGGATTTCATATGGTTAGTTACTTAGGTAATGGTTGAGTCTATATTGTGGTACAGCCATCGTTAAAATCCCTTGAATGGATTAAGCTCTTTTCTGTCAATCTTATTAAGCTAAAGAACAGTCACTCATCCGGAAGCATAACAATAATGAAAAAACTATCGGGAAAGGTAGCTCTGGTAACTGGAGCAGGCCAGGGTGTTGGTCAGGGAATAGCTCTTTCTCTGGCTAAGGCGGGGGCTTTGGTGGCAGTCGCAGGTAGAACACTGGCAAAATGTGAATCAACCTGCGAGCAGATTCAGGAACTGGGTGGTAAGGCCATTGCCATCTCGATGGATGTAAAATATCCTGAATCTCTATCTGCTGGTGTAGAGCGTGTCATTAGTGAATTGGGTGGGCTGAATATTCTGGTGAATAATGCCCAGGAAGTTGCACTTGGCACCCTGAACAACATTACCGATGAAGCCTTTGAAGCGGGCTGGCACTCTGGGCCTCTGGCGACTTTACGACTCATGCGCCTATGCTACCCACACCTTAAAGGTGATGGCGTTATTATCAACCTGGCATCTACAGCAGCCAAGCGCTGGGATATATCGGGTTATGGACCCTATGCTGCTGTGAAAGAAGCGATTCGCTCACTCAGTCGAGCCGCAGCCTGCGAATGGGGACCGGATAATATCCGCTGTAACGTGGTCCTGCCCCATGCAAAATCACCCAGCCTTGAGTGGTGGATGAATGCCAATCCAGAAGAAGCTGAAGCATTTGTTAATGCTATTCCAATGCGCCGCGTAGGGGAGTGTGAAGGCGACATTGGCAGGGTTGTTACCAATCTCTGCTCTGATGATATGCGTTATATCAATGGTCAAAGTATTGCTGTTGATGGTGGTCAGGCATTTATGGGGTAGATTGCCAGGCTCTGGCGAACCAGATTCATGTTTGATTATCTGGTAATCAGTTATTGGACTGTGTCAACGACCCTAACCACCTTGTTAGTAAACTGGGTTGATTGATGTTGTATATTGCTACTCAGTGGGGAAGTGACTGACTTTCGAGAAAACTGATTAATGGCTGTCAGCAGAATATGGCTCATTGAGAATACTGCCTAGTACCTAAATTTGGAAATAAAAGGTGAACATAAATACTTGTCTAACAGTAAAAGGAATCTTTTCAGAAGAAGTTGTTCAAGAACCAATAAACCCGGTTTGTTCATTTTCCGTGAACGCAAGCCAGGAAAGTATTATTTTGGAACGAAGAACTCTTCAATCCTGGACTATTAAAAGAGTGTGTGAGTCTCCATGTTCAGGGCTCCCATCCGCAGTTTTTATTAATCATCCAGTCGGTCAGCAGTTAGGTAAGCGTGCAGCTTCTGCATGCTCTGATGAAGTAGAGGGTGTTGAACCGCCTCCTCATAATAGTGCCCGTTTGGACGCGCCTGAAGAGTGTTCTCAACGACAACTGAGTTCAACAGTCACCGGCATTGTTGCTCCTCAAATGGCTAAAGCTTGCTTGTTGGAAGATTATGTAAATACCGCAGATCTTCCGCTGAATTTTATCTGGTTTGGCAGTGTTCTACCGGATCAATACATTACAAACATCCATCAATGGGCAGAGGCTTATCCTGACAGGTTGAATGCTATCTGGATACATAGCGGTCTTCTGACGCCGGAAGAAATCCATCATATGATGACCCTTAATAAAGACAATGTGCGGGTGCTGGATGTTACGCAGTGTCCGGAATTTCAAAGTCTTGGGCTTAAAGAGGTTGATGAATGGCTTTATGTTGATCTGAACGAAATGGATAATGCAAGGAAAACCCGGGTATTTGCTATTGACAGTGATATCTATCGGGTTGCTTTGATGTATTTAGGCTCTGACCTGATTAGCCCCCTTCTCAAAGAAGATGATCCATTTAAAAAGTTAGCAGGTACCGGGATGATTTACTTTGATACTGATACTTATTATGAGTCCGTTAAAGGTGTTGTAGACTGTTTGTTTAAAGGTGCTATGTTCAGTAATGGGAATGATGTGTATGCAGCTTCAGAAAAGGGGTTGGATTATTTCAAATGTTTGTTGCATGAAATGTTGAGCCACACTTCTTCCATTCTTGAAAAAAAACGTAGTATTGATATTGTTAAATCAGTTGCCGGTGTTTTTCAGTTTTCTTATCATAGGTCCATGCACTTGAAACATGAGCACTATGATGATCAATGGATAATGTTCCCCTTCACTAAGAAAGTTCGTTGTGCTGATTCTTCTTGGCGAATGGGGAGCGCTTTGGATATGAAGCGAACGCTACTATCTTAAAAACAGGTGTCTAACCATGGTCGTTCTATTTTTCAAATAATACTGGTTATTCTTCTAATTCAGCGAGCTTTCGCAATTTAATAGAGCATTTCCAGGAATGCTTTGTTTATTCAGTATCAGCGATTATGACCCCGAAGGTGCAGGGTATGAAGTCTCAAAAGCAATGATGCCGGAATAGGTTGTGCTTTCTACGCTATCGACACTGAACTGGGGTGGTATTCTAGTAAAGACTTGCTTTTCTGATGGCCTGTCATTCAATAAATCATTAAGAAAATCTGGGTAGAAAGTTTGATGGCGCATTCTGTATTTCGTGGGTGATGTATCAGATCAACAGCTCTGACACATCACCAAAAATTCCTTGAAAGGCAGTTACCACAGTATTAACTCGAAGCATTTGCCAAGATACCTTGCTGAATATTGTTACCGATTCAACCGGCGCTTTGATTTGAAAGCAATGGTATCAAGGTTGGGTTATATGGCTGCACGGACTTGTCCCATGCCAGCAAGGCTCCTCAAGCTGGCTGAGGTACAGTGGTAATCAGGAAGTTTTTTATAATTACTGTATGTCGGATCTGTTGCTGCTTCTTTCTTTGCTTCCTCTGCTTTTTTTGCTTCATCTGCTTCCTCGGATTCTATTGATTCCATATGCTTTTGATGAAGGGGAACCCTGTGAGTGGAAGCATAATGCAGCATTACTTCTAAGCCAGCCGACTTCTGCTCCAGCTTTCTACCAAAGGCTACCATGCTGGTAGATGACTGTGTTTCTGCTGTGAAGGGATCTTGCTTCAGGGCAATATGTTCTCTGGATAACTAATCTGGCGTGATGCGTTGCCCTAGGCTGGTCATGGGAGTTGCCATGTTAAGAAACCTGTGCCTTGGTAAAAATCTAACGTCTACCTGTACTCTTATTATAATTTTCTGCTGATGTATTTAATGTTACTTATCAGGAGTCTTTGGGTAAGCAGGTTTACGATTCCTGTTTTTCATGGCCAATGGACAGATTAATTTTAAAGAGAGCAAGCAATTGTCCCACAAGCTTGTGCAAAGATAGATGAGAAGTCATAGTTTCGCCATTCGCTGATGATGTGATTCAATTCAGCAATTCCTTTTTCGAGAGAGTAAAGAATGCTATTCAGTCTGGAGATGAAGGTTCGCGACTATGAGTGCGACCTGCAGGGAATTGTTAATAACAGTGTCTATTTCAATTATCTGGAGCATGCACGGCATGAGTTTCTGCACGCTAACGAGATCGACTTTGCCAGACTGGCGGCAGAGAAGATTCATCTGGTGGTGCTGAGAAGCGAGATGGATTACAAAATGTCGCTGGTGCCCGGGGATGCGTTTTATGTGGAAGTAGAGCCCGTCCGACTCTCCAGACTGAAATTCGGGTTTAAGCAGAGAATCTTCCGTAAACGGGATAACAAGCTGGCCATTGACGCCCTGGTTATTGGTACTTCGTTGAATGCCAAAGGACGACCTTTTGTATCCGAAGATATCGACCGGGTGTTTCCGCTGGTAGGCTCAGAGTAAATGCAAAAACAAAGAAACGTCAGAACCTGTCTGACGTTTTGTCTTCAGTTTATTTTTTCAACAGCGTTCTTCCCAAACAGTAATCCACGCTGACATAGCGTCCGGCTCCCTGGAAAAAAAGCACCAGTAACATCGCCAGGTAGGTTGCCGCAAACTCAATCCCATTGTTCAGAATCACCGGTTTGCCAAACTCAGTAATGTAGTGGTAGCGGCCAGGATGGTTCGACTTCAGCCAGCCCAGAAAACCATTCAGCCGTTTTGTTGCTTCTGCTGCATGTTCATTGGGGGCAAAGCTGCCAGTATCAGCAATAGCCTGCCAGCCATGGGGCCAGTGCACCGCGAAAATAGCAACCAGCATGGTGATGATCAGTGGGACTGATATCAACCGAATGCCCAGACCCGCCACCAGTAGTACCGCACCGATAATTTCTGTCCAGGTCGCCAGTGCCGCCATCAGCCAGGGGAAGGGGAGGGCCAGACCGTGCTCAAACCACATCACCATATCGTCAAAGTGTGCCAGTTTATTGGTGCCGGCAATCCAGAAGATAGGAGCTAGGTAGAGGCGAAGAGCCAGCAACGGTAGTCCATCAGCGTGATGGAGATAATCCACTGTTCTTTGATAGAGTGACACAATCTTATTCATGACTGACTCCCTGGGCTTTTTTTTGTTGTTATTCATTCAACGTACCAGAGAGAAGATTGTTACAGTGTGCAGGTCATTTTTTTCATTCCCGGGTTTGTAACGGTATGGACGATGAAGCGTTATTAATTAAACAGGCTCAAAACGGTGATCAGCAGGCGTTTACGGTGCTGGTCAGGCATTACTATCGCTTGATGCGCTTTGTTGCTCTGCCGATTGTGGGTGAAAGCGATGCTGATGAAATTGTTCAGGAAGCCTGGTTGACGGTGCATCAGAAACTTCCGGAATGGGAGCCCAGGGGCAGTTTCAAGGGGTGGTTGCTGACCATTACCGCTAATGAAGCCCGTTCCCGGTACCGCAGGCAGAAGCGGGAATTCCTGTTCGATGCTCCGGAAGAGGAACCGATGGCTCACCGCTTTAAGGCCAACGGCCATTGGCAGCAGCCTCCGTCTAACTGGGATCTGGGAGGGCCAGAGGCATTATTGGACAAACGTGAACTGATGGATTGTCTGAACCATAAAATCACCACGTTGCCAGAGAAACAGCGTCTGGTGTTTGGTCTGAAAGATATCAGCCAGATGTCACTGGAAGAGATCGCTGGCTTTATTGACGAGTCGGCGGCGAATGTCAGGGTTCTCCTGCATCGGGCGCGGGCAAAGCTGTATTCCGGTATTGAACATTTTCAGGAGACAGGCATATGCTGAAATGTCGGGATATCGAGCGCATGGCGGGTCAGCTTCAGGATGATGAGCTGAACTGGCGACAGCGCCTGAGTATGCGGATGCATCTGATGATGTGCCATCATTGTCGCCGATTTGTCAGACAGTTTGCGGCCATAAAAAAACTGGCCGAGCGTTCTGTCAGTGAGCAGGCTTCTGATGATGAAGTACAGTCGGTAATGGATAAAATCAACGGTTCGCAGAAGGGCTAGGAGCCTGTCGGACTTAGCCGACCGTAGCGAGAAAAAGTCCGATTTGAGACAGTTTTTATGCTGATTTGAGGCGAATAGTTGTTCTATTCAACGAAAATCAGCATAAAAAATGGCCAAATTCGGCTTTTTCGCAGTAGGTCAGTGGTAAGTCCGACAGGCTCCTGGAATAACCCTTCGTCTTGTTAAATCGTATAACGCTCAAAATTGATCATTGGATCAAAACCTTCCCTTAGTAGCATTTGCCGTTCACCAAGATCCATCAGCAACGTTACCAGCGTACCACCGTTACCGGTCAACTCATGGTAGCTGTATGGTCGCAGAATCGGGAAAGGCGGCTCATTCTCATTGAGTAGTTGCTGCATAGTGTTCAGGTCTAATTTGGCCGTTTGCTGAGTCGCCTCCCTCAATTTTTCCAGCCGGGTTTCTGTACAGTGGCGAGTTGAAGTAGGCTGAGCCTGATCAGGTTGAAGGTAGTGATTGGTATGAAGGTAAACTGGCTGTTCTGTTGCTAGAAACCAGGGTTGATCCGGTGCCAGTTCTACGGCAATGGTTGTCTTTTTATCGGCGACTAAGACATGACTGGCCTTTCCAGCACCATGGCTTTTGATCAGCACTCTGGCCTCCTGTAAGGATTGGCATTCAAGCAGTGCCCTGAGCAGGAAATGCACCGGCAGACCGATCAGTTTCTGATTGGCGGGCAGAATATTCAGACAGACACCAAGCCCGGCAGAATTCATTCCAATCTTGGCCAGCATTCCCGGTTCGGTCATGGTCAATAACCGATGACCCGATTCCAGTTCAATATCTGCCAGAGCTAATTGACCTTCCAAAGCCTGGGCCCAGTCCCAGTTTTGTCCCAGCAGGCCCTTCTGAGGAAAGGCGATGGAGGAACATTCGGTGGGAGCAGGGGATGACATGAGTTCACTGCGGCCGTTGATACAGTAAATCCAGAATGGCTCAACACCGGATGCTTCGGCTATGGCATCCATTTCAACCCGGTATTCAGGCCTGAATGCCATCAGCCGTTGCATCAACAGGTCCACGTGGTTCTGTAGCTTTGCTCTGTCGGTTAGAAAGCGGGAGCGATAATAGTCCAGTACTGTATGGATCTCTTCACGCATCAGCTCACCATGGCGGTGTCCACGCTCTGTGGCTGATCCAGTTAGCTGCAGTTTTTTCATTGTTAGTCACCCTGCACGTTGTCACTGCCTAGGAGGCTGTTCGGGAATAGCGCCCG
This sequence comes from uncultured Endozoicomonas sp., assembly GCA_900299555.1. Lineage (GTDB taxonomy): Bacteria > Pseudomonadota > Gammaproteobacteria > Pseudomonadales > Endozoicomonadaceae > Endozoicomonas. Next base: position 21,518 of record OODV01000083.1, read on the forward strand.
TCTGGGCGACCCCGTAGCGAGGCTGCAGGAAATTGAGCCTGAAAATTCGTAAATTTTTGGTGAATAGTGGTTCTATTTGCCAAAAATTTACGGGTTTTCAGTCTAATTTGCTGCTGTCGCAGTAGGGCAGTCTATTCCCGGACAGCCTCCTATTATTGCTTCGCCTCCAATGACGTTGACAAGAGCTGGAGTCAATTTTCTTCAACAATCGGCAGCAGCTCCCAGAATCAGACCCAGTTGATAATAGTTCACCAGTGCCTGTTCAGCGTATGGCTTAACCTGAACTCGCTCAGCCGTCGTCAGGTGTTGCAGTGTCTGATTGATAAGCAGCTCCCGATTCAACGGCTGATCAAGGTTGGAGGCTGTTTGAAACAGCTGCCAGGCCAATGCATCGACAGTAAGAAACCGGGTTTCATTTTCTTGACGGTAAATAACCAGCAAAGTCGGTTGTTCTGGAGTGGTCTGTGGCTGAAAGTCACGGCTGATTTTATGAACCGGGTATTGATAAGCCGCGGCTACGGCATTGACTGACCATATCAGCTCGTTTTCACAGTCTGAAAAAACAGTGATTGCCTCGGCTGGCGGTTCGTCCTGTTCATTGCCCAGCAAATGGGTTTCCAGCCATTCATAGTGAGCCAGCTCTTGAAGAAACGGTGGCAGAGTGTGCGATTGATCAGACATTGGAGCTGAATTAAGCCATGCCAGGAACTCCCCGGAGATATCAATGAAATAGGGAGAGCTGGCATGGTGCTCAACCATAAAGCGATCCACCAGATGATTGAACTGTGCTTCCGTCAATAGCTTTGTCAGCACAGGGAAGCCCTGGCTGACAAAGTTGGCGATATTGTTTCGGATCAGCCGGGGATAAACGGCAAAGCGCTCCGGCTTTATCTGATCAAAAGGATTATCAGTCTGATGACGTATAGCCTCAGTGAACTGCTGCTGCAGAACCTGAAAATCATCCACAGGCATACTCCTTCTGCTGATTCATCACAGACTGCTGAATTCGGTGTATTGAATCGAGCTCTGCAACCAGCTCATCTAATGGCGGAATGTTAAAGTCCCGCTCCAGCAGCGTTGGGAAAACACCATGGTATTCATACGCATTACCCAGCAGCTGCCAGACATCATCGCGAACCGGCGCCCCATGACTGTCGATAATAAGATCCGGCTGCTCAATATAATGACCGGCAATATGCCCATAGCTGATACGCTCGGAGGGTAACTGCCGTAAAAACGCATCCGAGTCATAACCATGATTGATGCTGTTCACAAAAATATTGTTGATATCCAGCAGCAACTCACAGTCCGCCAGCTCCAGCACGGTGTTGATAAACTCAATTTCCGGCATCTGCTGCCCGGGAGCGCAATAATAGGAGACGTTCTCCACCGCAATGGGTTCACCCAGAACGTCCTGGGTCTGCTTAATGCGATCTGCAACGTAGCGGGCAGCGGCTTCCGTAAACGGGATCGGCATCAGGTCATAGAGGTGTCCCTGGTCAGAACAGTAACTCAGGTGCTCGGTATAACGAACCACATGATGCTCCTGAAGAAAACGCTTAATCGCTTTCAGCAGATCCATGTCCAGCGGGGCAGGACCTCCTAGTGACAGGGAAAGCCCATGGCAGACCAGCGGTGTCTTTTCCAGAATCTGTGCCAGTAGCTGACGCCTCTGTTTTGGGGCTTTAATCCAGTTTTCCGGGGCTACCTCCAGAAACTGAACGGTGGATTGCACCTCGCTGGCCATGCTCTGGAGGTGCTCCCGGCGCAGGCCAAGGCCTGCACCGCAGAGTGAAGGAAGAGGCTTCATCAGGCGGCTCCGCACTTGCCTTCGCCGCATTTGCCTTCTTCATCCTTGCTGGCTGATTCGCCGCACTTACCTTCACCACACTTGCCTTCATCCGCTTTGACGGCACTGTCTCCACCACATTTTCCCTCACCACATTTACCATCGTCCGCTTTTGCCGGTGCTGATGAGGCTCCACATTTGCCTTCACCACAGCGTCCTTCATCCACTCGCTTCTTGGCCAGCACAATGCCTTCATAGCCATGGTTCAGTGAGGTGATGGAACCGGTCATGTCGGCGCTGACGGTGACAGACGCTGCGGAAACCAGGGTGGCAGCAACCAGGTTGGTCAGTTTGTTAGTTTTTGTTGTCATGGTGACTCTCCTGTCGTTTTTACCGACCGCAAATTGCGGACTTATCAATACAACGAGGGAGTCGGTGAGATGTTACAGGTCAGTTGAAAAAAATTAGAAAATAATTTCAGGCCGGTGGTTCCGGCCTGAAGAGAGGCTTAGAGAAGGCCAAACCGGAACACTGTTTTTTCCTGATAGGTGTCACCTGGGTTCAGCTGAGTCGATGGAAACTCAGGACGGTTTGGAGAATCCGGAAAATGCTGCGTCTCCAGGCAGAAACCTGCCCGCATACCATATTGACTGCCACCACGCGCTGGCTCGCCTTCCAGATAGTTGCCGGTATAGAACTGCACACCTGGCTGAGTGGTAAGTACCTCAAGTGTTCGGCCACTTTCTGGTTCTTCCACCCGGGCGGCAGGGTTTAAAGGGCGCCCATCGTTTCTCTCCGTCCAGATAACCCAATTATGATCGTACCCTCTGGCCTGCTTCAGCTGAACAAAGTTCTGGCTAATATCCTGACCTATCGGCTTCATGGTGGTGAAGTTCATGGGTGTGTTGTGAACCGGCTCAATTTCACCATAGGGAATAGAAGTCTCATCCGTTGGGGTGAAATGGCTGCAGTGAAGTTGCAACTGGTGGCTCAGGCAGTCTTCGCTGCCGTTAAGGTTGAAATAGGTATGGTTGGTCAGGTTAACCACAGTAGGGGCATCCGTAGTTGCCCGATACTCAATACTCAGCTCGTTCTGGTTATTCAGGGTGTAGATCACGTTGACATTCAGTGTTCCGGGGTAACCCTCTTCACCATCTTCTGACTCATAGTAAAGGGACAGTGTGCAGAGGCCATCTGTCGTGTGAGACTCTGCCCGCCACAGGCGATGATCAAACCCGATCTTACCACCGTGCAGGTGATTCGGTGCATTGTTGCAGGCCAACTGAAACTGTTCACCATTCAGTTCAAACTCTCCTCTGGCGATACGGTTGGCGTAGCGGCCAACAATGGCGCCAAAATAAGCACCGGACCGCTCGTAATCAGCCACCGAGTCACAACCCAGGGTGACTTCGACCAGATCGCCATCTCTATCCGGAACACGAATGCTCTGGATAACCCCCCCCATGGTCAGAATGGTGACTTCCATGCCTTTCTGGTTACAGAGACGGAAGGCATAAACCGGTTCACCGGAGCGTGTGGCTCCAAACACTTCCTGAAAAATCTTCATAATTACGCCATTGCTCTGAAAAACAAATCTCCAACCTTCACAGAAAGTGGAGTGAGGCCTGGGGATTACGCATACGGTTAATTGCGCCCCCCCTTGGTACATAAAGAAAAATTTACGTAATCCGCGGTATCACCAAAGATAGCTATAGTATCCAGAGCTTGTATATCAATTCACTGTCGGACGTCATGGCAGTGGATATTTTTCGCGCATTTTGCAACCGCGCTAATCGTATTCAACAGCCAGTATTGCTGATCAATGAGGACAGGGCGATTGGTCATGGGATTACCAGACGCAGAGAAAAGTAACCGTTTTGATGAGAGTGAATGGAAACTTCGGCTGGACTTGGCTGCCTGCTACCGCTTGATTGCGTATTTTGGCTGGGATGACCTGATTTACACCCATATCACCTGCCGGCTAACGGATGGGCCATCGGATTTTCTGATCAACCCCTTTGGCATGATGTTCGACGAGATCACTGCATCCAGTCTGGTTCGAATCGATCTGGATGGAAACAAAGTGGAACACTCCAACTGGCCGGTAAACCCTGCCGGCTTTGTTATCCACAGTGCCATTCATCAGGTGAGGGAAGATGTTCGCTGTGTCCTTCATGCCCATACAGTAGCGACTGTTGCTGTCTCTGCCCTGGAGTGTGGTCTGTTGCCCCTGAGCCAGCATGCAATGCTTCTGTTTCAGAGGGTTGCTTACCATGACTATGAAGGCATATCGGTTAAAAGAGGTGAACGTCAGCGCCTGCAGAAAGATATGAGGCAGAACAATGTTATGTTTCTGCGGAATCATGGTGTGCTGGTGGCAGGAGCTACAGTTGCCGAGGCATTTCAGAATTTCTATTTTCTGCAAAAGGCCTGTGAGATTCAGGTTCAGGCCATGGGATGTGGTACGCCAATCGTACAAATTCAACCGGAAGTTGAACAGGTCGTGATTAATCAATACCAAGAGGCCAATCTTGGTAGGGGAGCAGAGCTTTCATGGCCCGGATTGTTGCGCAGACTGGACCGTATTGATCCGTCCTGGCGTGAATAGCCAGCGTAATATAGCCACTGATTATGCGCCAGCCATTGCGACATCGAGCTCAGTGCTCTATAACTATTAGTTCCGGGGGCGATTCGGATTCGACGACGGTATCGAACCCTGAGGTGCATGCCGAGGGCGTAGTGGTTCTCGTTAATCAAAACACTACAAACCTATTAGTTGCCATTAAGACAACTACCGAAAGCGCAAACGACGCTGAGTACGCTCAGCTGATGGTTGCTTGATCGTAGCTAAACCCTACGAGCTTTCCAGTCTAACCGGCTCGTCTGCTGGCTGGTATTCAGACTGTCATCGCAAGCGGACTCGCCACGCTCAGCAGGTCTCTGGCTGACGGGCTAAAACTTGTGGGAATCGCACTGCGGAACCCCGACCACTGGGTCGCTGTGGTGTTAAAATAAAGGTGGATCTAAGCATGTAGAGCCGAAGGCTGAGAGCTGGCGGACGCGGGTTCAAGTCCCGCCGCCTCCACCAATTTTTTATTAAAAATCAAGGTTTTGCGAAAAACCATAGTGCAAACTGTCCAGTAAATACCTTGTTTTTCGGGTAGAAATGACAGCTTTTTTGACAGCATTTTTGAGTAAAATCCAGCAGAAGCCTGTATAGACGGTGACGTTTATACAGGCTTTTGTACATGAGTTGGAAAATTTAGTTTGAAGGGCTTTAAAAGGACTGCTTTTTGGTTGGTTTTTCAGAGGTATTTGCGTACAAACTGATGGCCTTGCCACCGCTACCCGGATTGGTTCCGGTATCTATTTTCCATGCCCCTCAGCGTACACACCCCCAGATGGTATGACCAATTTTTGTGAAACGCACAAAATTCGGAATATGGTCTCGAATTTTGCATCCGTCAGCCTCTATACTGTCCCGACTCTGTTGATGGTCAAAGAATACGAATCCATTGAATGCATTTTGGTCTGATCGGTCAAATTTATTTATTCAATCAATGGGTGATAAGAATAGAGGGACAACGATGTCAGATGTCATAAAAAAAATCTCAACCAGTGCTGTTGCAAAGTTGAATGGGGTTGCATCTAAAGATTTTTTCCAGACTCTGGAAGGTGCAGGCTACATTCAACGGAAGGATGATGCCTGGCAATTAACAGAGCTTGGTACGCAACAGGGAGGTGAGCAGAAAACCAGTCCCAAATATGGAGCCTACATTGTCTGGCCTGAAAATATGCAGATTACAGGTTCTGAGCCATCTAAAGAGAATGCTTCCGGAAAGCTTTTGACGGCCAGTGGTATAGCGAAGCAAGTTGATCTCAGTGCCCAGCGGGTTAACGCTCTTTTTTCTGAGCTTGGATGGATTAAAAAAGCGCTCAAGGGATGGGAACTCACACCACAGGGTAAGGCGATGAGCGGTGTTCAAAAAGAGGATTTTCGTTCTGGTGTGCCTTATTCCAGTTGGCCAGAATCCATTCTGGAAAACAAAGCTTTCAAGCTGTCCCTGAAAGAAATCAAGGGTGAAGAGCAGGAACCAACAGAAACGTCATCTACTTCAGAGCAGGCGAACTTTCGTGAAAAGTTCCCTGCTACTTTGAGAACCGCTGATGGGCACATGGTACGATCAAAAGCAGAGATGTTGATCGACAACTGGCTTTATATGGCTGAAATTGTCCATGCTTATGAGCGTAAACTGCCCATTGAAGAAGATGTGTATTGCGATTTTTATATTCCTACCGGCAAGGTCTACATCGAGTACTGGGGGTATGAGAATGATGAGAAGTATCTTACCCGGAAGAAACAGAAGCTGGAAATCTACAACAAGTACGGCTTCCACCTGATCCAGCTCAATGATGATGATGTCAAAAATCTTGATGATGTGTTGCCACGAATGTTGTTGAAATATGGGGTCCAGACCTACTGATCCGGTAGGTCTTGTGATGCTTTAGACAGTCTTCTTGCAGGCAGGCTTTTCAGGCATACTTGCGTACAGGCTGATGGCTTTGCCACCACTGTCCGGATTGGCATCCGGCATCCATTTTCCATACCTTCGGGCAATCATCGTCCAGTCTGCATGTCCCATTTGCTGCGATACCCACATGGGATGTTCACCGGAAGAGAGCATCATTGAAGCGTATGTGTGCCGCGTCTGGTATGGGTTCCGATAGGTGACGCCTGCTTTTTTCAGGGCGTGAATCCAGAGTGTTTTCCGTATTGGCTGATCACCTTCCCAGGGCAGGTTGGTTCTTGGATTGTGGAAGATGTATTCGTTGGCCAGGTAGGTCCAGCTTTTCTGTTCCAGTAAAGCCTCACGGGCAGGATCAAGCATTTTGACATCGCGACGGCCTTTGTAGGTTTTGGTGGCTTCATCTTTTTTGGCGGCCTGGGTTCGGGCTCGGCGTACTCGAATCAGTCCATTTTTGAAATCGATATCGGTCCATTTTAACGCCACCAGTTCCGACGTCCGCAGGCCAGACCAGAAGGCAAACCGGATCAGGTTTCTGCCCTGGCCGGTAAGCACTGCCAAAATATCGGCCTGCTCCTGTTTTGAGAATGGATCAATGTGATCTTCCGAGGGTTCTTCTTTTCGAGTGTAAGTCCAACCCTGCAATGGGTTGTTTTCAATCATTTCATCTTCAACCGCTTCCGTCAGGGCTGTGCGTAACGGGCTGAGAATGTTGCCGATCCGTTTGTTGCTGCACGTCTGTGTTCTTCCCCACACCTTGATGTGTTTTCGTTTCAGGTCGCTCAGCTTCAGGTGACCAAAGGCAGGTATCAGGGTGTTGTTGACGATCTTTTTATAGTCGTTGTAGGTACTGGCGCTGATTCCCTCTTGTTTGTGACGCAGCCACTGGCTCAGGTACTGTTTTATGGCGTAAGCATCGCCGGGTTGTGTCGCCAGCTCACGGGCATTGTTTGAGTTCGGGAAGGTGACCGCGTAGTTGAATGTCCCTTTTTCAATGGCATCAATGATGGCGGCCCGGTGTCGTTCCGCCCGTTTCAGATTAGCGGGGGTGGGCTTAAGCTTGAGCCTTTCGCGGCAACGCTGTCCCTGATAGGTAAAACTGATTTCGACGGTGCTCTTGCTGACGACTCTAAGGCCTGTCCCTTCTCTACCCATTCTTCGTAACCTTTTATACTGATGACGATGCGACCGTTGGGGAGTTGGATGTATTCACGCCCCGGCACCCATTTCAGTTCGTTTCTGCCGCTGATCCGTTCGTAAACCCAGCTTTTTGACCAGCCGGTGATTTCACAAAACTTCGTAATCCGTATGTAATTGATCACTGGGTTTCCCTCCCAACGGGCGTGGTTGATTCAGTGCAATCGTTCACCATCAATGGCGTGGCAACATGAGGTTTTTTCACCGTGCAGCGTCATGGCCAGCTGGATGACGTAGGCCGCCACCAGATAGTTCTGCACGTCGCGGTCTTCACTGTCGGCATCCTCGGGCAGTGTCAGGCAGACCAGTGCATGAATCGTGGCCTGAATCAGGCAGCTGGAGCAGGCCTGACTGTTTTGTGGGGACTTCAGAAATGCCAGTGCCTGTTCCGCTTTTTCCCGGCGCTGGTCGAAGTGCTTGCTTGCCTCGTTGATGTCGCCCTGTTCAACCAGCAGGGCTATCTCGCGGCTCAGTTGCAAGTGGTCCAGGGTGAATTTGTTCATGGCAGCTCCCGGCGTCAGAAAGGTATCGAATCATCAAAGTCGTCATAACCGCTCGCTGGCTGGGCAGGCTGCGATGGCTGCCCTGTGGGGGCGTTCGGGTATGGGCTCTGCTGCGGCTGTTGAGACTGGGGCGGTGATACCGTGTTCTGTTGCTGCGGTTGCTGCGGTTGCTGCGGTTGCTGCGGATAGTGCTGTGCAGGCTGGTCGTTCAACTTGTCCAGAATCTGCATCTGTCCGTTAAAACCATTGATGATGATTTCGGTAATGTAGCGATCCTGTCCGTTGTTGTCCTGCCATTTCCGGGTCTGGAGCTTGCCCTCGATGTAGAGCTTGCTGCCTTTGCGCACCAACTGCTGGGCAATCTCTGCCAGTTTGCCGAAGACAACAATGCGGTGCCATTCGGTTCGTTCCTGCTGTTGACCCTGCTGGTCTTTCCACTTTTCCGAGGTAGCGAGGCTGATATTCGCTATGGCATCACCTCCGGGGGTGTATCGAACGACGGGGTCCTGCCCGACATTACCCACAAGAATGACTTTATTGACGCCTCTGGCCATGGTGGTATCTCCTGATGTTGTTATTGGTTAGCCGGTACCCGGGTATTAATCACGAACGTACCGGCATGGGTTATCCACAGGTTGGAGTCTTTTGCTGGGGGGCGGTTCCCCTACAACGTTTTGACCGTCCATGTGATGGACTCTCCGCCTCGAAAGGGTTCCAGGTCTTTGGCTGAGGCTTCTGGCAGCATCGCTTTAAACGCGGCTTTCCATTTAATGGAGCCCTCTTTGTGGGTGGGATAGAGTTGCAGTTTTTCGCCTTTGGTTTTCAGCCCGCCGGTCAGGTTGATCAGGGTTTCTCTGGCTTTTTCCAGCTCGGCCTCAGCGGTTTTCTTCTGGCTCATGGCCTGAAGGTATTCCTGTTCGGCATGGCGGAACGTGGCGTCGTTGCGGTTAACGGCCTCCTGATAAGGGGACTGGGTCTTTCCCGATGCCAGCTCACGCTGGTATTGCTCAAGGTCCGCCTGGAATTGCTGCCAGCCAGAGATCAGGGCGGCACGCCGGTCCTCCTGTGATTCGTAGTAGACCGTGCGGAAGTTGTCCGCCGTACCGTCGGAGCAGACCAACAGGGCTCGTTCGGCTTGTTCAGCCACCAATAACTGGTGTTCCAGCTGCCAGTAGTAAACCGGCTCCAGTCCTTCCCCCTCAATTTGGGCAACCAGCTTGTTGTTCCAGAGCTTGTGTTCGAAGACCAGGGTTTTATCCAGATTCAGTCCATCAAAACTGGCCAGCAGGGGCAGTCCGTGCACCGTGCGGACGCCGGTAACCGGAAACAGCTCCTGCCCTTCACGACGTTCAACCAAGGGGCGGGCTTTGGCTTCAGCCGCATGCCCCTGATCAAATTTCTTTTGCTGATATGGGGTGACGACGGGACGGTAGCCGGTGGCTTTCTGATAAAGCAGTTCAATCCGTTTGGTATAGGGGCTGTCGCCCATCATGGCGGGTGCTTCACTGGCGGTGAAATGTCCCAGCCGGAAAGCCAGCCATTCAGTCGAACCCTGTTGTATATCGATCAGTTGCATTTAATGTCCCTTTCTATGGATGGATTGCAGGTGTTTGACCTGTTGGGGCGTAGCGGGAGCCTTGCTGTTCATGCTGATGATGATGTCCTGCACGGTGTTTCGGCCGGACTCGATTCGCGCAGTCCAGTCCGGCAGGTTCAGTTGGAAGTCTCCATCGGGATAGGCTGATGGTTTGTCCTCTTCTTCCGTTTTGATATCCGGGGAGAAGCCATCCACGTCCTCATCGGTGCAGGCTACGCCGAGGATGCCCACCAGGGCAATACGACGCAGATAGGTGACGGCCGATGACATTTGCTGGATCGGGTTTTTCTTGCCGCTGCTGTCCATCGGGCCGGAAACGGTATTGCTGATGGTGTGGCCGGATACGTGACCCAGATGGCAGGTAATCGAGATCACGGTAACCGTCACTGGTCGTGTTTCCGTGATGCCGGGTTGCAGTTCGACCTCCTTCTGTTTCTGCACCTCTTGCTGCGACTGTTCAAACCAGTAACTGAGCCCCACCTTATGCAGCACCGGCTGGACCGCCTGCACCACGTCATCCATGGAGGCATAGCGATAGGACATCGTGCCGCCTTTACTGGTGGTGAAGCTGGCCGTTTTGCTCTTTTTGACCACCGGCAGTTCTTTTTGAAAGGCGGCAAAGGCGTGGTTGAACTGCTGCCTTGCCAGGCCTTCCTGACCCTGTTCGTAGAGTGTCATCACCCGTTCCAGGGTTGCTATATCCGAGCCTTTTTCCAGTGCCCTGTTAAGCAGCTGGCCTATTTCGGTGAAGGTCGTGGCATCCGGCGTCACCAACGGTTCGGCTTCACGGGTGATCATCGTCTGTTCTTTCTTTTTAGCAGGCACGCTGTCGCTCCTTATCGTGGTTGATCCGCTGCTGCAGAGCCGACAGTCGGTCTTCGAGGTCACGGATCAGGTTGTTGTAATCGGTGAGTGTGCAGTTCATTGCCCGCTCTTCACGCCATGGGGTCACTTCTCCCTGGATCAGTTCTTTCAGGCTGTCAGGGTGGGTGCGAATACTCAGTACTTCAGTCAGACGACGGATCAGATTGTTCATGTGGGTCAGGTTGTAGGAGAAGCTATTGAACTCCAGCCATTCAGTGATCCCGTCTTCGATACAGCTCTCCAGTGGGCTGTCTTCACACTGTTGGTTAACCACGGCAGTAGCCTCGCTTGCTGGCATAGTTGATAATGTCCCAAGCGGAGAGCCGGGCGTGTTCGTCGTTGCAGTCGTGAGCCAGTTGTTTAACAGCCAGCCAGCGATACCCCTGCATGGGGTGGTACTCTTCCAGGGTGAGAAACTTCAGGAAGTCGATCAGGTGCATGACACCTAAGCCGCTGATGGCGATGGGTTGCTGCTGTTCAAGCTGTTGCTGAAAGTCGGACTCGATGTGCTCAAGTCGGGATTCGATGGTGTCTTCGAGGGCTTGCTGGGCATCAATGGCGTTGAGATGCCGATTGAGGTCGCGGGAAACGACGTCCATGAAGGCTCCTTTTTATTGTTAATAGGTAGATAACAAAAGTTATATATAAAATTAGACAGACTAACAAATGTTAGTCTCATGTTATTTTTTAATTGCATTTAATTTAACGATTGTATTTATCTATTATTGTTTGAATGTCATACAGGAATTGCAGGGCAGATAGGTAGAGACCGGTGAGCCAAAGATCAGCCAGTCAGGGTTTGGATGTACCATTCTTGAATTCACAAAAACGAGAGTTGATCTTCACAAATATGAAAAAGTTGGTTTTGATAGTCCAGTACGGCTGGGGAAGGTGAAGCGGGATGGGTAGCTTTTGAAAAAAGAATATTGGGACATGAATACCATGGTTATAGTATCGGAAGGCTTAATTATTACCCATCAAATCCCATTTTTTGTTTTTTTGCTTCAAATGAATTTTTAGCATCTTGATAGTCTTTACCGATAATAAGGTCACTTGTTAGTTTTAAATCATCATAAGATACTTCTGGCTTGCTATTTTGAGTTTCTGTGGCACTGAATAGAATGTCTTTTAACTTTCCTACTTTCGTTGCGTCTGTTACCCCCTTTGTATGAAGATAAATGTTTATTTGATTGAGTAATTCTTCGGACGTCTTGAGCTGCTTTCTTAGTAGTAGGTTCTCCTGTTGCAGTTTATCTCTATCAACCTTGGCTCTATATTCATTATCCCTAATGACTATAATCTCTCCAGGTTTGCTCACTGAATAGATTTCATAGCTTGATGTTCTGACATGTCCCTTTGTAGTTTTTTCAGCATGCCAACCCTCATGGTCACCAGCAACAGTAAGAATCGCAGGTCGAGTGTTAAGCTCCTGGTGCTTGTGAATGAACTGTGCGACAGCCTGATATCTGTCTTGATTAAGTGTGTTTAAAGAGCTGTAATTAGAGTTCATTAATTCATCCCAGTCATCGTCATAATCCGGTGTGCTGGGGTATTGTGCAAATAAATTAGGATGATCGTCCTTGAGCTTTTTCGCTGCATACTCATTCAGCAATCCGCCGCCATTACTGTAACCAGTAGCCATCAAAAAGCAGGGTGTCTTATCGGATTCATGAAATTCTGAATGAGGCACCTCTGGAAAATTTAACATTAACTTCCCAATGGGTGTAGTCTCAGCTTTTTCAATTTTCCTTTTTGTAATCGATACATCAGAAGAGCTTTTGGGGTCAATGTCATGGAGTTTAGAATTATCATCATTCCCTAATAGCGTTCGGTTGTCAGACTGGTCATTAGCAGCGGTGATGTTTTGAGTCGGATTGTTTGAAATATTCAAAATTCTTACATAAATGTTTTGTAGGAGTCACTAAGACAGTTTATTTTAGTAATTAGTTTCATACTTTGATCTGCGAAGAAATAGTTATGATGAATAGCGATAAAACGCTCGTTTTGCCCCAATTTTTATGCTGATTTGAGGCGAATAGTGGTTCTATTCAACGAAAAGCAGTATAAAAAATGGCCAAATCCGGCTTTTTCGCAGTAGGTCAATGTTAAGTCCGACAGGCTCCTAGAAGCAGTAGTGCAGTTTTTAATATTAAAAGGCGTTCAGGGCACGAATGCCCTTTTGTGGTTGGAGTTTAGGGAGCTTAGCGTTATAACGGGCAACTGAATCCAACGGCAGTGCCTTTGTACAGCTCCTTGAAATCGCCGGTGTAGGTGATTTTCAACTCTGTATAGAGGGGGTTAATCACTTTAAACACATGTTGATTGGCTCCCAGCCGTTGCCAGACCCGCAGCAGCATCTGTCCATCCAGTTCAATGAGTACGATTTTACCGGGTGTGGGTTCCATCTCCTGATCGATTTGCACTGTGCTGCCAGTGGGTATGTGCACTTTCTCAGCATTGGTCGGATCGATCATTGAGTCATTGTCCAGCCGGATCAGAAAACTCTCACGATCCGACTGAATAAAACGAACACCGGAATCTTTCTGAATGGCTTTCTGCTTGTCGTTAATCTCTTCGTAAAAGGCATTGATATCGTCAAGACTGATGACCGGCAGTGCGTTGGGATCAGGTTCTTCTTCACCGGTATCCAGCCAGTGAACGCTGACATCCAGTACCTTGGCGATGGCCATCTTCTTTTCCAGTTTGGGGTTTCGGCCCTTATTCATCCACATACTGTACAGGGCAGAGCTGCAGCCAATCTCCCGGGCGATCTGGGCGTCTGTCAATTTCAACGCTTTGGCTTTCTGTTTTACGCGATCTGTCCAGTGTGTTGACACGTTATTCCCACCGTTTCGTTATTCCATGTTTAGTGAAAATTTATCACAGATGCGGACTTTGAGAATCCCTTCATAAAGCGATCTGTTGAATTAAGGCTTTACAAAAATTAATAAAACTGGTTATTGTTAAGCGCAAGACTAACAAAAGTTAGTTTAAGATCGATAAATAATTACAAAATGGAAGGTTGATCATGGAACTGCCTGACAATAAACCCTGGGAAAACCTCCACAGAACCCGCGAATCCGACAGCCTCACCCAGACCCAGATGGGGTTTCTCATCGGTACCTCCAGTTCACAATACGGAAAAATCGAAGCGGGACACATCAGTATGGACCTGCATCGCATCCGTATCTGCCACCTGCTGGGCGTGAAGTGGCCCCAGCTGAACGTGGCACCGGACGCATACCACCAACAGTATCTGGATCGTGCCGTTAAGGTTTTGCTGCATCGGCTGGATTCGATCCTTGAGGTGATTGGCTGTGATGCGGATCAGCTGGATGACCGAGCTGTGGTGGCTGTCCCTGAACCATTAACGGAAAACGCACCGGACATTATTCCCCGGGACACGGCTTACCCACGTCCCGACCATTCTCCCATCGCGTTGCGTATCGATGCCCAGGGGCTACCTGTGCTGATTCGCAATGACGTGGAAGTGGTGATCCAGAATACCGACGCCCCGATCATCGGGCTGGCATTGAAAGCCATAGGAGGCACAGCATGAATCAGGAACGTCAAAACACGACGGTGAGTGAAGAGAGTGTACCGGAGACCTGGTATGACATTCCGTGGCCTATTCGGGGGCATCATCCTCACTTTGAGATGACCCACGATATCTACGATGAGCTGGTGAAAACCTATCCCAGCATCCATGTAGAACAGGAACTGATCAGTGCTTATCTCTACATGAAGGATCGTTTTCCGGGGTGCAGTGAGGGGCGATTCACGCGGTTTATCACCAACTGGATGGAGAAGAACGAGCAGGTCAAGCGCAAGACCAACCGGTGGTTTGGTGGGGCTGCAGATGGGAGACGTCCATGAAAGGATTTGGAAAAGTCTCCGGCCAGTTTTGGATCAGTGATGATATTCAGTCGCTGTCGGATAAGGCCAAGCTGCTGGCTCTTTATCTGCTGACCACAGGGCACGGGAATCTGATTGGTATCTTCAGGATGCCCAAAGGATACATTGCCGCTGACCTTAACTGGGATGAGCCGAGCGTTGAGCGAGCGATTACCGAGCTAACGACGAGCGGTTTCCTATTGGCCTCTGAGCATTGCCATTACATCTGCATTCCCCAGTTCATGGAACACAATCCCGTGGACAATATCACTCAGATTGATGCCCGGCTGAAGCTGCTGGTTAGGCTTCCCGAATCGCTACTGGAAGACCTGCCGGAAGTGGCCTCCGTTATTCAACGGGCGGTGTCGAAAGCCAGTGATTACAGGGGTTCGAAGCAAACCGATGTTTTACTGAAAACCGCTCGGGAGATGCTCGGAAAATGCTCGGCAGAATCTCGCCTAGAGAATAAGAGAAATAGAGAAGAAGAGAATAAGAGAAATATTTACAAGACATATGTGCAGTCTGACGACCGCACGCCCCCCAGGACGGGGGAAGTGCCCTCAAGTGTCGGGAGCACGACTGGTGCGACCCCCAGGACGGGGGAAGTGCCCTCAAGTGTCGGGAGCACGACTGGTGCGACCCCCAGGACGGGGGAAGTGCCATCAAGTGTCGGGAGCACAAATGAGCAACCCGACCCGGTGACTCAGAAACCCGCTGAAAAACCGGATGAACTGTCAGCAGACTTTGAGCAATGGTGGACGAACTTCCCAAAACGTGAGGGCAAAAAGGGCTACAAGCAGAAAACCTTCAACAAGTACCGGAGGCTGATTCGGCAAGGGGGCTTCACCCCTGAACAACTGCTGACCAACCTGATGGCCTACCGTCGCTACTGTGACGAAACCGGCACCACCGGCACCCAGTACGTGATGACCACGGAACCCTACCTGAATAATACCGACAACCTGACCAATCTGTGGACGGTGAACCATGCAGCAAGGCAAAGAACTTCTGGCAGACCCAGCATGCTTGATCAATTCCTCGAAGCCAACGCAGAACACTACGCAGCAGAACAAACGTCAGCCACAGGGTACGACCCCAAAGCAGATTGCGGACCTGTTTGGGACCATGATCGGTCTGTATGGAGCGAAGTGGACACGGGAGCACGGTCTGGCGGATCGGACGGGGCAGTGGCTGGATACCCTGATCGACCTGCATCCGAACCAGCTGGAGCTGGGCATTCGCCGGGTGAAACGGGAGGGGAACGACTGGCCTCCCTCTGCGCCGGAGTTCCGCCGGTTCTGTCAGCCGAAGCCGGAGGATATGGGGCTGCCGGAAATGGCGAAAGCCTGGCAGGAAGCCAATGATCATGCCGGTTCACCAAACCACCACCCATGGTCCCATCGGGCCGTGTATCTGGCAGGGCGGGCGGCAGGCTGGCATGAGTTGCGCTCCGCTGGTTCACCACAGGAGTGTCGCGATGTGAAGGTGAAATTTGCCAATGCTTATCAGGCACTGACCAACCGGGTGTTGAAAGGTGAGCCACTGGAGGAGCAGCTGGCCATCGAACACCGGTTTGATCCGGCGATCTACTCCAGCCAGTTGCAGCGGGAGACCATGAGCAACCAGGGAGTCGATGCGCTGGATGGTCAGGGAGCCAGGGCAAAACTGAAGGGGATGTTCTGATGGCCGTTGCTCTGCAACTGGTGCGCAGCTATCAGCCGCAACCGATCCTGTTGCCGGTCTCGGCCAACGATGAGGCCTTCGTTCTCAAGCTGAAACCGGGGCAGATGATCAGCGGCGAGTTTCGTAAGGCACGAAATGCCCTGTTTCACCGGAAGTTCATGAAGTTGTGCCGCATTGCCTATGACGTCTTTGAGCAGCTGCCACAGGCACCGGTGAGGATGGCAGGGTCCAACCAGTGGGTGACACCTCAGCCGGACTTTAACGAATTCCGCTACTGGGCCATGGTCAAGGCCGGTTTTTATGATGTGGTGGGCTATCCGGATGGCAGGGTGCGGGTACGGGCAAAAAGCGTGTCGTTCGTGAATATGGAACAGGTGGAGTTTGAGAAAGTCTACTCCGCCGTGCTGGATGTGGTTCTCCGGTATGTACTGAGCCCCCAGAGGGGATGGAGTCGGGAACAGGTGGACCAACTGGTGGATAGGCTGGTCAATTTCGATTAATGCATGGTGACAAGGAGATCATGATGGGATCATTTTCAGGGTACGAGGAGAGCCCTGCGTTTGATGACGAAAGCCCCTGTCGGAACTGTGCCTGGTATGAGTATTGCCAGAGCAAACGCACAGCCTGTGGTCGTTTTTTTCAATACGTGGAATCGGGCGAGAACCGTCGCTACCCCAAAAGTACGAGCAGCATGGTAACGCGGGAGGCGCAGGGGAAAGCGCAATTACCGATGTATGACTTTTACTGGGCGTATCCGACTCGTGGTATCTATTACAAAGTGTTTGAAGCGACGTTTAAGGAGGACGTGCTGGCACTTTCCAGAGACATGACACTGACCGAAGCTGCCTTTGAACTGAAGGTCAGCAAAAAGTATCTGGCCCGCAAGCTAAGGGATTGGAAAGAAGCCGATGACCAGTAAAGAGCGTGATTATCTGCAGGCTGTCGCACAACTCGGTTGCATCGCCTGTCGTAAGAATGGATTGCCCGGTACCCCTGCCGAAGTTCATCATCAGCGCAGTGGTACCGGAGCGGGAAGACGGGCCAGTCACTTTGACACCATGCCACTGTGTCCTGGTCATCACCGGTTTTACGACGATGCGATTCATTGCAATGCCACCCTGTTTATCAGCCGCTATGGATCGGAGCAGGCGCTGGTAAAACAGACACGGGACGAGGTGGCGCTATTCCGTCAGAGCTTTATTGGGTGAACATCGAATAAAAACAGAACAAGAGGGACGCCATATGATACCGAAAAATGCCAGCGGATTTTTGATGGGCAGTTATTACAAAGTGGGCAGGCACAACAGGCTCTATTACTGGGATGATGAGTGGAAACGGAGCCGACTCAGTGCCGATGAATTTCTAAAACAGCTGTCTAAGAAAAAAAGCCCCTTTGATACAGAGCATTAGAAGAACAGACAGGAGTGTGACATGTATCTGGTACTGGAACAGGCACTGAAACGGATCTTCGGAACCCCTGAGCTGATGATCAAGAACCCGGGCTGGCATCAGGAGGTGAATTCAGGCTACCGCACCCTGTCTTTGGATCATGAGGCCAGCACCCGGGATGAACGACTGGGTGATGATGGCGCATGCCAGCGTTATCTGCGCCAGACCATGCGACCAGAACTTCATGGCATTCTGATCATTCGTTATGGCGAAGAACATGACCACAGTCGCAGGGTCACGGCATGGCAGCAGGTGCAACACCATTTTCGCAGCGATGAGTGATTACCGGAACCGATTCGCTGCAATCCAGTCTTGTTGAGACTCTGGATGATGCATGAGTTACAGCTACCGGAGTTGCGGGGCCGTAAAGGTAAGATCGAGATCAAGGGCAAGAGTGAGCGAACTGTTTATCGCTGGAAGAACGCCTGTCATCGGGTTGGCAATGAGTGGATACATCTGGCGGAAGATCAGGCTCAGGAGATATTGGAGCAGGCTGGTTTACTTCAATACGGCTGGTAATCCGTCATCAAAAAACACAGGTCAGCCCCGTCGGCTTGAAGTTGGATGTCAGTCAATGTACGGTAAAACCTCATGTTGGGGAAGTTCCCGATAACACAATCTCAAGCTTGAAATTCTGTAAAAAAGCCCGGCTCTGATGTCGGGTTTTTTTATGTCCATGGATGGACGGTATCCCGGAAATGCCGGGAGTCATTTTCAGGACATTCCACCGCCAAACTGAACCACTAAAAAAAGGGACATCATGTTTCACTTTTCCGCTTCATCAAAGCGACAGTTGTCGACTTGTGATGAGCG
>OODV01000615.1 GCA_900299555.1 uncultured Endozoicomonas sp.
GTTGGTTAGCGTTGTAGAGATAATCCAGCTGAAAGGTCTTGTTGCAACTTCGGCACAGGAACCTTTGGAGCCCTGATCTGGCCTTTCCATTTCTGACAATATCATCAGGTTTACGACAGTGAATACAGACAACTTCAATAAAAGCCATGGCAGTACAGAACAAAAGACCGGCATAGTAGCAGATTTCAGTTTAATTAATAGCCATCAACTCTTCTGAATCTTCACCCATAATACAATGATTTTTCTTATTAATTCCATCTACGTCTATGAGTACATTGTGTCATTTACCTATTAATATAATTCATGATCAGTAAATCCCCCACACCGGCAGAATTATCAGTTCAACACCGGCCACCAAGGATAGCTTAATAATATTATCACCAAAGAAATATTCTTCTTTCAAAATGGAAAGTCATGTCAGGTTTGAATAGCCTTGGTTGAAAGGGTTCAGAAATTATTATTCAAATATAATTACAACTAAAACAATTTCCTGATAGTTCAATCTATCGTTTCCTGCTGAGGAGCAACACGATCAGAAATACCTGCAAAGCAAGTACTATTATGCCCCAAAGGCGAAAACATGATCACATATTAATCAGTCCAAGCACTTTTATCATATAGTCTTCGCTCCAACCACATTTTTTTCGCTTGTTCTTGATGCCCGACTTCTCAGAAGTCTCCAGCTTAGAAGACTCAGCGTCACCTGCCTGCTTATGGCCAGGTTTTCAGCGGCAAAGCCTTCTCTTGCCCTGCAGCGATTCCCATCAAAAGCAACATCAAGAACCCAGTGCAGCTGATTTTCTATCAACCAGTGCTTTCTTGTGGCCTCAAGTACCTCTTCGGCAGTCAGCTTTCGACTTGATATAAAGTAGCGGATTAACGTATTGCCTTTGCCCTTTTTCTGGCTGTCTAATTGATCGGCAGCTATGGTTTTTGCTTCCCAACCGGCAGCATTTGAACCTTCGGCAATATCATTGATTACCCAGCAATGGCGATGCTCAACACGACCATGGGACGTGCCTTCCTGCTCAGCAAACTTCTGGCCCTGGGCATCTTTTTTAAGAATCGTGGCGACAATTTTTTCTGACAGCCCATTGCGTCAATAGTTACCAGACTACCATTAATTTCAAGGGTCTTGAGAAGCTCTGGAATAGCTGTAACCTCATTGGACCTGGCATCCACTTTTATACTGCCCCAGTGACAACCCTGCTTCTGTGCACCAGGCATTAACCATCTGTATGCCATCTTTACCCTTGTTCTAGGCAAAGCCTTTGACCGTCTTGCCATCAAGGGCCACGATTCTGCTGTCATAAAGTTCCAGTCCGGAAAGAACATCGCGTATCCACTGGATAAAGATCAGTCGGAACTCTTCAGGATTAAGGACTGCGAATACCCGACTAAAAGTGATAGCGACAGGAATGCCGCCGGGTAGTATCAGGTGTTTTCGAAACCAGTCCTCTTTGGTTCTGGCGAACAATCGAATACTGTTCCAGTCATCTGCGCCGCAGAGAATGGCGTAGATGACTGGGTGGAGGTTCAGAGGAGTTGATAGTGCTCTCGGTAGATAAATTCTCCGATTACT
>OODV01000307.1 GCA_900299555.1 uncultured Endozoicomonas sp.
GGGAAAGAGATCTGGAAGGAAAAGTTCATAGCCTGAATTTGACCTGACAGACACCCTCTTGAAAATCGGTAACTGTCAGGTCAGGTCTGAACTTCTACAGATTATAGTGGTCGTTTTCCTGACTCTATGCGATTAGCAACCAGTTTTCTATCGATTGACGGAAGCACCGGAAAATCCGTCATTGAATTATTCAATAGAAAACCACGAACAATCAGGCGTGAGCCAAAAGCATTCTCAACACCGGATGTCATTGCTACAACATTGCCTTCGCTGTCTACAATACTGATAGAGTGGTTGCAGGGAGTTCCAGTACTTCACGGGGTACCCGAGTTATTTTTTCTGCCCCGGATGGCAAACTTGGTGACACTTCATTCAGGGGGGCTTCCGGTTTCGAGTAGCTTCCTTCACTCAAGAAGATATGATTCATCCAGCAAACCCTCTGACACTTCGACAAAGTCCGGGTCAGCGATATACAGACCACGATCAGCAAAGGCCAAACGAGTAGCATCTCCAATCACTCGCCAGCTATGGGGGTTATCTTTACCCATTTCAGCCAGTTCAAAATGACCCAGCTGCCCAAGAATCTGTCCTATGGTTAACCCACCTGAACTCGGTTGCCCCATACCGCAAATCAAATCATTCCGGTAATCCATTCAAACCGGGGCACGCTCGCGAATTTCATAACCTCTCAGATCCTCCATATTCAAGAGGCCCGAGTTATCTTTCACTGAGCTCACAGCCACCACGATATCACGACAAATCTCTCCCTCATAGAAAGGCCTGACCCCACGACTGGCAATCAAAGACAGAGTATTTGCAAATGGAAGATTCTTCAGGAGGTCTCCTTGCTGAGCAGGACTCCTTTCGGGATAAAAGTAGCTGTTATTGGTTTCATACCGGCTCAAACGTTTCCGGCCCATGGCAACAAGTCTGGCAAGTCTTGGAGAAAATACGAACACTTCCTGAGCAAGTTTAATGGCAGGCTTGAATAATGTTTACCAGTCAAGTTTCCCATGCTTTTGATGCACTTCGTACAAAAATTTGAGAAGACCTGGGGTTACTACAGAGTATCCACCTACCACAGCATCATAAAAAGCCAGAGGCTCTTCGCTCTCATCAAGCAAGTGGTCTGGCCTTGCTAATCCGGGCGCCGTCTCACGCCCTTCCCAAGTCGATAGCATTTTTGAGTTATTATCAAAATAAACGACTAGTCCCACCCCTCCAATACCTGAAGACTGAGGCCCTACCAAATTCAACACAAGCTAAGTGGTTATGACGGCATCAATAGGAGTGCCACCCATTTTGAGAATCTCATAGCCAGCATTAGCAGCATAAGGATTTGCTGCTGCCACCATATAGCTCGCTCAGTCAAGATTAATGACTCAGAATCCACAAGGCCTAAAGGTATGTGGCTCCATGTTTAGTCACTCGTTCAAGACTGTATGAGTGCTTTTGTGACCAGCCTCCCATATCATGGCAAGTAACTTCAACACAGGTCAGCTATTCACTCTTCCAAACGCCCAATAGTTGGAATGCAGCGATGGTATTTAATAACAAAAAATATCAAGCAACCGGCTCAAGGGTACTTTCCCGCTCAATCACATACTGGTAAAGGTCTTCGTACGCCTCCCACAAGTGAGAGCCAAAGAGGGGATCAGACATCTGTTTGAGGTCATTATCAACCAGCACAAGATCATCCGTGGTTAATAATGACTGCATTGCCGGAATCATAAACTTGTTTTCCAAATCCATATGTTCCCGCTGCAGCTCACTGTATAGAGTATATTCAGCCAACAGTAGATTAATCGGCACCACGCTATCCGAGGCAACGGTGTTAAATGACTCAACCAGCTTCTGGGTCATTGCCGTAATCTGCTTATGTTGCTCCTCAATCATGTCAAACTGGAGACGTTCTTCTTTATTGCTTAGACGAGGCCTCAATCTGGCCATCAGTCTTGATTCCAGAGGATGATGAAAGGCATCTGGATAGTTATGCATATAGTCAAGAGCTTCGATAATGATATTAAGCTGAGGAGCATGTTCACTACCCTCCCGGTAACCAGCCACCTCATAATCCAGATAGTCCAGAAGACGTGCCATATGCTGATGGTCTTTGATGATCCGGTCAATCACTGTCGTCATATCGCATTCCCCTTGGCTATTATTCTTCAAATACTCTTTTTTATAAGGCCTGATACTTTCGAGTATTGATATGAGTCAATTTTACAACTATTAACCCTGTAAACACTACTCAGGCATCATTCATATGCATCCTTGTCTCAAATAAAAACAGGTTTTCTGATTACAACGTCAAAGAACATACAATGGACTTTTTTTCCTAAATTGACAGACGACAAATGTAATCATCTATTTACATTTATTTTCAAAACAGTTTCATATCAAGCCATTCATTTCATGTCCTGCATCAACAAAAATGGCCACTCTGAAAGGTAAGCTACCGCGCAAGTTGTAACTGGTTCGGAGGTTATTGTGCCTAACCCCCTGTACATGCTTGAATACCTGGAATATGCTGGAATTGATATCAAGCCTCTCATCGATGAAAAAGCCATTAAGAAAGAGTATCTTCGACAGATCTACCGAGTACTCAGCTTTAGAGCTTCACTGGTACATTCGATTTAATTTTTATATGAGTTAAACCAACCGTCACACATAATAAATCCAGGCGGTTGTGATGTACTCTTTAGAACAAACAAAAATATTAAAAGAACTTTCGTTCTATATTACTTTCCTTACCAGAGCTGTTTCTGCGAAAGCTGCACCAGTGTTTTGCGAATTGCTCATTGGTAGCATGCTCTCCGGTGAGGGGTTCCTGACTCAGGCTCTGCTTGCCATCCAGTACGATAAAGTCTGGAGCAGCTATCATCATTGGGTTGCCTTCGGGTGCTGGCGTTGGCGAAATCTTGCTCATCAACTGACACTGTTAGTCAGTTCCAAAGCACCTGAAGAGGAACCGGTTCCCGTTATTCTCGATGACCTGATCCTTGAGCGTTGTTCAGAGAACGCGCCTGCCTGTCGCATCCACCGACAGCACAGCCAGAAAAAGAACCGTGC
>OODV01000166.1 GCA_900299555.1 uncultured Endozoicomonas sp.
GCTGCGAGGCCTGGAACAATCTATGCGGCGAAGCTGGACGTCTATTCAGTTTATGCTCTCGCCAGTGGGCAGTTATACAGTAGTTAGAAAAGGCAATTGGTATAACGACGCCATAGAGCCATATTCAATGCATTGCAGACCAGGCTCGATTTCATGGTGGTGTCCATCGACCAGCCGATGATTTTGCGGGAGAACGGGTCGAAGACGACGGCCAGATATAACCAACCTTCTGTCGTGTGTAGGTAAGGGGTGTCACCTGCCCACTTCTGATTAGGTTTTGTCGCCGGAAAATCGCGCTTCAGTAAGTCAGGTGCAATTGACGATGAGTGCTTGCTATCGGCTGTCACTTTAAACTTCCTTGCCGCATTGGGGATAAGCTCCTGCCGTTTCATGCTGGCCTGTATTGTTTTGAGACAACAAGGGAAACCATCCTCTTCAAGGTCTTTCGGATACGACGAGCGCCTGATAAAGCGGAAACGCTCTATTTTTGATTCTTCGCGAAGTAGGTGGCCGCCTTTTTTACGATTTCAAGTTCCTCTGCCTGCTCAGCTGACTGCCGCTTAAGCCAGGTTCTTTTGCAGCAGAGGAAACGCTGGTTTTTTCAGCAAGCTTCAATGCTTCAGCTTTGAATTCCGGGGAGTGGAATTTTCTTTTTTACCTGGTAGTCATTGGTCACCTCACAGAGTGATTTTAATCTCTTATAGAGGTTTCCATAACTACTGCCGCAAATCATTCAGATGATATCTGTGAAAGACATCTTACCAGATTTATGAAGTTACAGTTTTAGATTCACAGCACTGAGTAGGTATTCATTCAATATTTATCATTCGTT
Organism: uncultured Endozoicomonas sp.; assembly: GCA_900299555.1. Classification (GTDB taxonomy): domain Bacteria; phylum Pseudomonadota; class Gammaproteobacteria; order Pseudomonadales; family Endozoicomonadaceae; genus Endozoicomonas. Next base: position 833 of record OODV01000166.1, read on the forward strand.
GATTATCATCCAAATGCTCATTCAATGAAGGGGCTGTTATTGCCCCTTCCCATTGTGTAAACGCTAAATTAGATCAGGCATATGCATCTATAAGAATTTTCCGACTGATGGTCAGGTCCATATCACCCGTTTCTGACAATGCAGTCATACCATGTTCTTGCAAGGCATTAATAACCCGATCGACTTCTCCAGGTTCAATGCCATATTGAGACAGTCGTGTTTTTACGCCCAGAGACTCAAAGAACGCACGAGTCATATTAATCGCCTGATCAACCCGCTCATCTTCAGTGCCTTCTGAAATATTCCATACCCGCTCGGCATACTGAAGCAGCTTTTCCTGTTTCTTTTCCTTACGGATTTTCCAGAGAGAAGGCTGAACCACTGCCAGGCTTTGCGCATGATCCATACCGAACAGATCGGTCAGTTCATGGCCAATCATGTGGGTGCTCCAGTCATGGGGAACGCCAACACCGATATAGCCATTCAGTGCAGAAGTTGCGCTCCACATCAGGTTGGCACGCGCATCGTAGTTTTTGGGCTCTGCCAGCGTTACCGGGCCAACCTCAATCAGGGTTTTAAGAATGCCTTCAGCCATCCGGTCCTGAACCTGTGCATCTACTGGGTAGGTGACGTATTGTTCCAGTACATGGACAAAAGCATCGATCACACCGTTGGCGACTTGCACAGGTGGCAGTGAGAAGGTCAGTGTTGGGTCGAGAATAGAGAACTGTGGGTAGAGCAGTGGGCTCATCACCGGCAGCTTGCCGCTCTCGTGGGAGATAACGGCTCCCATGTTCATCTCAGAACCGGTCGCTGGCAGGGTTGCAACGGTAGCCAGAGGAACTGCAGAGTCAATCGGCAGCCATTCAAAGCCATGTTTTAGCAGGTCTGTTGCGTTACCCTGGTAAGGTGCAGCAGCCGCAATAAATTTGGTGCCATCCATCACCGATCCGCCACCCACCGCCAGAAGAAAATCGATGTTTTCGCTGCGTACGATTTCCACCGCTTTCATCAGTGTATTGAACTGAGGGTTCGGTTCAAACCCGCTAAACTCGACAACCTTTCTATTGCCAAGCCCTGTCAGTACCTTTTCCAGGGTTCCATTTCTGCAGACGCTGCCTCCCCCGTAGAGCACCAGTACTTTTGCACTTTCGGGAACCAGTTGATTCAACTCATGCAGCCGATCCTTGCCGAAAACAATATGAGTCGGATTGTGGTAATTAAAATTCATCATGTTGGTTTTCCCATGTTTCCAATGGGAGCCAGCTTATCGTTTCCAGTGATGAATAGAATGGCTATTTCTGTCAAAAGCATGCCTAAACCGATCACTGATGATTCTTCCAGGTATGAATTAAGTTATTATCCATCACATCAGGTGTATATCCATGGAAACTGTTGTATGAATCAATTGGCTCAGTGCCTTTCAAGTCTGGCAAACGATGAGGGATATAACGCGACCCATCTTCCAGGTGTTGGTATTTTCAAAGCCAGTGAATCCCGTGAAAGAGAGCCACTTTGTTACAGTCAGGGTATTTTTATTGTGGCTCAAGGGGCAAAGCGGGTTTTTCTGGAACAGCAGGTGTATGAATACAATCCGGAAAATTATCTTGTTCTGACCCTGCCTATTCCTGCAGAGTGTGAAACCCGTGTGAGTCCTGAGGAACCACTGCTTTCGTTATTGATTGATATTGACCTGAGTCTGCTGCACCCACTGGTGAGGCTGTTCGATGAACATAACCAGACGTTAGCTACCGGTGAAGGGGGGATAGAAAGTCGAAGCCTTTATGTTTGCCCGGTTTCAGAGGTATTTGCCGCTACAGTCATGAGGCTGGCAAATTGTCTGCACTCACCATTGCAAAGCGCTGCGCTAGGGCGTGGGTTGGTACAGGAACTTTTATTTCTAATTCTCTGCAGTGAGCATGCCGCGCCTTTGTTTGCACTTGCCCGGCACAATACCCATTTAGCCCGGCTTGAACGTGCGATGAAGTATATGCATGAACACTATGATGAGACGCTGGATGTGGAGCGTCTGGCAACACTGGCCAATATGAGCCCTTCAACATTTCACCGAAACTTCCGGCAGATGACAGCATCGTCACCTTTCCAATACTTAAAAAAACTGCGTTTGAGTCGTGCCCGGGAGTTGCTTCAGGATCAGGGGCTTAGGGTAAAGCAGGCCGCTGCCATGGTGGGTTATGAAAGTCCGACTCAGTTCAGTCGAGAGTTTAAACGTTACTTTGGGCTGACTCCTCAAGAGTGCGCTTTATACTTGCCACCATAAGAGTATATATATTTTGAATAAGTGAAATGAACTTGATAGAAGCTAAGATGAATAGCTGAGTCAAATTGGTGAACTTTTTAAGGCTGATAAATGTCTGTGCTGATGTGGATTTTTTGTGTCTATTAAGAAGAATTGTATGCTTGCATCACAAGCTTCACCCATAGGTCAGCATTCAATGAATTTTTTTTCTTAGTCCCGACCTTTCTTTATATAAGAAAGCAGGTGAACATTTTTACTATTTAACAGTCGATAGTCACCAAATTAAAGAGTATCGAGCAAAGCAGGACCTTCAATGGATTTAGATAAAGCTTCTCATAAACACCTAGCCAAACTGTATCCTGAAACCATTCTTTCTAGGTTTCAACGTAAGCGCCAATTTAACCTGCGTATATTGCCATTTTATCCTTAAAATGGTTGCT
>OODV01000269.1 GCA_900299555.1 uncultured Endozoicomonas sp.
AATGCCCAGGTCAAGATTATCTTCGAAATGGATGAGCAGTGGTCATTTGTTGGTAGCAAGAAGCAGCAACGCTGGCTGTTTTATGCATGGGAGCCACGTTTCAAGAAGATCATTGCCCATGCGTTCGGCTCCAGAAGCAAAGAGACGCTCAAAAAGCTGTTGGAGCGTCTGGCCCGCTTCAAAGTCAGTTTTTACTGCACAGATGACTGGCAGCCATATACATCCTGTTTACCAGAAGATAAACATATCATTGGAAAGTACTTTACTCAGCGGATTGAGCGGCAGAATCTGACCTTGAGAACTTGCCTGAAGCGGTTAGCCAGAAAGACTATCTGCTTCTCAAGATCAATAGATATTCATGATAAGGTTATCGGGGAGTTTATCTCCCGAAACCACTATCAACAGTTTTGATACATCACCCCTTTTGCCTCTTGAAGCGAGAATAATGGAGCGCCTGAATTCAATCGTGAATGATGAAGACACCACTCAGCATTTAGAATGCGTTAAATCAAGGAGTTAAGCATCACACCCAAGTATGTAAACTAACACTGAAAAAGTGCAAAAGCTCGATCTCCTTTACAAGCAGCCATTCATTCTCAGTTAGTGTCACCGAATAAAACACATTCAACACCGCCAAAAAAAACCGTTAAAAATCAGCCAAATAAGAATTGTACTAAAATTTATCTATTAAAGAGATTTATTTAATCTCCTGCCATTCAACACGGATGTAAATAATGAAAGTTGGACATATCATCTCCCAGGGAATTGAAGCCCTGAAATCTTCCTGGAAGAACGAAGCAACCAATCCGGGAAAGCTGAACAGAACCTCAATTCACGGGCTTCCTCCAACAGACGTTAAAAAAAACCTGTTTTCGGCCTTAAAGGGTAATCTGCTAAAAGCACTTGGCGACTGGGTGATCAGCAAGCCCCCACACAGCGAAGTAAAAGCAATCTTGCAGGCTCAGCCTGAAAGCCCAGAAGCAACGTTAAACAGTCTTCAGGAAAGAATCATCCGGGAAGAGAGCACTCCGCTCCCCCCGCAAAAGAAGAATCTGCGACAGCTGACAAACCGGGTTAATGACGCCAAAGATGCGGTCAAGCTGGCTGAGAGCTTACAAAAAGGAACCGAACAACTAGCGAAAAATGAACAGCTTAACCAGAATCTTGCCGACTATTCGCTGGAAAACCGTCAGACCAATAAGTTTGGTCAGCAGGCATTACAGGTTCATCATCAGGCAACATCGCTTGTTAATAAAAAAAGAGCTGAGCTCAAGAAAGCCAGGGGAGATCTAGAAAAGTATGAAAATGCTCAGAACTCGAAGAAAAATATCACCAAAGAAGCCAATGGGTTAATCGATAAAGTCAATAAACTCAATGATCAAAAATCGGTACCCAAAGATGGGACATCGAAAAGCCATGAGACTCATCTGAACAAACTGGTTGCACAAAAAAGAAAACTCAAAGCAGCGGTTGTTGCTGAAAAAAAGATTTTGGACAGCATCCCTCGTAAAGAGAGAAAGCATAACTACAAACTTTCTGACCTGAAGAAAACCCTGGAGACCTCCATTGAGTCAACCAAAGGTCCTTTAAAACAGCTGAAAAGAGAGATAGAGATGGCTAAGCTGTCACTTAAGTCCGCTAAACTTTCGGAAGAGCGACAGAAGCTCCAGGCTAAACAAGATAAACTGGATAACAGGCTTGGAAAGCTGCAGGTAGAACCAGCAAACACTGCGCCTTCCACACCAACCCCCAGAATAAAACGACAAGCTCCTGAGCCTCCGATGATGGAGTCCACTTCAAATACACCACCCAAAAAAGTTAAACGTCAAGCTCCACAACCCCCTATTGCTAAGGATAATTCCCAACTTTCAGGAACAAATGCTCAGTCAAACCCACCAACCATGTCCAGAGCAGACATGGAGGATATCATTGATGTTAAACTCGAATTCTGCTCCATAAATGACACTGATAATCCATACATCTCTGAAGACCAACTGGATGGCATAAAAGGTCTTGTTGATAATGCTATGGATGACCCGTCAATTAATTTAGAGGATCTGCATGACCTTCTTATGCGTTTTCTCGATGCCCTGAGTATAAAGTACACTACGGACGGTAAAGTTGTATCTGATAATGATAATCAAGAAGGTCCCTTTATTTTTCACACTGGTAGCAATCTCACCAATGGTTTTGAAAGAGGGCTGGGTCTACTGCAACAAGGACAGCCTTATGAAGACGCGCAGCGCGCCTTCTATCAAGCATTGACTTCAGGTTAGCGGTAACCAATAAAACGCATGAAGCTCTTACCGATTGCCATGCATCCAAAGTTTTCACCTGAGAATCTTAAACCAACAGTAGAAGCCAGAATTGCTCTCCCCCATTGCTCGGTCACTCAAGCGCTAAGCACGAACAGTATAGGGCATAACTTGGAATAAAGTGTCAAACATCGCACTCGCCTATGTCAGATTTTTTTGGTTGAGAGTTAATAGGTCGGTCAATAGTTCTAATTTCAATTATAAAAACCCAACAATAGAAGAAAAATAAATCTAAACAAATTGAGCAAACAGTATAAGACATCATAGGTTAGAATAAAGTGTCTTAATTATAAGCTATCAATCAAAATTAACTATTTATGAGGCTCCCACCTTGGAGAATTTTTTAAAGACCAATACTCTTAATAAAAGATTTGATTTTGATACTGATAATAAATATTCACCAACACCAGATCCAGTAACCTTTGCTCATAAAAAAGTAGAGGTCACTGGCTCACTGACTCAAAGCAGTGTTTCTGACACAAACAGTGAACTAGAGCCAGCACTTTTAGATCATAAGTTAGCCAAGAGGATAACAGAATCTCACCACAACCCAGCTAATTTAACCCTGACACACACAAAACCTACTTTAAACTGGGTAAAATTTCTGGATAACCCCGATACACTAAGAGAGCAGTTATTTAAACTGACCACATTAAAAGATTTAATGGTTTTGCACCTGAAACAAATCACCCCACCTATTTCAGAGTCACTACTCCCTTTATTATCACGACAATTCCCAACCCTGGGTAGGCTCTGGGACAACCATACTTTTCTTCATCAAGATGCAATACTTACCCAAAAATTAAGAAAACTTTGGGATAATGATATATCTACTGACAGGTCACCTGACTTTTTGAAAGTGCTTGAAGAAAAACTCGTATTTGGAAAACAACGAAAAGAAACACTGTCTTTTGGGCTAAAGAGTATGCTGGTAAAGGAAGCTGATGCTTTATTTAATCAATTATTTGAGAATCAAGGGCTAGCAGGTTCAACGATGGAAACCATTGGCTCTAGCTGCCAATTTCTTGCAAATCATGGCCTTCCTCCCGCTATTTTTCACACTTTGCATACTAGAAATGAAAACAAGTACTTCTTAGTCATTCCTTCTCATAGCCACTGTTTTCTTGTTGGACAGACGAGTGATTTCTTACCAGAAAAACAATATATTTCAGACAGGGATTTAATGCTATTGAGTCAATCTGGAACTCAATGCTCTGTATTTATAAAGACACACTTACTAAACTACAGGACGGCACTATCAAGAACCTTACAAATCGTGCAGTTCCCAAACCTACCTGAACTCTATGAATACATAGAAGTGAATACCCCTAGACCTGGTTCAATTACTGAAGTTATGGGAAGGTTGGTTTTTTTGGAAACTGATGATGCCAGGGTTAAAATGGAGGGGGCTGACAGGAATAATATTCCCATGCTGAAATTTATTCTAGCGTCTCCCCTGCCATCAGATGATGATGAAGAGGAGTGGTGGAGTGATTAAAAGGCAAACAGCAAAACTCTTTTCTGACTTCTTTTCTTCATAACTGCTTCCACACCAGCAACATGAATTCCCACAGTCTTCAGATCAACACTTGTAACACTTAACAGCAGTCAGCCCCATTACAGAGCTAACTTTGGCCAGCGGCCCGAACACAATTATTTTATCGACTGCCAACCCTCCAGCGCTCTTTCCCGGGAGAACTTCAGATCAACAACCGGTTCAGGGTAATGATCCCCCAGAACAACTCCCGACTGCTCCAACACATTTGCCGGTGCATCCCAGGGAGCAAACAGATACTTATTTGGTAGCCCGGAAAGCTCAGGCACATATCGCCGTATATATTCCCCATCGGGATCAAACTTCTGCCCCTGGGTAACGGGATTAAAAATTCGGAAATAGGGTGCCGCATCAGCCCCCGAACCGGCCACCCATTGCCAGCTTGCCGAATTGCTGGCCAGGTCAGCATCCACCAGGCAGTCCCAGAACCAGGCTTCCCCTTGCCGCCATTGCTGCAGCAGGTTTTTCACCAGAAATGAGCCGACGATCATTCTCACCCGGTTGTGCATAAACCCGGTCTGCCAGAGTTCGCGCATACCGGCATCCACAATGGGAATACCAGTCAGTCCTTTCTGCCACCGCTTGAGTATTTTTGGATCATCCTGCCAAGGAAAGCGGTCAAACTTGGGCTGAAAGTTTTGCTCAGGCAATGTTGGAAAGTGGTAGAGCAGATAGTAAGAAAACTCACGCCAGCCCAGCTCCGAGTGAAAGCAATCCAGGTCTGTCTCCACATTGTTTTCTGTTGCCGACGCAGCCGATGCATACCAAACCTGATTGGGGGATACCTCCCCAAAATGAAGATGGGCTGATAGCTGGGAAACACTGTGTCTGGCAGGAAAATCACGTCCTTCTTTATAACCATTCAGCCCTTTGTTGATGAAATCCCGGAGCTTGTTTTTTGCCGCTGTCTCACCAACACCTCTGCCCTGCTCACACCAATGGGTATACAGATTATGATCCCATCGTACCTGTTTTGACGGATCGGCAGACTCATGATTCTGCTCAGGCACAAGACCTTTTGAAGGCAGTAAACCGAGTGTATTGATGTCGTTTTTTGATGCCTTCACCACACATTGGATTTTTTTGGGTACTGGCAATGGTTCCCGGGGCGGTTCAGATATCAGGCACCCTTTTCGATAATAGGGTGTAAATACCTTGTAGGGCGTGCCATCCTTTTTCAGCACGGTCCATGGTTCCCAGAGCAGAGAGCCGTTAAAACTTTTGACTTCCAGACCGTCATCACGAAGTGATTGCTTGATGCGCTGGTCCCGCTGGATCCGCCAAGGTTCATAACAACGGTTCCAATAGACGGCATCCACCTTATATTCTCTGGCCAGTTCACGAAGCACTTTTTCCGCATCCCCCTGACGAACCAGCAGCCGACCATTAAGCGATTCGTTCAGTGCTTCCAGTGAGTGGTGCAGCCACCAGCGACTGGCCCTGCCGGAAGCCCATTGGCCCGCAGAGTGATCATCCAGAATAAAGACAGGAAGCACCAGGCCATTTCCAGACGCCTCAAACAGAGAGGGGTTATCAGACAATCTGAGATCCTGACGAAACCAGTGAATAATAACCATCTCATCTCCTTAGAATGTGTTGACGGTAGCAGAACCATATCATCAACATCAGCAAAAAGATCACCAGAAATACAGCCGGCATATAACCAGCGAATGACACATAGTGATGACTGACCAGGGCCAAACCGGCAGCAATCAGCAGATAGTAGCTGAGTCCAAACAGAGCCCCCGCAGTCCCAAGCTCATCCTTATATTCTGACAGTGCAGAACTGAGCAAATTGGGAACAATAAGACCAAAAGCAATGACCATCAGGACCATGGGAGCAATAACCATCAACAGGGCCATAAACGGCTCGGATGGCAAAAAAAACGTAATAATCAACTGCAATAGCGCGCCCAATACCCCAAGCCAGCATCCCCGAAGAATCAACTGATCACCAGAATGCCGTGTCAGCAACTGCCGGTTAAACATGGCTCCCAGGGCGCTGCCCATAGCGATCAACACACCGGTTAAACTAAATACCGAAGCAGAAAAGCCAATCTGCTTAATCAGAAAAGGCCCAAGGGTAAAATAGCCAAACAGCACCACATTGGCTCCGGCCACCATAACACTGTATACCCGAATTTTCCGATCCCGGATCATTCTAACCAGCAAAGAGCCTTTATTACCCTTTACTGACTCCTGTCCCGGATGGGTCTCAGGTAAACTTAACCCCGTCCAGAAGCTCATTATTACCGCGGTACCGCCCAGCATGATAAACACTGTCTGGTAGCCCCCTGCCAGCGCGCCGAGACTTCCCAGCACAGGCCCAATAGCAAGAGAGAGGGAGATCACAGCTCCCACGGTTGAAAACAGCTTCTCTAACGCCTTGCCGCTGAAGCAATCTCGGATGACGGTCTGGGTCACTATCGAACCGACACTGATACTGAAGGCCAGTAGAAAGCGGACTCCCAATAAGAGCATAAATTCTGAGCTGACTATGGCACCAGCCGCTCCCATGCCATAGCACAGCAGTCCAGCCAGCATGGCGCTTCGTCGCCCCCAATAGTCAGCCAGCCATCCCCAGGTGAGTACACCCAACGCAAACCCGACAAAATAGATACTCATCGTGAGCTAGGCCATGGACTCAGAAACACCAAACCCCTGCGCAATCACCGGCAAAACCGGGGTATAAATCGTTTCACTGAGTTGAGGCAGCGCCAGCAGTATGGCCAGAAGCCCGATACCGGGCCTCGATCGATTTAACAAACTGTCCATCATGAATTACTCCATTCACATCATGGATGACAGTCTGCCAAAACCTCCGGTGTCGGGTTATAAACATTAAGACAGAAAACTGTTTCAAAAGGACAAACCACAGAGTCTGCCATGCCCCAATATGACACTGACCAGGTAGAGGACCCGGATCAACTGGCCTGCCCATTGATGGGGATTGCTGTGGACTCAGGGCCGCACCAGTCAGGAGAGCACACTCATCAAAAATCCCAGCTACTCTATGCCGTTCAGGGGGTAATGACCATTACCGTTGACAACCAGATGCATATCCTCACGCCAAACCGGGCAATCTGGTTACCTGCAGGACTCAAACACAGTGCAACAACGTCAGGATTTCATTACCGCAGCCTGTACTTCTGCCCACGTTCTTTTAATGATCTGCCGGAAGAAACCTTTCAGCTGAACGTCACAGCGCTTTTACGAGAGCTCATTTTAAGAGTCTGTCAGTGGCCTGCTTATTACCCGGAGACAGGGGCAGAGAAAAGACTGGCACCTAAATCCTGCAAAGGTTCTTCGATCCGAAGTTGCAATATCCTGTAAATGAAG
>OODV01000549.1 GCA_900299555.1 uncultured Endozoicomonas sp.
CCCTAAACTCTAAATAACTGGTTTATATTATGGCAAGGAAGCCCACCCTCGGCGAGATCGCCCAAGCCGACCACGGCATTTTCATGAGCAAAGCCTACACCCGCATGCTCATGGAGAACCCCGACAGCGTCCTCCAGCAGCGAGGCCGGGACATGCGGCTCTATGATGAGCTGCTGCGGGATGATCAGGTGAAACCCTGTTTTCAGCAACGACGGCTGGCGGTTACCCAGTCCGAGTGGGATGTGGAACCGGCCAGCGAGAGCAGCGAAGACAAAGCAGCGGCAGAATTTATCAAAGAACAGCTGCAGAACCACCGCTTTGATGACATCACTGACAAGATGCTATTCGGTGTGTTTTACGGGTATGCAGTAGCAGAATGCCTGTGGGCATACGACGGCAACAGAATTGTTATAGACGATATTAAGGTCAGAGATCGCAGCCGGTTTAAGTTTGATCTGGAAGGCAACCTAAGGCTGATCAATATTCAACATCCCAACGGCATGAAGCTGCCTGAGAAAAAGTTCTGGGTATTCAGCGCCGGAGCCGACCACAGCGACAACCCCTATGGCATGGGGCTGGCGCATTACCTTTACTGGCCTACCTTTTTCAAGCGTAACGGCATCAAGTTCTGGCTGATCTTTTTGGAAAAGTTCGGCATGCCCACTGCAGCGGCCAAACTTCCCCCCGGGCAGGCGCAAGACCCCATCGAACGGGAGAAAGCCCTGCAGGCACTGGATGCCATACAAAGCGACAGCGGTGTGGTGATTCCAGACAACGTTGTCATCGAGCTAATAGAAGCGGCCAGATCCGGCACCGCTGATTATGATGCTCTTTGCCAGCGTATGGACAAGTCCATCAGCAAAGTCATTCTCAGCCAGACCATGACCACCGACGACGGCAGCAGTCGCAGCCAGGCGGAGGTTCATCAAGAGGTTCAGGAAGCCGTTATCAAGAGCGATGCGGATCTTATTTGTGAGAGCTTCAACCAGCAGGTGGTGGCCTGGCTGACCGAATGGAATTTCCCCAACGCCACACCGCCGCGAGTATGGCGAAAGACCGAACCCGAAGAAGACCTGATGGCCAGGGCAGAACGGGACAACAAGATCAGTACTCTCGGCTATGAACCCACCGAAGACTATATCCGGGAAACCTATGGCGAGGGTTGGAAGAAGAAAGAAGTCAGTCCATTGCCACCCATGGAGGCAGGAGCGCCAGAACTGCCGCCGGAGTTTTCCGAAATTTCCAGCCTGACCCAGAAGCGAGCCAGCCACCGGGCAGATATGCAGTCACTGGTGGATGCCGCCGAGTATTTAGGCACCAAATACCAAACCATGTATGGCAAGCGGGTGGAGCAGCTACTGAACTACTTGGAGGAAACCGATGATGTGGCTACCTTTCGGCAGAAGCTGGTAGAGATGATGAAGGAACCGCCTGCGGATGAGGCGGTGGAGACGGTCAGGAATGCTTCGTTTTTTGGGCGGTTGATGGGGCTGGTTTCCGGTAGTGCAAAATGAAAAGGCTGGAGATTCACAAAGAACCTCCAGCCATTCCATATCTTCACTAACCTCGAGCAATAATGCTATCGGCCAAACACAAATGGACTCAGGGAAAAATCATGAAACCCCGCACCCCGCGAGGACTTCAGACAGATATTGAGT
>OODV01000076.1 GCA_900299555.1 uncultured Endozoicomonas sp.
TTATTATTGATTGGTCGTTTAATGAAGATTCTTGCTGAGACACTCTCAAGTATATGATCGAAAGATCATTGCTAATGTGTATGGCGATGGATTCATATCAATATGAATTCATTTGATCGTTAAGGTAGTTATGCGATTCATAACAACCCTGGTCATCTAATTTATTAGATTGCTTTGGGTTATATGGTCAAGTGACTAAGCGTACACGGTGGATGCCTTGGCAGTCAGAGGCGATGAAGGACGTGGTAATCTGCGATAAGCGTTGGGGAGCTGATAAACAAGCTTTGATCCAGCGATTTCCGAATGGGGAAACCCACCAACATAAGTTGGTATTCCTTACCTGAATACATAGGGTTTGGAAGGCGAACCCGGGGAACTGAAACATCTAAGTACCCGGAGGAAAAGAAATCAATTGAGATTCCCCCAGTAGCGGCGAGCGAACGGGGACCAGCCCTTAAGCAATTTATGAGTTAGTGGAACACTCTGGAAAGTGTGGCCATAGTGGGTGATAGCCCCGTACACGAAAGCTCATTTATTGTGAAATCGAGTAGGACGGGACACGTGAAATCCTGTCTGAACATGGGGGGACCATCCTCCAAGGCTAAATACTCCTGACTGACCGATAGTGAACCAGTACCGTGAGGGAAAGGCGAAAAGAACCCCGTTGAGGGGAGTGAAATAGAACCTGAATCCGTGTACGTACAAGCAGTGGGAGCAGACTTGTTCTGTGACTGCGTACCTTTTGTATAATGGGTCAGCGACTTAATTTCAGTAGCAAGGTTAACCGTATAGGGGAGCCGTAGGGAAACCGAGTCTTAATAGGGCGTTTAGTTGCTGGGATTAGACCCGAAACCGGGCGATCTATCCATGGGCAGGTTGAAGATTGAGTAACATCAATTGGAGGACCGAACCGACTATCGTTGAAAAGCTAGCGGATGACCTGTGGATAGGAGTGAAAGGCTAATCAAGCCCGGAGATAGCTGGTTCTCCTCGAAAGCTATTTAGGTAGCGCCTCGTGTATCACCATTGGGGGTAGAGCACTGTTTGGGCTAGGGGGTCATCCCGACTTACCAACCCCATGCAAACTCCGAATACCAATGAGTGCAATCACGGGAGACACACGGCGGGTGCTAACGTCCGTCGTGGAAAGGGAAACAACCCAGACCGTCAGCTAAGGTCCCAAAGTAACAGTTAAGTGGGAAACGATGTGAGAAGGCCCAGACAGCCAGGAGGTTGGCTTAGAAGCAGCCACCCTTTAAAGAAAGCGTAATAGCTCACTGGTCGAGTCGGCTCGCGCGGAAGATTTAACGGGGCTCAAACTGTTCACCGAAGCTACGGGTACGTAATTTATTACGTGCGGTAGAGGAGCGTTCTGTAAGCCGTTGAAGGTGTATCGGGAGGTATGCTGGAGGTATCAGAAGTGCGAATGCTGACATGAGTAACGACAAGGGGAGTGAGAAGCTCCCCCGCCGGAAGACCAAGGGTTCCTGCGCAACGTTAATCGGCGCAGGGTGAGTCGGCCCCTAAGGTGAGGTCGAAAGACGTAATCGATGGGAAACAGGTCAATATTCCTGTACCCCTTTTGACTGCGATGGAGTGACGGAGAAGGCTAGGTCAGCGCAGCGTTGGTTGTCTGCGTTTAAGATCGTAGGCTGGGGATCCAGGCAAATCCGGATCCTCAAGGCCGAGAATTGATGACGAGGTTCTAAGGAACTGAAGTGATTGATGCCATGCTTCCAGGAAAAACTTCTAAGCTTCAGGTCAGAAGGGACCGTACCCCAAACCGACACAGGTGGTCAGGTAGAGAATACCAAGGCGCTTGAGAGAACTCGGGTGAAGGAACTAGGCAAAATGGCACCGTAACTTCGGGAGAAGGTGCGCCGGCTTTGGTGATCGGACTTGCTCCGTAAGCTGAGGCTGGTCGAAGATACCAGGTGGCTGCGACTGTTTATTAAAAACACAGCACTGTGCAAACACGAAAGTGGACGTATACGGTGTGACGCCTGCCCGGTGCCGGAAGGTTAATTGATGGGGTTATCTTCGGAGAAGCTCTTGATCGAAGCCCCGGTAAACGGCGGCCGTAACTATAACGGTCCTAAGGTAGCGAAATTCCTTGTCGGGTAAGTTCCGACCTGCACGAATGGCGTAACGATGGCCACGCTGTCTCCACCCGAGACTCAGTGAAATTGAAATCGCTGTTAAGATGCAGCGTATCCGCGGCTAGACGGAAAGACCCCGTGAACCTTTACTACAGCTTCACAGTGGATCTTGATGTTGCTTGTGTAGGATAGGTGGGAGGCTTTGAAGCGTGAACGCCAGTTTGCGTGGAGCCATCCTTGAAATACCACCCTGGCAATATTGAGGTTCTAACCCAGGTCCTGAAACGGGATCGGGGACATTGTGTGGTGGGTAGTTTGACTGGGGCGGTCTCCTCCCAAAGAGTAACGGAGGAGCACGAAGGTTGGCTAAGTACGGTCGGACATCGTACGGTTAGTGTAATGGCACAAGCCAGCTTGACTGCGAGAGGTACATCTCGAGCAGGTACGAAAGTAGGTCATAGTGATCCGGTGGTTCTGAATGGAAGGGCCATCGCTCAACGGATAAAAGGTACTCCGGGGATAACAGGCTGATACCGCCCAAGAGTTCACATCGACGGCGGTGTTTGGCACCTCGATGTCGGCTCATCACATCCTGGGGCTGAAGCCGGTCCCAAGGGTATGGCTGTTCGCCATTTAAAGTGGTACGCGAGCTGGGTTTAGAACGTCGTGAGACAGTTCGGTCCCTATCTGCCGTGGACGTTGGAAGTTTGAGAAGAGCTGCTCCTAGTACGAGAGGACCGGAGTGGACGGACCACTGGTGTTCGGGTTGTGTCGCCAGACGCATTGCCCGGTAGCTATGTTCGGACGGGATAACCGCTGAAAGCATCTAAGCGGGAAGCCCCCTTCAAGATGAGACTTCCCTGGGTACTAGATACCCCTGAAGAGCCGTTAAAGACTATGACGTTGATAGGTTGGGTGTGTAAGTGCTGTGAGGCATTGAGCTAACCAATACTAATGACTCGTGCGGCTTGACCATATAACGCCAAAGCGATTTAGCGTGTAGAGATACACAGCCATACGCAAGAGTGTGAAGCAAGAAACAGCTTAAGACAGGATTCCGGAGCTGAGAGCCGATAGGCTTTGAGTTCAACCAGTTAAGCCTGGCGACCATAGAAGGTTAGAACCACCTGATCCCATCCCGAACTCAGCAGTGAAATGACCGATCGCCGATGGTAGTGTGGGGCATCCCCATGTGAGAGTAGGTCATCGCCAGGCA
>OODV01000240.1 GCA_900299555.1 uncultured Endozoicomonas sp.
CTGACACCAACGGTAATGGAACCCCTTATGCTGATATCGGCTTCACGGTCAGTGACGGCGAATTGAACAGTGCTGCTCACACGCTAACCTTTAATGTCAACGCCATCAATGATGCTCCCACAGCGTCTGATGACACCCTGACGATTGATGAAGACCAGAGCCATACCTTCACAGCCAGTGACTTTGGTTTCAGTGATATCGATACAGGCGATACCCTGCAATCAGTGACCATTACCCAGTTGCCATCCAATGGTTCACTGACACTGAACGGTTCGGCAGTGACTCTGAGCCAGACCATCAGTACTGCGAATATCGGCAACCTGACCTTTACCCCCGCCGCCAATGCCAATGGCGATGCTTATACGACAGTTGGCTTCACGGTAAGTGATGGCCTGGCCAGCAGTACAGAACAGACTCTGACCATCGATGTCTCTGACATTAATGATGCGGCTGAACTCTCAGGGCTGAATGCACTCAACTACACGGCCAATGGTGACCTCAGGATTATTGATAGTGATCTGACCCTGAACGATGTGGACTCCACCATGTTGCAAAGTGCCACCGTGCAGATCACCGGCAATTACAGCAGCAGTGAAGATGTCCTGGCATTTAACGACCAGAACGGCATCACTGGCAACTGGGATTCAGTCAATGGCACCCTGACACTCAGTGGCTCAGCGACACTGGCAGATTATGAAACCGCTCTGGAATCGGTTCGCTACCAGAATACTGCCAATGGCCGCAGCACGGCACAGCGCACACTGAGCATCACGGTTAATGACGGTGTTGAAAGCAGCACTACTGTAACAGCCGATATTAATGTCAGCCAGTTTAACCAGATTCCCGGGGTACTTGACCAGAACTACTCATTGTCACTGACGGGCAATATCACAGACTACCTGATAGCCAACCCAGTATCCGGCTTCCCTAGCACTTCATTTACCATCGAAACCTGGGTAAAAACCAGTGGCGTCGATGAAAATATCTTCTCCTACGCCTCTTCGAACAGTAGCAATGAGATTCTGCTTTTTGGTGCGCAAGAGTTATCAATAACCATTGGCAACACCTCCATCTATACCGGTATCAATATCGCTGATGACAACTGGCATCAGGTTGCCTGGAGCTGGGACAGTGCGTCTGGCAGTACCAAAATATTTATTGACGGAGCCGAGCAATACAACGGTACGTTGAAACAGGGTTACACCATTGCAGATAGTGGTGCCCTGGTCTTTGGTCAGGAGCAGAACAGTCTTGGTGGTAGCTTCCAGTCTTCACAGGCATACGATGGCCTGATTCGTGATATCCGTGTCTGGGATGCTGATCGTACGCAGACTGACATTGATAATCAGAAAGACAGCGCTCTGACCGGTAACGAGAGCAATCTGGTCAGCTACTATCCCACGAGTAGTGGCAGTGGTGATGTGGTGGATGCCGGTCCTGCCCGCAACGACCTGCAGCGCTTTGGAGCAAACTGGGAAGCAGCCCCCAGGGAGACGAATGAAGACCAGCCACTCGCCATCAACACCATCAGTTTCTCCGACGCGGATTCCGGCAGTGATACCGTTGAAGTTACGCTGACCATCACCAACGGTACCTTGCAACTGGCATCCACCAATGGCGTCACTGTTACTGCCGGCGCCGATAACTCGGCGACCATGACCCTGCAGGGGAATCTGGCTGACTTGAATGCCGCCATCAATGGCCTGCAGTATCTCCCAGCCAGCAACTTCCATGGCACTGCAACCCTCTTTGCCAGCATCAATGACCTTGGCAATGCTGACGGTGCCAATGCTCAGAGCAGCAACATTACCCGCACCATTACCGTCAACAGCGTCAATGATGCGGCAGTGATCACCGGTGATGACAGTGCCACTCTCACAGAAGACAGCAGCAGTACATTAACTGCCACCGGGACCTTAAGCATTACCGATGTTGAAGCGGGAGAGAACAGCTTCATCGCGGCTACGCTGAACGGCAGTTATGGCAGTCTGACCATTAATACCGCCGGTGTCTGGAGCTACAGCGCTGACAACAGACAGACAGCAATCCAACAACTGGCTGATGGTCAGACTCTGACAGATACCATTACTGTGTCGTCGATTGATGGTACTGCTCACAACCTTACCTTTACCTTTAACGGAACCAATGATGGTCCAACGCTAAGCCTTGGTGATCCAGCCACTGGTGGAGGTTCCGGTTTACTGGGTGAGATATTTGAAACCAGTTCATCTATAAACAACCTGACGGATCTTGGCAATCTGGTAAACAACTCCCCCACAGCAACGTTTACCGCCACTGATCTTAGCTATTCAAATTCAAGTACCCTGGCAGGATTCCTGGGTAATGATGCCAATACGCTCAGTGCAGATATTGGCAACAACACCATGGAAACCATCGGGTTCCGCTTTACCGGATTCGTGAAACTTGATGCTGGTCAGCATGACTTCACCGTCACTTCTGATGATGGTTTCCGATTAAATATTGCCGGGCAAAATGTCAGCGAGTTTTTTGATGTCAGAGCTCCTGCAGGAAGCACAGGTTCTTATACAGCCCCGGCCGATGGGTTTTATAGTTTTGAGTTGCTTTACTGGGAAAATGGTGGCGGCGAAGTTTTAACGGTTACCAGCTCAGCTACAGGAGGAGCAGTACTCAGTGCTGATAACATCCTGTATGACTCCATTGTCAGCTATACCGAAAATTCCCTTGGTGACGCTGTTGCAGATGATCTTGAGCTGAGTGATCTGGATGTTGAAGATATTCAGTCTGCCACTGTTTCCATCAGTGAGGGCTATGCCGCCAGTGAGGATACGCTGCTCTTTACTGACCAGAACGGCATCACCGGCAGCTGGGACGCTGTTTCCGGTACATTAACCCTGTCAGGTAATGCCTCACCAGAAAACTATCAGGCAGCACTGCGTTCCGTTACCTATAGCAATAGTTCGGATAATCCCGATATTACCGGTCGAGTGGTCAGTCTCACCGTTTCTGATGGCCATATCACCAGTAACGAAGTAACCAGAGGTATTTCCATCACAGCGGTTAATGATGGACCACAGCTGATCAATAACGAGTTGGCCATTGCGGAAGGTGCCACAGTAGTGCTCGGTTCAGCAAATCTCAGTGCAACAGACCCTGATCACGATGACAGTGGCCTGACGTTTATTCTCAGTAATATCCAGAGTGGCACACTGAACGGTGCCACAGATAATGGCGATGGAACCTTCAGCTTTACCCAACAACAACTGTTGGATGGAAATATCAGCTTTACTCATGATGGCAGTAATTCTGTACCATCCTACCAGGTCACACTCACTGATGGCCCAGCCATCACTGCTGCCAGCCCATCAACAATTAACTTTACCGAAATTAACGATGCTCCGGTTTTTGATTCAACTACCGCATCCCTGACCCGAACAGTTAACACACAACCAGTAGGGAATGGGGACACCTTTATTACTCTGAATAACCATGCCAGTGATTTCGCGGGAATGAGCACCGGCGCCATCAGTATGTGGGTGAAACTGGACTCCGGTCAGGACAGTGCAACTCTTTTCTCTACTGGAGATGCATCATCAGCCTCAACACAAAGCTGGCTAGTTGCGGGCAATTCGACCTACGGCCTGACTGATGAAAGCCTGACATTTTACACCCGCGTCGGGAACAACCATTTCAATATGAAACTCAGAGAGGGAGAAAGTTTTCTTTTTGATGATCAATGGCACCACATTGCCGTCGTAGTCGATGGTACTGATAATCGAATTTACCTTGATGGCCAACGAGTGAGTGTTGAGTTTTCCCACGGATCTGCAACCACCGGTCAATTCACGGGAGCGGATACAGACCTGGTTAATATTGGCTCTCTGGTTAGAAATGGTGCGCTCAATGGAAGCCTCCCTACAGATGGAGAAATAGCAGACGTTAGCATATTCAATAACACTAGCGCCCTGACTGACACCAATATCAATGCCCTGATGAACCAGGGACCTGAGTATTTCAACAGCAGCCAACTGCTGTTTAGTACCGACTTTGCCGGAACCGGCAACACAGTAACAGACACCAGTGGTAATGGGCGGGACGGTACTGCCTTTGCGGGAGATCTGGTCGCCCGAAGCAGCCTCACAATTCTGGATGTTAACGTTGATGAAGACAACAGCCAGATCCTCCAGAAAAGGGACATCCTCTCCGGCTTCAGTGATGCTGATGACGACACATTGAGCATCCAGAGTCTAACTGTTGATACCGGTACGATTACAGACAATGGTAACGAAACCTGGACCTATACCCCACCCACCAACTTTCACGGAACGGCTACATTTACGATTGAGGCCAGTGATGGCGAGCTATCGGTAACCGCTGATAAAACCATCACGGTCAACAGCATCAACGATATGCCCACATCGCAGGATAAAACAGTAACCCTGAATGAAGACAACAGTTATGCCTTCAGCACTGCTGATTTTGCCTTCACCGATGTCGATACCAGTGACAGCTTCGAATCCATCACTATCACCAGCATTCCTGCTGCTGGGACTCTGGCGCTGAACTCAACGCCTGTTTCCCTAAACCAGATCATTACAGCATCTGAGATCAGCAACCTTGTATTCACTCCGCTCTCCAATGATAACGGTACCGACTACGCCAGCTTCCAGTTCACCGTCAGCGATGGCAGCGCCAGCAGCTTCGCGAATACCATGACATTGAATGTTACACCGGTGAATGATGCCCCCACGGCACAGGATAACACCATAACCATTGATGAAGACGTGCCCTATTCCTTCACATCAACGGATTTTGGTTTTAGCGACATCGACAGCTCAGATACACTTCAATCTGTCACAATTACACAACTTCCTGCTAATGGAGCCCTCAGGCTGAATGGCAGTAATGTGGAAGTCAATCAGGTTATTCTATTTGAAAATTTACCGGACCTGTCATTCTTGCCAGAAAACAATGTGAGTGGTGATGGTTATACCGACATCAAGTTCTCCGTCAGTGATGGGTCATTAAGCAGTGCCTCCCAAACCATTACTTTTAACGTCACACCAGTTTCTGATACACCTCGGTTGTTTTTCGGTGTAGTCGATGTTTCTGTGCCGGCTACAGTGGAAACCACTGCGGACTTTTCCAGCGCATCCAACGGGGTAACCTTCGATATCACAACGCAAGATGCACAAACCATCAATAGCGATATTGCCGAAAGCATTTGGAATGTAACAACCGTGACAGGTTCTCCTTTTGATGATTTATTCACATTTCGAGACCTGCAAGCTGGCAACACATACACAATCAATGGTGGCAACGGAAACAACATCATCGACCTCAGCGAATATCGCGCAGACCAAGTGATTATCAATAACAGCTCGAGTAGCATCACGGTCGATGTCGACGGCAATGGAAACACAGCAACCATTAATTATTCGGATATTGATTCATACAAATTTCGAACTGATGTTTTTGATGGTACTCCCCATGGAATTGAGCCAGATAACTTTGGCTGGGAAATCGAAGGCACAGAACTCCATGTTGATTCAACAGGTAGTGGCTTTGCCATTTCACTAGTCGATTTTGCAGGTAACCTGGGAGAAAGTTTTACACTGGATATAGAGGTAAATGCTCACAACCGCTCTGGCTTCTATGCGAACGGCGCAATCATCTTTGATTACCAGGATGAAAATAACTACAAATCAGTAGTTGCTCGAGTGGGCGCCCAAAAATGGTCAATTGAGCAAATGGTCAATGGAACAAACAGCAAAGTTACACAAGTTGATGCGACTATACCAAAAGACACCTTTGTTCCTATACAACTGGCGGTAAGTAACACCTCTGTAAGTTTGGTTTCAGGTGGTGTTACACAAGTCAGCCATAACTTTGGAGAATCTCTTAATGACGGACGTATTGGGGTGTTCAACCAAAATGCGGAAACATCATTCCGGCTGAACATGTCACCCAGCAACTGGGCTCCGTCCGTTGAAAATTTTGATGTTCGAATGTCACAGGCACAGGGTGACTTTACAACAGATAACGTTCTGGCCGCAGCCACTGATGCGGAAAATGATGTGCTTTCAATTTCAAGTTTTTCACAGGGTGAGAATGGTTCCGTCACGAATAATGGTGATGGAACCTTTACTTACACACCAAATAATTCTTTCCGTGGGGTAGACTCCTTTACATACGATATCAGCGATGGTGCGAACACCACTACAGGAACTGTCAGAGTATCAGTATCCAGCAGCGATCCTCTCGACCTCGCTCAAGGAGGCACGTTCCAGATGGAAATTGACCCAGAACTGGTCGATTCTGATGGTTCAGAAACTCTGAGTATTTTTATCGATGGAAACCCAGATGGCTCTCTCATTTCCGACGGCACTAACTCAGTAACCACTTCCGGTAGCAACTCATCGATTGAAGTCACAAACTGGGATTTAAACCAGATTCAAGTTGAACTTCCTGCTGGTTACTCAGGAACCTATAACGCCACTGCCAGGGTAAGAAGCACAGAAAGCAACGGCGATTTCAGTGAGACAACCCAAACCGCTCAACTGAATGTTGGTTTAACACCCCCGATCGTTATTGACCTTGATGGAGATGGGCTTGAGCTGATCACCTTGGATGAATCTGATGTATCTATTGATCTTGATAATGATGGAGACGTTGAGAACACCGCTTGGGTAGGCCGTGATGATGGCTTTATCATTACCGATCTTGATGGCGATAGAACACTATCTTCCAACAAAGAACTATTCATCGCACAGCAAACTACTGAGCATGATACGGATCTTGAAGCACTGGCAACATTATACGACAGTAATCAGGATGGTATTTTGAACGCTTTAGATGATCGGTTTGATGATGTGCTTATATTCCAGGATGAAAACCAAGACGGCAAAGCAAGTGATGGTGAGATATTCACACTTCAGGATATGAACATTCAAGAGATCAAACTGGATTCAGATAATAATCAGCAGCACCTGTCTGACGGGTCTGTTATTCATGGCCAAACCACCTATAGTAGAATCGATGGTACAGAAGGAATCGTAGGTGATGTATCGTTAGCTTACACGGATGGCTCACCAGAACAACATTCACATGATGATTTGAATACCAGTAACTCGCATACTTCTGGCAACACCTTGAAAACATTGATCAGTGATGCGGGTGACGACCTCTTTATTATCAACCATGATGATGTTACAGCTACCGGTGGTCGTGGTGCTGATACCTTTGATTTCAACATCAATGATAACAGTAATAATCCTGCTGACCTGATTATTACTGATTTCAACACGAATGAGGGCGACCTGTTGAAGCTGGACGACATCCTGGTAGATGCCAGCGACAGCCTGGATCAGCACTTCCACTTTGTTGCCAGTGGCAGTGATACCATCATGGAAATTCGTCCTGAGGTGGATGGAGATATTACCAGACGAGTAACTTTCAAAGATGTAAACCTTCTCAGTCTTGGCAACAATGATAATGAAATTCTTAATAGTCTGATCAATAACAATAATCTTGATCATGGTGAATAAGTCATGAAAAACATCACTGCTCAGTGTTTATTTTATTAGCGCAGTCCACTCCCCACACAACTGAACAAATCTTGACAGCAGTCATGAAAGATGAAATGTTGCTGTGTAATTCATTGCCAGATAAATGGCCAAAAAGAAACGACTAAAACAACAAGCCTATAAACCTAATAGTTGAGAGCCTTCTCGGACTTATGGAGGATATGCTCTCTCAATAAGTGGAGACGACGGATGTCTGAAGCGTCTGCTGAAAGCCTTAAAAAAACACCTTTATACAACCTTCATCTGACCCAGGGCGCAAAAATGGTGCCTTTTGCCGGTTATGAGATGCCTGTGCAATACCCATCAGGTGTCAAAACTGAGCACCTTCACACCCGAAATAAAGCCGGTGTTTTTGATGTTTCCCATATGGGGCAGTTGACACTTTCCGGTGATGGAGCAGACCACTTTCTAGAATCACTGGTGCCGGTTGATATTGTTGAACTTCCTGTTGGAAAGCAGCGTTACGCCCTGTTTACCAATGAAGCCGGCGGCATTCTCGATGACCTGATGGTCACTCGCTACGATGACTGCCTTTACCTGGTGGTCAATGCGGCCTGCAAAGAGCAGGATACTCAGCACCTGCAAACCCATCTACCGGATGGCGTGACACTTGAACGATTAAACGACCGTGCTCTTATTGCCATTCAGGGTCCTATGGCAGCAGATGTCTTGCACAGACTGATTCCAGAGGTCGCGGATATGGTCTTTATGGATTCACGCCAACTCCTTATTGATGGCGTGCCCTGCTTTGTCAGTCGTTCCGGTTACACCGGGGAAGATGGTTTTGAAATATCTATCCCTGAGAATGAGGCTGAACGTATCACCCAACTGCTGCTCGACCATCCGGAAGTGGAGCTCATCGGCCTGGGCGCCAGAGACTCCCTTCGTCTAGAGTCTGGCCTCTGCCTCTATGGCCACGATATCGATGTAGATACAACGCCAGTTGAAGCGAGCCTGATCTGGGCAATCAGCAAAAATCGTCGACATGATGGTGAGCGTGCTGGAGGCTTCCCCGGAGCAGAGAAGATTCTGAAGCAAATTGAAACCAAGCAGGTTGAAACCAAACGTATCGGTCTTATTGGAAGCAGCAGAGCACCAGTTCGTGAAGGCGCGGACCTGGTTGATGAGCAAGGACAGAGTATTGGCCGGGTGACATCTGGAACTTTTGGTCCTTCCGTTGAAGCTCCGGTTGCCATGGCACTGATCAATGCCAATTATGCGTCACTTGGTACAGAAGTGTATGCCCTGGTCCGGGGTAAAAAGCTGCCAATGACGGTCAGCAAAATGCCATTTATCGAACAGCGTTATTATCGCGGTTAACCCCTGTAAAGTGGAAACTGCTGACTGAAGCCTTCAGCTGGCAGTTTGTCCTTTCCTTTATCCCCTGCAATTGATTGACTTTTTTTCCATTTCCCCGGTTATCGCCCCCTTCCGACAAAAAAAGCATAAATATTCATCAATAATTGAAAAACAAATGATTTACATCGATAAAAAAATAAATAAAATGCATAAAAATAGATATTTATGCAAAATATGGAGTTTTTTCAGTGACACAACCAGACATTACCTCATTAATCCCCATCTTCATCACACTGGTTTTGTCACTGGTCACCCGAAACGTGGTCATTGGTCTATTCACAGGCGTTCTTACCGGCGTGTTCATGATTAATGGTTTTTTCCAGCCTCTGGATACTTTTGGTGTTCTTGTAAAAGGCTATCTGGTTCCACAACTGACGGATAGTTATAACGCCGGAGTGCTGGTATTACTGGTCTTTATTGGAGGCTTTGTCGCCCTGATGGAAAAGTCAGGTGGTGGCCAGGCTTTTGCCAAGACTGTGACACATTGGATAAGTTCCAGATTCAGGGCTCAAATAGCAGCATGGTTGGGTGGCATTGTTATCTTTTTCTCAGACCTCGGCACCCCATTAATCGTCGGTCCGGTTTTTCGTCCTTTATTTGATAAGCTGAAACTTTCCCGTCAGAAACTGGCATTCATTATCGACTCTACCTCCTCACCAGTGGCTATTCTGATTCCATTCATTGGCTGGGGGGTTTACATCATGAGTTTGATCCAGAAGGAGTTTTCCAACCTGGGGGTGACCATATCGGACTGGGAAGCGTTTATCAGGGCAATTCCATTTCAGTTCTACGCCTTTTTAGCCATTGCCATTGTCCCTCTGATTGCCTTTAAAAAACTGGACTTTGGCCCGATGGCCGATGCAGAAGCCAAGGCACAGGCAGGAGAAAATACCGGGCTAGTCGATGAAGATATGCTCAAGCCATTTACCCACAAAAATGCCGAAGCTTCTTTTGTCTGGCTCCCCCTGCTGGTCATGGCAACCGTACTGTTGAGTATGCTGATACCACAGGGCTTTCCGTTTCAGAAAGTGGCAGGTTCTTCATTCCGTGCTGCACTGTCCAGCGCTTACTTCTTTGCCGCAATCACATTGATATCAATGATGGCTTACAATGGTGTCCGCAGTCTGAACGATGGCATCAATACCTACCTGAATGGCATGAGCAAAATGATGTCAGTTGCTACCTAAATCCTGCAAAGGTTCTTCGATCCGAAGTTGCAATATCCTGTAAATGAAG
>OODV01000117.1 GCA_900299555.1 uncultured Endozoicomonas sp.
ATTTTACTCAGCGTATAGAGAGGCAGAACCTGAATTTCAGGACACGTCTGAAGAGGTTGGCTCGACAATCTATTTGCTTTTCAAGATCAGAAGAAGTTCACGATAAAGTAATCGGAGAATTTATCTACCGAGAGCACTATCAACTCCTCTGAACCTCCACCACATTTATCATTCAGTGAGCAGCGAGTGCATGACTTTTTCCGCCGCCACTTGAACGAGCAGGCCTATGCAGGCTGGGTCGTTGAAGTAAACGGCAGTCTGGTCGCTGGATTTCTTGCACAATATAACTATATCAGCCAGTTTTCAGATGATCGTGTTGCTTTCGAAAATGGATTCTTTGTGCACCCTGATTATCGACGTCAGGGGATAGCTGAACAGTTATTCGATATTTATGGACAGTGGGCGCTGGATAAAAACTGCCGTTACACGTATTGCTCGGTTACCACTGAAGTGGAAGATAAAAAGACGGTCGCCCGGATTGAAAAAATAGGATACAAACGGTGTGGTACTTTGCTTAAAAAGGCGTTTCTTGATGAGCGCGTATCCTGTTGACAGGTTTTATAATGCTAAATGTTACAGCGCTGTTCAATTATTTTTTATTCTTAAGTAAAAAACTAAGGCATTATTAAAAGAAGCAAATTTGAATAATAGACCTTGGTCAGGTTCTTTCCGTATGGGATTGACAGGTTGGCAATGCATAATCAAGCCATAGTGCGAGAAACTGGTTATGCTGCTCTTTCTCATTGGGCTGATGCATTTTAGCATTAGGATAATCGTATCGGGCCTGAATGATCTGACTTGTTTTCCGGGATACCACTTCTGCCATACGCACATCATGGTAAAGGCGCACCTCAGCTTCAGGTGTTTTGAAAAAACTTCCCCAGCAGGTATCCATCTTCAGTTGGAGCAATGTCGTAAAAGGTGCTCTTTCAAGGACATCAACGATCAGCCATTCCAGGCGCTGACTCTGACCTTTTACGTATTTAACCGGCAGGTAGAAGTGCTCTTGCTCAGGTAGATCTGGCAACAGGCGCTTCAGCCGCAGATAGTTCCCCTCACAAAGCTGCTGCAGGCGAATCAGATTGACATGATAGTCTGGTTTTGTCGAATATCTCTTCATAACAACTATTATAGCGTCCTCATCCCTGCAGCCTAAAGAAGCAACATACATAGAGGAATTCGTCATACTACTGCATTTTTTGCAGAAATTAGTGTAGATTTCCTTAATAGGAGTTTGATACAGCGATTTTATCCCCCACCAGGGACCAGTCTGTAGGCACTTACAATGAGAAGTGCAATGACCGACTGGCGAACTTTCCAAGGATCACAAAATTATGTCACGTAATAGTCGTAGAGGAATTCTGCTTGCTGCTCTGGCGGGTGCCGTGTTGAACGTGCAGGCAGCGTCAACTCAGTACAACCTGCTCGATGTCTACAATATGGCGCTGGAGAACGATGCCCAGCTGGCAGCGGCTCAGGCATCCATGAAATCGACTCAGGAGATGGTTAACCAGAGCCGGGCTACATTGCTTCCAACACTCGGGCTATCTGCAAATACCCAATATAGTCGGACATCACGTGATCAAGTTGGTGGGGGAGAGGAACCAGATAACTACAATTCCCATGGTTGGGGAGCAACCCTGAGCCAGCCTCTGTTCAATATGAACAGCTGGTTTAATTATGAGCAGGCCAAGTCTTTGGGTGATCAGGCCTCTGCAGTATTTGCCAATGCCCAGCAGCAGTTGATTCTGCGAGTGGCTGAGTCTTACTTCAATGTGCTCCGGTCTGAAGATAGCCTGATGACGGCCAAAGCTCAGGAAAGAGCGCTCAAGCAGCAGCTGGACCAGTCTCGTGAGCGTTACAATGTTGGCCTGATTGCAGAAACTGATGTTCTGGATGCCCGCGCTGCTTATGACAATGCCCGTGTTGCACGAATTCAGGCAGAGAATCAGGTGTCTGTTAGCTATGAAGGGGTGCGCACTATCGTTAATCAGGATGTGACTGATATTGCTCAACTCGAAAAAGCAATGCCGGTGGTGGCGCCGACACCGAATAATCCACAGGCGTGGGTGAGTACTGCGGTGGCCAATAACCTCGGTTTGAAAGCTGCCCGTGAAGGCTTGATCGCTTCCGAGTCCAAAGTGAAAGCCAGCAAGTCTGGACATGCGCCGACTGTGAATGCTTTTGCCAGCTATAACTACAGCTCGAGCAATTCAATTCAGGCACAAAATATTGCGTACACTGGTGATGGCAAACAGACCGTTGTCGGCGTTCAGTTTGATCTGCCAATCTTCTCTGGTGGTGCCACCACGTCGGTAAGTCGGCAGGCGGGTTACCAGCTGGAAGAAGCTCAGAAGAACTACGATCAGCAGCTTCGTGATACCAATGCCAACACCCGTAACCTGCTCAGAACCGCTACCTCTGATGTAGATCGCGTTCATGCCAGCTGTCAGGTCATTATTTCGTCTGAAAGCGCGCTGAAAGCGACTCAGAGTGGTTATGAAGTGGGTACCCGTAACATTACTGATGTATTGGATTCCCAGCAGCAGCTGTACTCTTCCATCAGTAATTATCTGAACACCCGTTATGACTTTATTGTCAATACCCTGAAGCTTAAGCAGGCTGCGGGTACGCTCAGCCCTGCAGACCTTGAAGAGTTGAACCAGTGGATGACCGATGCCAGCGATGAATTGTCTGTACCCACAGAGTGTCGTGGTTAATTGCTGATTTAATTGTGATTTATTCTGAGACGGCTCCTTGTGGAGCCGTTTTTATGTGCATGGATGTACTGTATCCGACTGTATGAGTGCGGGAGGTAAAGTAACGCAGGAGCCTTTATCGGGGACTGATTTTCAGGGAGTGTAAGGTTCATCAGAACGAAGGCTAAGTCCGGATGCGCTCTTCTATACTGAATAAATACCCGGTTATGGATGATGACTTCATGGATGAGCATACTAAAAGCACTGAAGCCAGAATGAAGGTTTTTGTAGATGAGGGCTGCTCATTGGCAGAAGCTTTCCTGAAAACCTTTGCTGATGAAGACTTACAGGAACAGCAGGTGGTTATGAACCGGATTCTGGGCAAACTCTCTATTCAGGGACTGCAATCTGGCAGTGACTATTATTTTGTGGATGGTAGTCGCTTGAATATTGACCCTGCTGTGGATTCAATGCTGGCGACTAAATCATCCAGCACTGATATCAGACCAAGGCCTTCGGCCTGATTTCTTTTATCAAGCATCTTTATTAAGAGTCCAGTTATTAAGCGGTTACAAACCGGCTCACCAATGAGAGTACTCTGTCGAGGGCTCCACGGTTGGCACTGACAAACTCCCCGGCATGGTGGCTCATTACCTCATATTCATTTTTATTCTTAACCAACCGAATGGTTTCCTGCGCCAGTTCTTCACTGTTATTCACAATTTTCAAACCTCCGGCTCTAACCAGTGAATCGCTGATTTCTTCAAAGTTAAAAACATGAGGGCCTGAGAGCACTGGAAGATTCAGAGCAGCGGGCTCAAGCATATTATGGCCTCCGGTAGGCACAAGGCTACCGCCGACATAGGCAATATCCGATGCTGCAAACAGCTTCATCATTTCACCCATGGTGTCTCCGAGGATAACTCTGGTTTCACCAGAAGGCTGGGTTCCCTGGCTATGGCGAACTACAGAGAGCTGGTTGTCCCGAATCAGCTGGTGGACACTGTCAAATCTTTCCGGGTGTCTGGGAACCAAAAGCAGACGCATTTCAGGAGCATTCGTCAGAATGGTTTTGAAGGCATCCAGAATCTGCTGGTCTTCTCCTGCATGGGTGCTGGCAGCCACAAAGATACGAATATCACTGCTCATGCCCTGTTGCCATTTTTCTCTGAGCGCTTTACCTGCAGCAATCACTTCGGGTGACACATCAAGATCAAACTTAATGCTACCTGTGTTACTGAGTTGCTTCTCAGGAAGACCCAGCTCCAGAAAGCGGCGGGCAGTCTCATCATTCTGGGCCGCAACCATATCAATTTGTTCCAGCATTGGGCGGGTAAGAAAAGCAAAACGGCCATAGCCTCTGGCAGAACGTTCAGAGAGGCGGGCATTGACTATCAGTACTGGAATAGATCGTTTATGGCAGGCTGCGATAGTGTTGGGCCATAGCTCAGTATCAATAACAATGCTCATGACCGGCTTTACTTTGTCCAGAAACCGTTTTATCGCACCGGGCAGGTCATAACTGGCATAGACATGCTCCACACTTTCACCATGGATTTTTCGAACCTGTGCTGAGCCTGTCGGCGTCATGGTGGTAATAAGAATACGATGATCCGGGTAGTTTTTCTGAAGTTGCTTAACCAGAGGCCCACTGGCAATGGTTTCTCCCATTGATACGGAGTGCACCCAGATAATGGGTTTGGTCGAAGGCGGAAGGCTAAAGAAACCAAAGCGCTCCGCTTTTCTTTGCCAGTATGCTGGGGCTTTTCTGGAACGCAGGAAGAGGCGAACCATAGCCAGAGGGGAGATCAGGTATAACAGCAACGAATAAAAGAAACGACTCATGCACCAGTGCCAGTTTGATCAATGAAACGGGAAATAATAACAGATTAGGGCTGTCCAGGTTCTGCTGACATAAGATTCCTTTCTCAGCTCAAACCAGAATACTTCCGGCTAGGCACAAGGACGCAGTAATACTAGTGTCTTCCAAGTCGTTGCAACAACATCAGAGGTATTCTGGTTTGAGCCCGAAGGGTGCCTAGTAAAGCCACCTTCCAACTTCGTTGAGCTGGTTTGATGTAGAACTACTACACCTGCACCAGCTCACCTCGTGGAATATGGTTTTGCTAGTCACTGAGCTTGGAACGTTATGTCAACAGAGCCTAGTGGATATCAATTCTTTTGATGATGAATATGGCTATTAGTTCTACCAGCAGAGCGCTTTTTTACCTTTGAACTTTTCTGCCTTTATAATGCGGCTCACTTATTTTTGACAGTCTGGAATTCCCGCTATGGGCAGCAATTCAACACACACGCTGATGGTGCAGGGTACGACCAGTGACGCTGGAAAAAGCGCGCTGGTGGCAGGGCTATGCAGGGTATTCAGGCGCCATGGTATCTCGGTAGCTCCTTTTAAACCCCAGAATATGGCTCTGAACAGCGCAGTTACTGAAGACGGTGGTGAGATTGGTCGCGCCCAGGCTCTCCAGGCTGATGCGGCTGGACTTGAGCCTCATACGGATATGAACCCAGTGTTGTTGAAACCGAACAGTGACATTGGTGCCCAGGTGATTGTTAATGGTCGCTCTATTGGCGAAATGGATGCAACCCAATATCACGCGTACAAGCCTGAAGTGATGGAAGCCATTATGCGCTCCTGGCAGCGGTTACAGAGTCACTATCAAACCGTACTGGTAGAAGGTGCGGGTAGCCCGGCAGAAATCAACCTGCGGGAAGGTGATGTAGCTAATATGGGCTTTGCAGAAAAAGCAGACTGCCCAGTGATTATTATTGCGGATATTGATAAAGGCGGTGTCTTTGCCCATCTATACGGTACGTTGGCATTATTGTCTGAGTCCGAACAGGCGCGAGTAAAAGGATTTGTTATTAATCGTTTTCGAGGTGATGTGAAGCTGTTGGAACCCGGTTTGCGATGGCTGGAAGAAAAGACTGGCAAGCCTGTGCTGGGAGTTTTGCCCTACCTGCATGGCTTACACCTTGAAGCGGAAGATGCTGTCATCTCTCATCAGCATGTAGAGGAGGGGCAAAAGGTCCTGAAAATTGCCGTTCCCATTTTAACCCGTACAAGTAATCACACAGACTTTGACCCTCTGCGCCTTCACCCTGAAGTGGACGTTCATTTTGTCGGGAAAGGTCAGTCTATACCTGAATGTGATCTGGTCATTATTCCCGGCACCAAAAACACTCGAACCGACCTTGAGTTCATCAAAGAGAACGGCTGGGGTCAGGATATCCTTCGACATCTGCGCTATGGCGGCAAACTGATGGGCATCTGCGGTGGATATCAGATGCTGGGTAAGGCTGTGCATGACCCTGATGGTATTGAAGGTATGGTCGGAAGCTCTGATGCTTTGGGTCTGCTGGACCTGGAAACCACCATGATTCGTGAGAAAACACTCACACGTGTTAGCGGGGTTATGCAACTGCCGGGTCAAGACCCTGTTTCTGTCACAGGCTATGAGATTCATGCAGGTGTTACAAAAGGGCCAGCGCTGAATCACCCATTAATCAGACTCGATCAGGAAGTGGATGGTGTAATGTCTGACGATGGTCAGATATTTGGTACCTATCTGCATGGCGTGTTTGAAGAGCCTGATGCCTGCACGGCTATTTTGCGATGGGCTGGGTTGAAGGACGCTTCAAGAATTGATTATTGCCTGTTGCGGGAAGAGGGTATTAATCGCATGGCGGATGCTATTGAAGAAAACCTCGATATGAGACAAATCTTCGAGCTGTGCGGTGTTTAACAATAGCTAAATGACTATTGTCGTATTTGATTAACCACAAAGAGCACAAAGAAAGAAAAGCACTTTTTCGTGCTCTTTGTGGTCCAAAGTATGTACCAGCTACCAAGAAGAACCCGGGAAATGACTGAAAAAAAAGGCTATAGACTTACCCGAATCTACACCCGTACCGGTGATAAAGGCACAACGCGTATTGGTGATGGTCAGCAGTTGCCAAAATCCCACCCGAGGATACATGCCATTGGCTCTGTGGATGAAACCAACAGCTGGCTGGGCATGTTGATCCATTCTCTCAAGCAGGGGAATGAGGTTACTGTAGACCAACTGAAGCAAATTCAGGATATCCAGCATCGTATGTTTGATGTGGGTGGTGAACTGGCCATGCCGGGATACCAGCTGATCCAGGAAGAGCACACAAAAGTGATTGAAGCGCTGATTGATGAGCTGAATGAACCACTGCCACCATTGAAGAACTTCACGCTGCCTGGCGGCGGTCAGTCTGCCTGTCACTGTCATATGGCCAGAACCGTATCCCGCAGGGCTGAAAGGCATGTCATTGAATTGAATGATGTGCTTCAGGAGAGCGGAGAAAAGGTCAATGAGCCACTGCTTAAGTTTGTTAACCGCTTATCAGATCTGATGTATGTACTTGGTCGCCATTGTGCACTTAAGGATGAAGGAGAAGTCCTTTGGCAGGCATCTGAGAAAAGTAAAATCACTGATCAGGATCAAAAATAAGTACAGGAAATCGACAAGTCCCTAGTGATTTAAGACGAATGTTTGGTTAGTATTGCGAAACTTTGTAAGGGTTACGTCAGTGATTGGTATGAATCACGACACTTTTGACATCTCATCGTTGATGAAGTTTATGAGTCAAAAGAGGGAACAGGGTGAGAAACCCTGACTGTACCCGCAACTGTAATGGAAGAGTTCTTAGCAATTAAGCCACTGGTTTTACGGGAAGGCAGCTGAGAATAATGACGCCAGAGTCAGGAAACCTGCCTTTGCAAAGCCCAAGATGGGAGCCAGTCGGACTTACCACTGACCTACTGCGAAAAAGCCGGATTTGGCCATTTTTTATGCTGCTTTTCGTTGAATAGAACCACTATTCGCCTCAAATCAGCATAAAAAATGACTCAAATCGGACTTTCTCTCGCTACGGTCGGCTAAGCCCGACAGACTCCCGAGCAGCCTGTATCTTCGGGCGCAAACCGGGCGGGTAACCTGGCGGCTGGGAACACATCTCCTTTTACACTGTACTTTTCTGAATAAAGTCCAGTGGCCGCGTGTGCCGCCCTGAGTATTGGTTGTGACTCAGGGACACCATGAAAACACATTCCTTGCAATACAAGACACTGAAAAGCAGGCTGCCCAGGGTAATGCTGTTCATGACTATGGCGTTGACCAATGCAGTTTTGTTTCTTTTCAGTACTGCTCAGGCCGGTGAGTCTGACAGCCAGTATTGTGTGACAGACATGAGTGACCGATCTGTCTGTCTTAATACCCGTTCACCCAAAATAATCAGCCTGTCACCGGGCTCTACAGAATTACTGTTTGCTGCTGGTGCTGGTTCGCGCGTTATTGCAGTTGATCAGCACAGCGATTATCCCGAATCGGTTAAACAGTTACCCAATGTGGGTGGCTACCCCAACGTCAATGTTGAAGCCATTGTTGCCATGAAGCCTGACCTGGTGGTGGTGTGGACAGCAGGAAATTCTCAGAAAGTGATAGGTCAACTGGAGTCTTTGGGCGTCAAAACTTTTCATATTGATGTTGTGGACTTTGCAGGTATTGAGCAGGCCATTCAGAGTCTCGGACAAGTCGCGGGCACAGAAAAAGAAGCAAACCGGGTTGTTGATGATTTTTCTACGCAGTTGAAGGCGTTGCAGAACAATTATGGCCAGCGTGAGCCCGTTTCGGTGTTCTTTGAAATCTGGCGCTCTCCGTTGATGACTGTTGGCAGTGGCCAGGTTATTGATGATGTGATCTCTCTATGTGGTGGTCGGAATATATACGGCGATGTATCTGAACGTATTCCGAAAATCGGCATCGAATCTCTGATTACCCGTGATCCACAGGTGATTATTGGTTCTGATCCGAGAGGTGATACTCCGGAAACACGGAAGGATTTGATCGGCTACTGGAGCCAGTGGGAGAACCTTCAGGCGGTACAGGGGCATCAACTGTTTTTAGTCCCCAGTGATCTGATTGCCAGACCCACATCCAGAATTCTGGAAGGTGCAGAGATGATCTGTCACCAGTTGCAAGCTGTACGCTCAGAGGTAAGCCACTCGGAATATATGGCTTCCCAAACACCACTTCATCAAGAGAGCCCGTTCTGAAAAGACAGGCTCCTGCTAATTTTTAAGACCATTCGCTTACTGTAAGGATGTAAACAAAATGTCGTTCAATCAGCGTTCCATTTTTGCACGCACGGGGCTTTCTGTGGCTGTTGCAATGTCGGTGATGAGTTCTGTTGCCCTGGCAGAAGAGGTTTATGACCTCGGAGAGATTGTTGTTACTGCTGCGAGAACGGCGCAAACGGTCGACGAAACGCTGGCTCCAGTAACCGTAATTAACCGTAAGCAGATTGAACGTGCTCAGGCGACGACGGTAGCAGAACTGATTAACCAGTCGGCTCCGGGAGTTCAGGTTACCTCAAATGGTGGGCCTGGCAGTTCTTCTGGTGTTTATATCCGAGGCACAAAAACGGCACAGACTTTAATTTTGATGAATGGGCAAAAAATTAATACAGCCAGTTCTGGGTCGGCACCTTTGGAATACCTGGATACTGACCAAATTGAACGTATCGAAATTGTTCGTGGGCCACGTTCAACACTCTATGGTGCAGATGCAGTTGGTGGGGTTATTAATATAATCACCAGAAAAGGCTCTGGTGACCCGGCTCTGACTGTTAAAGCTGGTGGTGGTAGTCGTGGTACGGGGGAGTATGGACTTAACTTTTCGGGCGAAATTGAAGGAACTCAGTTCAATCTTGGGGCTCGTCTTTTTGAAACACAAGGGTATGACCGAACAGTTGATGGTGATAAAGGCACTAACTGGGATGATGATGCTTATCGAAACAAGTCAATTTCAGGCGGTCTATCCAGAAACTTTGATGATGGTATAGAGGCTGGAGTTAACTTTGCGCATGCTGAAGGGAAGTCAGAGTATGATAATGTTTATGATATAGCTGCTTACCCAGTTTCTGATTTTGAAGAATCGCTGATAAATGCATATGTATCAACGTCGATAAACGACATTTGGGGTAGCCGGATAGAAGCAGGGTTTGTTCGCGACCATAGAGCTGATTCAGGGAATGGTGACCCTAGCTATGCCGAGAATAAAAGATACTCTTTTAGTTGGTTGAATGATATCTCTTGGGCAGAAACGCAGTTGCTTACAACTGGAATTGATTATTCAAATGATACGGTTAACAGCAATACTACATACATCATTAGTGAGCGTTATAACACAGGCATCTTTGCTCAGAACCTGACAACCTTTGATAATAGCGATTTGCAACTTGGCGGTCGCTATGACGAAAATGAAGCTTTTGGTGGTCAATTTACCGGAAATGCATCATGGGGGGTTAACCTGCCAAAACAGATGAGATTGGTTGCTTCCTATGGTACAGCTTTCAGAGCGCCAACCTTTGCTGATATGTACAGACAGTCTAGCTCTCCATGGAGCCAATCAATACCTAATCTTGACCTCAAGCCTGAGCATTCGAAAAATGCAGAGTTAGAACTCCGAGGTATATTGGGTGCTGACAGTCATTGGACTGTCAATATTTACCAAAATGATATGGATGACATGTTGGCTGCTATGGAAGTAGAGCCAAGTACATGGCAAACCGTTAATGTCGATAAAGCCCGTATCCGAGGTATTGAGTTTGAAGTTGGCACCCATTATGCCGGCTGGGATATCAATACGAATATAACCTATGTTGACCCTGAAAATCGCTCGGGCAAAGACAGTGGTAAAAAACTCCACTACAGAGCTCAGCAAATGGCTGCACTGAATATGGATAAAGACTTTGGTCGCTGGTCTCTGGGTGGAACCTTCAGAGGTCAGGGTAAAACCTGGGTGGATACTGCCAATACGGCACAGCTGCCTGGTTTTGGCACCTTTGATCTCAGGGCTTCGGTTGAGCTGACGCCTCAGTTTGAAACGCAGTTTAAGGTCGTCAACCTGCTGGATAAAAACTATCAGTCAGTTAATGGTTATCAGGGCGAGCCAAGAGGCGTATTTGCGACTTTTGTCTGGTCTCCAGAGTTGTAAGTAGTCTCGGAGTACCCCTTCTTTCTCCTCGTTCCCTCGCTCGGCGTGGGAATGTAGACCGTACTATCAATAAGCTCTGTAGTGTCTGACAGGTTACGTATGTGTTCCCACGGAGGTCCGTGGGAACGAGGTTGAAACGACACTATATATGGTGCCAAGATGACATTGAAATACTCAGGAGATATCCGGGAGCTCTGCTATCCCTTTATCTACGAAGACTCCCCCCTGTGTGATTATGAAATTATCACTGACGAGCTGTGTGCAACACTCGGCGGAGTTATCAGTGAGCTGGAAGGGGATGAGCGGTTCGCCGATATCTTTGATTTTCTGGATAAACTGCAGCCCAGAATTTTCCATATGAATGGCTCGGTTCGTGGAAAGCAGGCGATATTTGAAGAGCAGATTCAGTGGCTAGCTGGCTATTTTGACCAATACCAGAAAGAGATTGAAGGGCAGCTTCATGGTTTTGTGCTTCCCAGAGGGGGGCGACCAGTACAGCTACTGCACAGTTGTCGTTCACTCTCCAAGAAGGCTGTCAGAGCGCTGGTCAAGGTAGACGCTCATGGAGTTGGGGTGCCGGATGAGTTGCACCGGTTTGGCAATATGCTCTGTAATCTGTTTTTCCGGTTAACTGTGGTGATTAATCGCCGGTTAGGTATTGTTGAGCCGGAGTATCAGAGTTTGAGTTATAACCTGAAGCCCCCTTCCAGAAAATAGGCCGGTTTCTCAGTGAAACCGGCATCAATCTGAAGGTCGACTCCCCTGAGTGGGTAGTCGACTTTTAGTGGCATGTGTATTAATGGTGTCCGATCTTGCGGTAATCAAAACCCTTGAAGTTAATCTTGTACAGCAGTGAATAGATCACCGGCAGTACAACCAGCGTCAGTACGGTGGCAAAGCCAAGGCCAAAAATAATAGTCACGGCCATGGACTTGAAAAAGGCATCAAACAGTAGGGGGATCATTCCCAGCATGGTGGTCAGTGCTGCCATGCATACTGGACGCAGGCGGCTGACGGATGCGTGGAATATTGCCTCATGCTCTTCCCAGCCTTCTTCCAGTTCCAGCTTGATCTGTTCCACCAGAACTATGCCGTTTTTAATCAACATGCCTGACAGACTCAGCAGTCCCAGCAGCCCCATAAAACTGAAAGGCGTATTGAGCACCAATAAGCCGGTAACAACTCCAATCAATGCCAGGGGAACGGTGCACCAGATGGCTAATGGCTGTCGTATGGTATTGAATAGAAACACCGTGATCAGAAACATCGCCAGATACCCCATGGGAATTGAGGCAAACGTGGCGTTCTGTGCATCGGTGGAGAGCTCATAAGCGCCACCCCATTCCAGTGTATAGCCCTCTGGTAATGGAATGTCTTCAATACCTGCACGAACTTTTCGGAACACACTGTCGGTGGTTTCATCGCTCATCAGGTCAGGGTCTGCCATGACCGAGAGCATCCGCTTGCGATCTCTGCGGATAATCAGGGGGTTTTCCCACTCGGTATCGAAGCTGGAAATTGCCTGAGTGATGGGTACATAGCTGTTGTAATCCGCACTCCATACCTGCAGGTCGGTGATACTGTCAGCATTGAGCCGTTCTGTTTCAGGGGAGCGAACAATCAATGGCATCAATTGGCTGCCTTCGCGATAGACACCCACCTGACGACCAGTGAAGTTAACCAGCAGCGCATCGTCAAGAGCCTGCTTTGAAATACCGCTGCGGCGGGCGCTGGCTTCATCAAGGTGGGGACGGACAAGACTCACCTGGTTGCGCCAGCCATGGCGTATATTGGTTGCTGTTGGCTCATTTCGAAGCACCGTCATTGCCTGTACAGCGAGTGATCGCAACACCTCAGGATCTTCTCCATAGAAGCGGGCTTCGATTTCTGCCGGTGCCGCGGGGCCATTTTGCATCAGCTTGATACGGTATTCGACATCACTGAACTGTTCATCGAGTACGGTTTCCAGCGGAGGGATCAATGTGCTGATTGCCTCCAGGTCTTCAGCCTCGATAATCAGTTGACCGTAGCTGGTGTACTGTTTTTCAGGCTGATAAGGCAGAATAAAACGTTGTGCTCCCATACCAATAACGGAGGTGACATTGCTGACCCCCGGCATGGAAAGTACCTGCTGTTCAAAGCGTGCTATTTCTGATTCAGTTGCTCTGATATCACTGCCTTCCGGCATCCAGAAATCAACGAAAAAGATGGGAGTATTCGAAGGAGGAAAGAACACATTCTTCACAAAGCCAAAGCTCAAAATCGCCAGAACCAGTGCCAGCAGAGTGAGTCCAAGAGTGACTGGACGGTGTTTCAGGGAAAAGTTCAACAGCTGTTTGTAAAGAGTAAACAGTGCGCCTTGGTAAGGGTCTACTGACGAGTCTGTCTCATTCTCCGCGGCCTTTTCATATTTTTTGAACAGTATGTTGCAGAAGAAGGGGGTCAGTGTGATGGCTGTTATCCAACTTAACATCAGGGAAATCAGCAGTACCTGAAAAAGTGAGAGGCAGAATTCACCCGTGGCATCATCGGATAAACCAATGGGGGCAAAGGCCATTATGGCAATAACGGTCGCACCCAATAATGGCCACTGGTTCTGGCTGACGACCCGCTTTGCTGCCTCCAGTCGGGTTTGCCCTCTCTGGAGGCCAACCTGAATACCCTCTGTGACCACAATGGCGTTATCCACCAGCATGCCCAGGGCAATAATCAGTGCTCCCAGAGAAATCATTTCCAGGTCTATACCCAGCACTTTCATGACTATAAATGTGCCAGAGATGGTCAGCAGAAGAACAGCACCCATTAACAGGCCTGCACGAATACCCATTGCCAACAATAAGACGACAATAACAATGACGATAGCTTCAGCCAGGTTAATCAGAAAACCATTGACTGATTTTGAGACAGTGGCCGGTTGGTCGTAGACGGTAGTGAGCTCGATGCCTACAGGCTGTTCTGAAGTCAACTCACTCAGACGATTGCGAACCCGTTCCCCAACATCCACGACATTGACGCCGGAGGCAAAGGAAACACCCAGAGATAGCGCCGGTTGGCTGTTAGAGGTATAGAGCGTGTCGGGTGTTTCGTCATAGCTCCGGCGAACCGAGGCAATATCACCCAGGCGAACCAGTTGTGTACTGCCAGGAGGGCTGATAATCAACTGCTCCAGTTCCCTGACATTCCTGAATTCACCGGTGGGGTGAATGCGAATGGAGCGCCCGTCAACCAGCATATTACCGGCATTAGAAACCACATTCTGATTCTGGATCAGGGAAAAAATCCAGGCGGGGTCAATGCCCAGGTTGGCCAGTTTGGCCTGGGACATTTCCACAACCACCTGCTCCTGACGGGCGCCGGCAATAGATACTTTCTTAACTCCGTCTACCAGGACTAATTCACGCTTTAGATAGTCTGCATAATTTTCCAGATCTCTAGAGGTATAACCATCGCCCGTGATGTTGAACAGCATGCCGAATACATCGCTAAAATCATCAACGACAACAGATGGATAAACACCAGGAGGCAGGCTGCCCTGGGCATCATTAATCTTTCGTCTCAGCTCATCCCATATCTGTGGCAACTGGCTGGAAGGGTATTGCTCTTTCAGTTCCACCATAATCTGGGAGCGACCATTGCTGCTGATGGAGTCGATAACCTTTACATACTCCAGTTGCTGTATTGCTTCTTCCAGTGGCAGGGTCGCCTCTTCTTCAACCTGCTCTGGTGAAGCACCCGGGTAGTGGGTGATCACCATGGCCTGTTTAATGGTGAATTCAGGAAACTCCAGCTGGCCAAGTCCAAAAAATGAAACCGCACCGCCCACCAGCAGGATGACAACAAACATCCAGCTGATGACTCGATGGGAAATAGAGTATTCCGCAATATTCATGGCTTACAGTCCCCGTTCCTTGCGCAGCGGTTTTACGGTCATGCCATCAACCAGCTGACTCAGGCCTGCGGTGACAATTTGATCGCCCGGATTGATGCCGGACATTATCTGTACACCCGCTTCTGTTATGCGGCCTGCAGAAACTTCTATGGGATGAACCTGTTTGGTTGATGGGTCAAATCGCCAGACAACGGTCTTATTGTTGGCATCGTCTTTGGCAATGGCAGAGATAGGAACCAGAACATAGCCGGGTTGTTCTCCTGTATTGATCACCTGAGCAAGGTCAATAATGACGGTTGCCGTCATACCTGGAAGAATATTCATATTGGCAGGTGCAGTTCGGGTAAAGATCACCTCATAACTCTGGGTTCCTGGCGTCACACGGGTAGCATGTTCTTTATAGCTGACAGGAAACTCTTTGCCTGGCGCACCTGGAAAGGTGGCCATCGGTTTATAGTCATGGTTGACGGTTTTCTTGTTAACATGAGAAACAATGCTTTCCGGAATCTGAATGCTGATATCCAGCCGGTCGCTGCTCTGCAGAATCAATACGGTTTGTTGGGCCTGAACCTGCTGGTGGGCTTCCGCCAATGTCTGAGCAACTCGGCCACTGAATGGTGCTGTCAGTGTCGTATAGGCAAGTTTATCCCGGCTGAGTTTAAGTGCCGCTTCAGCTGATTTCAGTTTGGCGCTGGCAGTGTCAAAACTGGATTGAGAAACCACTTTCTTTTTGAGCAAAGAGTTTGCCCGCTCAAACTCGACCTTGGCCAGCTCATAGTTGGCTTGGCGATCCTGTAACTCATTACGAATATCCCGATCATCGAGATAAGCAAGTACCTGCCCCTCAATAACATCATCCCCCTGATTGACTTCAATTCGATCGATCTGGCCGGGTATACGGAAAGAAATTTCTGCTTCTTCAGTCGCCGTTACTTTGCCGGGAAAGTATCGCAACTGTTGCTGCTGGGGGTCTTTTATCTCAAACAGTTTTACGGGCCTGATGACTTCTTTATGCTCAGTTTGCTCTTGGTCACAACCTGTCAGCAGGCTGAATGCTATGAATATCACCACGGTTATTGATGATCGGGTTGATGGAAGAAAGTGCATTCTGGTGTAGCTCCAAACTAATACAATAAAAGCACGCCTACATCATTGTCTTGATGTTTAAAGAGTGCTTGGAATAAATAAACTCTGGCAGGTTTTACTGATCTGTAAATCTTGCAACCGTTTGTTCTGCCTTGATTTTGCTGTTGGCAATCGTTGATTCTGAGAACGGTTCCTGCCAGCCCCAGCCCTGCAGGTATTTGGCAAGATTAGTGGTCAGCAACCCGAATCCGTTGTCTTTTTGCAAAGAGGGTTGTTTCAGTCCAAAACCGGACACGCTGATCTGGAATAAGCCTTCACCTAAACTCCAGATTCCCATAAGGATGTCGGTTAGGGCATCGGCTTTATTCTCTTCTGAAATGGTCGGGTTTTCTGTCATGAGCTCAATAATGAGTGACTCAACAAGCTGACTAATGGTTTGGTAGATGTCGTCCAGTCCCCGGGCCCGTTCTGCGGATGCGCGTTGCCAGATGTCGGGAGTCATGGCCAGCTGTCGAAGAAAATAGTGGTGAGGTTGCTGGGCATCACACAACCAGATTGCCATATTCAGGGTGAGCAGACGTTCCATCGGAGGAGAGGGGCTATAAATCACCTGATCAAAAACAGATGCAATGGTTTTCGAAATATGGATGGCGCAACCCAGAAGCAAATCCTCTTTACTCGAGAAGTGTGAATACACGGTTCCCATGGAAAATTGAGTATGCTTGGCAACCTCTGACATCTTCAGGTCCATAAAAC
Source organism: uncultured Endozoicomonas sp. (assembly GCA_900299555.1). Taxonomy (GTDB): domain Bacteria; phylum Pseudomonadota; class Gammaproteobacteria; order Pseudomonadales; family Endozoicomonadaceae; genus Endozoicomonas. The sequence goes on from OODV01000117.1 coordinate 16,479, forward strand.
CCTTTTCCTGAAGTAAGGTCAGGGTTGACTGAATGATGGCAGCTTCTCTTTGTGTCCGTTTTTCAGATGCAGACATGTTGGATAACCGAGGGTTTCAGTGAAGTTGAAAGAAGAATAAAGTATATTTGAATATCAGTCGAATAATATTCGAATACTATTTTTGATTGGGTAAAGATTGAAGCGTACGGTAAATAAAGGAGAAAAATAGTCGAAAACAAAGGATTACAGGGGTTCTGTTTTCATGTTAATGGGCACAAAATAAGTGCTGTTAACGCTTCTATGGTTCTCCTGCTGATTGCTGTTTTTCTGGAGGTATGGATGCTATTGGTTGTATTTTTTGCGTGCTTTATCGTTGCGATTACCGCTTTTTTATCCCTTCTTGAGTCTTCTGTGGTTTCTATTGATGAGCTGAAACTGGTGACTATTTTATACAGGAAGCCGCGTAATAAGGATTCCATTCAGATGGTTTTTAAGAAGAAGAGAGAGCATCTCTCCGCCATCGTTCTGTTGAGTACACTGGTCAGTATTTCAGGAAGTACATTGCTCGGTGCTATGGCGGCAAAAGAGTTTAATGACCTGTGGATGGCTGTTTTTACGGCATTGCTTGCCTATTTTATGTTGGTGTTTGCCAAGGTGTTGCCTAAACTGCTGGCCGTGCAAATAGCTGAGAAGGTGGTGGTTCAGTGGTCACCACTGATTCGAGTGATTTACAGGCTGACAAAGTATGTATTGTTACTGGCATTGTTCTGGACTCGAATTCTTCCTCGCCATACAGAAGAAACTCGTAGCAGCGACGATCTACGAAGTATTATCAAGCATTACAATAAGCGAGGCGTTATTGGTAAGCCTCAGCGAAAACTGGCCGAAGCAGCATTGAACTCTCACGAAAAAGTGTTATCAGAGCTGGTTGAAAACTCCATTCCAGCAGTTTGCCTGGCTTCAGAAGCAACCGTTGCTTCTGTAGAAGATACGATGCGTTTACACCCCAGTAAGCGTTATGTTGTCCTGAAAGACAGCCAGCCTGTAGGCATTGTGCTCTATCGGCACCTGGCCCGCTGTCTGGTGAACAGTGAAGCAGGTATGACGGTTGGTGAGTTAATGAGAAAAACCATCAGACTGACTCCGGAAACCTCTTTGCATGAAGCAATGACAGAGCTCCATGAGGCCCGTGTCTCTATTATTCTGTTATTGGGTGATACGGTAGAACAGACTCGAGTTATCACTGCCAAAAAGCTTTATCGAGCCTTACTTCGCTGAATGTTGTTGGTATCAAGCCATCCATCAGGTGGTGGCAATGTCTAACTGGGTATAACCCCACTCATCTTCGATGATGCCTCGTGTTTCGACTGCAAGACGCTTATGAAAGTGCGGTGTATTAATTACCAGGGTATGGAATTCGCCATCTTCACCGGTTGGACAGACGTCTTGTTGTTGAATCAGCCTTGCAATCTCTGGCGTAAGAACTTCACCCAGCAGATTGCGATCCAGTTTTTCAGCTTTCAGGCTGACAATCATGGTTTCAAAGCCGTTTGCAAACATGTCTTTCAACAGCTGTTCTCTCGAGTAATGCCAGAGAGGAAAGTGAGGCGTAATTCCGGTATCGATCAGAATCTTTTCATACCAGTCCCGGTGAGCCTGCAAGTCAATATCACCAAACGTCAGCTGAAATGTATTAAAGGTATTTTTAACGTCCTGAAGTGCTGCTTTTAAACCCGTTACATATTCCCCGACGTTGGCTTTTCCAAAGATAATGGGGAGTTGCATGCAGGCAGCCTGCGCTTCCAGCACTTCTCTATTCAGGCCGTGTGCACTGGTCTGATCTTTATCACCTTTGAGCATGGTCAGCAGGCAGGTTGGGGTAAACCCCATCTGGGTCGACTTCCAGAGCGCAAAGCAGGCATCTTTACCGCCACTCCAGGAGGTGCAGAATGGTGTGTTTGTGTCTATAACCACTGTGGTTGAAACCTATCTGGATTATTAATCTTAATGGGGGGCGAAAGTTTGTTTATATACATTCTGTTTGTGAGCAGTACAACCAAGACGTGAATGTGCTCACTGCTTGAGGAGAGGAGATTTCTCAATGAACTCTACTGGTTTATCCCCGTGTCAAAGTATTCGTGTACCTGTGGTTCTTCACGGCAGTGGCCAAAAAGAAGATCAGAGCGTCGGCAATGGAATAACACAAGCTCTTCCACAAGCAGGGCAAAACGTGCAATCTCTGACTCATCGAGGCATTTCTTCTGTGCAGGAGGTTGTCAGCATGATAAACAAGCACAATGGAGGAGTGGAATCGAGCAAGGCTTCTGAAGATGACTATTCTGACTATCCTTTCCCGGTTTTACGCAGAGAGTATCAGGAGCTTCAGAGACTGATAGTCATCAGGGATAGACTGACTGAGATTGGAAACAATGGGTGGCATGCAGAATCAATAGCAGAGGCTAGGCCTGTTGTGGATCTTTTTATTGAGGAGTTCGAAAACAAGTCTCTGGATCAACTGAGAGCAGAGGGTTTCTTTAAAAAGGGGATAGAGTCCCCACCGGCTAATCAAAATTGGAAAAAATATGTGAGGGAGGTAGCTATACAGATTATCGGCCGTATAATTCCCTGCATTTCAGGTAATCATGGGCGTTGACTCCCAATGGCACAAACTGTTGAAACCGATGTGGTGGTGATTGGCGGAGGTATTGCCGGCCTCTGGTTATTTCGCACGTTGAATACTCTGGGCTATCGAACCCTGTTGCTGGAGCAGGACTCTCTGGGCGGTGGTCAGACCATCAAGTCTCAGGGTATCGTTCATGGGGGTACCAAATACACCCTGACCGGCCAGCTTACCAATGCTTCCCAGGCCATTGCCGGGATGCCGGAACGTTGGCGTAATGCCCTGGCTGGAAAGGGGGAGGAGAGTGACCCGGATCTCCGTTCGGCTCGCATTCTGTCTGAATACCATTATCTATGGTCGCCAGGTGATATCGGTTCACGAATGACCTCTTTTTTTGCCAGTAAGGCGCTGAGAGGGCGGGTAGATGCATTAACCAAAGAGCAGTTTCCGGCCATTTTCAAGCATAATGGTTTCCGCGGAAAGGTGTACCAGCTCAATGAAATTGTTCTGGATATCGCTACCGTTACTCAAGCTCTGGTCAACGGCCTGGAAGATAAAACGATTAAAGTGGACTGGAGTGAACAGGGTAATGCCAGGCTCAATAAGGATAGTCAGGGAAATATAGATTCCATTGAGCTGACAGAAGCGAATGGTGAGAATGTTTTGCTGAAAGCCAGCCGCTATGTACTGGCAGCGGGTGAAGGAACCGAGGCGATTTTGAATAACTGGGACATCAATGATCCAAAAATGCAGGTACGTCCCCTGCAGATGGTGATGGTTCGTCATGACCATCCTGAGCCCATCTATGCGCACTGCCTTGGTACAACACCACTTCCGAGAATTACCGTTACCAGTCATCCCGATAAAGACGGGAAGTGGGTGTGGTATCTCGGTGGTGGCATTGCTGAAGATGGGGTCAAGCAGTCAGCTGAGGCATTGATTGCAACGGCGAAAAAAGAGATGAAAGCGTTACTGCCATGGGTAGACCTTGATCAGGCTGAGTGGGACACCCTGCGGGTCAATCGTGCTGAGCCCAAACAGAGCCGCTTGCTTCGTCCTGATGCGGCATTCTGTCAGCCGGTTGCCAACGGTATTGTGACCTGGCCCACTAAGCTGGCACTGGCTCCCAACCTCTCTGATGAAGTAGTTCGTTTGCTGCAGGAGAATAATATTCGTCCTTCGGGGAATGAACGCTTCTCAATGCCTGAAGGATTTTCCCGACCTGAGATCTGTCCAAACTTCTGGCAAGGGCATTTTGAAGAGGGCAACGCGTCATGACTCAGTGTCTTGGAAGAAAGCGAATAGTGGGTACTGATCTTGAAGTATCTCCATTGGGTTTTGGCACGGTTAAGTTTGGTCGGGATCAAGGAGTAAAATACCCGGAACATTTTACGATTCCTGATGACCGTGAAATGTTAAATTTGCTTGCTCTGGCCCAAGATCTAGGAATGAACCTGCTGGATACTGCGCCAGCCTATGGTACCAGTGAAGAGCGTCTAGGCCAGCTGTTTGCAAAGCATAAAGGGCTTCGTGAAAAGTGGGTCATCTGCAGCAAAGTCGGTGAAGAGTTTGTTACTCTTGAAAATGGCCAGGGAGAATCTTTTTTTGATTTCTCTGAGCAGCATATCCGGTTTAGTGTTGAGCGAAGTCTGAAACGCCTGAATACTGATGTGATTGAACTGATGCTGGTTCATTCCAATGGTAATGACGTCAATGTCATTGAGCAGTCGGGCTGTTTGGAAGTGTTGGCTGACCTTAAAAGAGAGGGGAAGATCCTTGCTTCAGGAATGTCTACAAAAACGGTGGAAGGTGGCTTTCTGGCGCTGAAACATTCCGACGTTGCCATGGTGACCTATAACCTGAACGAACAGGGTGAAAAGCCGGTGTTGGACTACGCGTTAGAACATGGGAAAGGCATCTTTATCAAGAAGGCGTTTGCCAGTGGTCATGCTTGCCTGTCTGGCCAGGACCCTGTTCTGGAAAGTATGAAAGTGGTTTTTTCACACCCCGCCGTTTCTTCAGCTATTGTTGGGACCATCAATCCCGCACATATGCAACAGAATGTAGAGGCGTGTCTGGAGGCCTGTCGGACTTAAGGTGACCCAGGGGCTTCTATAGGGAGACTCCCATGCAAAATGCTCTGGTGGTTATCGACTATATTAATGATCTCGTCCACCCGGATGGCAAACGAAGGATGTATGCCCGGCAGGTGTCTGAAAATCAGGTATTAGCTCAGGTAAATAAGGCTATTTCCTGGGCCAGAAAAACATCCACGCTGGTTGTCTTTGTGAAGGTTGGCTTCTCCCCGGATTATCGAGATTTGCCAACCGGTTCCCCATTCTTTTCATCGCTGGCTGAGGCCGGTGCTCTTCGCCTGGGAAGGTGGGGGACGGAGTTTCATGAGGATCTGGATGTACAGTCTGATGACCTTATTCTGATTAAACCCCGCATAAACCCCTTTTACAGTACCCGTCTGGAAGCGATCCTTCGGGCAGTAAAGGTAACCGATATCTATTTCAGTGGTGTTGGTACCACCTGGGCAATCCAGTCCGCAGTCAGAACAGCCCATGACATGGATTACAATGTTTTCGTGATCAGTGATGCCTGTGCAGCGGCTTCGGAAGAGGAGCACCTGCAGTCACTGACGACCCTTTCCCACTTATCGACACTCTGTACGGCTGATGATTTAAAGGCATCATTTGTACGCTGATCTTGTTTTTAATCGAGTGGAATGATTGGCCTAAATTGATGCTCGTTTTCGCCGATAGCTGATGTTCTCTAACCAATACTAAATCAGAGTTCATTCATTACATTCAATCAGTGTTGTTTGTTGCTATGCCTATTTTTAAAGCGTTTAGGGTTTTTGTTGTCTGTGTTTTCCTGGCAGCATTCTCAACAGCGGAAGCTCAATCTGCTCTTGCCGATTTTAATAATACATTCAGAGAAATATATGCGAACACGCGTACAGAGATGGCGAAGCAATATAAGCCATTGATTATCGCAAGCCCATTTTCACTGAATCTGATTGGTAATGATGCTAATGAAAACAGGCAATATGTATTTTCATCAGCGGCCTATACGAACTTGAAATCTTTAAGCCATATTCCATTAACCATCTATGTATTGCTGGTTACGGAGGAGGGTAGGCCGCTACCCGAGAATAAAAAAAAGGAACTAAAAAGATTAATAAGACTCATAAAACGTGTCGAAATAGATCTTCCCAACCTTGGATTTACTGAACAGCAATTGATAAAGCAACAGGCACTGACTCAGATGAGTCTGGACTTTGCCCGTAAAATACTGTCGGGCGTAGTCATAGACTCAAATGAATTAACCCGCTTTGTCAGAAACAGCCGGACCATCATTGATACCAATGTCCATGATGCGGCAGTAGCCCAGATCGACTGGCTTCATCAGGTCGTAAAGCCTTGGTATGACAGCCTTTCAGGTTCTGAAAAAAAAGCTCTCAAAGTTCTGATTCTTGCTCCAAAAGAGCCTCGGGACGGGAATTTAATGACGCAGTACTTCTCCCGACTGCTTGGTGTGAAAGGGGAAGGGATGAATATTGTCTATGCAGAAAATGTATTTGATGCAGAAGTCGGGATAAATGTGTTGGGTACTTTCCTTTTAGACACACAGATTGGTCGTGATTTTTTTGATGATTCATGGCGGATGCATGAAGATTTGCTGTCCCATGCGGCCAGAGAGTATATCCAAACATTGCAGTTTGGACTCTGAATCTTTCGTTCTGGTGGTTAAGAAAAGGAGGTGGTGATGAGAGGTGACTCAATGGCTGGTACAAAAGCTATTTCTTATTTAACAAGGTTCAAGAAACAATACCAACTCTGGCAGTTTCGCGCAGAAGGTCGAAGAAATCTGGCAAAAATGGATGCAAGACTGCTTAAGGATATTGGCTTAACGGAGTCAGATCGCCTCAGGGAGATTTCAAAGCCATTCTGGAAAGATTAAACACCAATCAGAAAGGTTGATGAGAAATATTCATTATATTCTCACGCATACAGGCTGAATAAATATAGTCATCCTCCGGAAAGTCCACAGTCACTATATTCACCCTGTTGCTGTTTGTACGGGCAGCATTTGCAGCGTACCGTAAAAAACCAGATGGATAACGCAGTGTTCTGGCAAATGCTCGCAGGCTGGAGGGCTGCCCGGGTATCGCACCCTGTTTTAGATCACTCGGACTTTCTGTCATTGTCATCTGGGTAATATGAAGCTGATTGTTGTTCCGGTGTTCAAGGTTACTGACAATGCTTTCCAGTAACGGGTAGGGACGGTTTTTATTATGCCACAGATTGGACAGGGTTTCGGTTGTCGACCATCCCGAGAATACCGGAGAATGAAGCGCTGACACGACAATAATCTGATATCCGCTGTTCTGGAACTGCTGGATACTGGTTGAGGGTGATATTTGAGGAGGAGCAATACCGCTGCCAAAATTTTCATACAAAACCTGAAATAACTCATTGATATCAGCCTGAGTCATTCCAAACGGTTCATGGATATGAAAAATAATGATTTCCTTCGGATTTTCATTTAGAAACCGTCTGATATCAATGATGATGTCAGCAATTGATGCCCCCACAAGCCCATGAACGGTTACCAGCTGGCCGTTTATTTTTCTGGGGCGTATATCGAGATAGCGAATACCTGCGGATAATTGCTGATAAGTGTTTAGCCCTTGGGTGACTGCCCACCACCGAACCAGTTCTTTAAATGGCGTGAATAAATAGCTCTCAGCATAATAGTCAAACAGTTTCTTCAAGCTTTCCCACATGTGAGGATCTTCTTCTGAGAAAGTCGTAATGTCGTAGCTGCCACTGTCATGCGTGCCCGGAATACAGATTTGATTAAGAGGCGTATCACTATTTTTATAGAGTTCAGTCATCCATTGAGATGGTTGTGGAAACTGGTCGGTAGCATCAAAATCCTGAGCAAGATTGATTCCATAGAGTTCGCTGATTCGCCCGGATTTGCCAAACTCAACACGAATTCCTTCTAATAATGAGGTTGGGAAGGCTTTTCTGAAACTCCATTTTTTAAAGAAGCGGGATTCGTGAATGATCAGCTGTTCTTCCGGCTTGATATTACGACACCACTTCTGACCACGCTTCAAACTCATGGTTTTTCCATTGACAGGAAAAACGGTTTTCTCATTTCTCTCAATGGTAATACCTATACCGACATTACTTGCGACGGCAGAGTATACGCTGGAGAGCTGATTATCCAAACAGTATTGATCTGCTTGAAGTCCATAAGTTGATAATGTTGTTCCCATCAAAATCAGGGAAGCGATCCATCGTGCCGGCACGGGTAATATCTCAAGCAAGGGTTGATAGATATATCGACCCTTGCCAAGTCCAATTAATGTGTACTTTTTGTTTGAATGGTAACGCCCCCTAAGATAGTAGAAGAGAGGAGGGCCTGCATAACGAGATGTAGCAGGCCTTCAAAAAGGGGCGTGATAATCAGGCGGGCTGTGCTTCCTTTTCATCGCGGATTTTATCCACAATGGCTGTCGTTGAGCAGTTGTCCAGGAAGGCCAGTACTTTTACTTCACCACCGTATTCGTGAACAATAGGCGCACCAACGACTTGATCCAGTGAGTAGTCGCCACCTTTGACCAGAACATCTGGCTTAATAGCTCGAATCAGGTCTTCTGGTGTGTTTTCGTCAAAACTGACGACCCAGTCAACAGCTTCCAGACCAGCCAATACGGCCATTCGACGGTCAACCGGATTGATCGGGCGACCTTCCCCTTTCAGTCGAGTCACCGATTCATCGCCATTGATCGCAAGAACGAGCCTGTCACCCTGCTTACGAGCCTGTTCAAGGTAGCCCACATGGCCAGCGTGGAGAATGTCAAAGCAGCCATTGGTGAATACGATCTTTTCGCCGTGTGCACGGGCATCTTCAACAGCAACCATCAATTGTTCCGGAGAAACTGCGCCACGCTCAGCACCAAGCTCGCGATTAACTTCGCGCCTCAGCTCCGGCATGGAAACACTGGCTGTACCTAATTTTGCAACAACAATGCCCGCAGCAATATTGGCTAGACCTGCAGCTTGAGGCATCCCGCAACCAGCTGCCAATGAGGCGGCAAGGACGGAAATGACGGTATCCCCAGCGCCAGTGACATCAAATACTTCTCTGGCTCTGGCTGGAAAATGGACTTCAGGTTCATTTTGACGAATCAGTGTCATGCCATGTTCACTGCGAGTAATAAGCAGTGCACCCAGCTCCAGGTCTTTTAACAGTTGCTGACCCTTGCTAACCAGTTCTTCCTCACTGCGGCAGGGACCAACAATGGTTTCGAACTCTTTTAGATTGGGAGTGATTACTGTGGCGCCGCGATACTTTTCGAAGCTGGTGCCTTTTGGGTCAACAAGAACCGGGATATTGTGAGACCGTGCAAGACGAATCAGCTGCTGGCAACCCTGAAGCGTACCTTTTCCGTAATCTGAAAGTACAATAGCGCCCAGGTTCTGGATCAGCTGTGCTGCTTTCTCTTCAATAACATCAGGGCTCAGACCATCAAAGGCTTCTTCATGGTCAAGGCGAATTAATTGCTGGTGCTGAGAAATAACCCGTAATTTAGTGATGGTTGGCACGTCGGGAATCCGGGCGAAGCTGCAATAGATTCCAGCAGCCTCCAGACGGGTTTGAAGTGCATCTGCAGCTTCATCATCACCGGTAGCACCAATAACCCAGGCTGGCGCACCCAGCGTTGCAATGTTAAGTGCAACATTGCCTGCCCCGCCAGGGCGATCTTCTATCTGCCCTACTTTGACTACCGGTACCGGAGCTTCCGGTGAAATCCGGGAGGTAGCACCATGCCAGTATCGATCCAGCATGATATCTCCTATAACCAGGACTTTGGCCAGATCAAAACGGGGAATAGTCAGTTTCATCAATGATGTCCAGTCAGTGTAATGACAGTTTTGTACCATGCTACAGTCGTATAATAAACACCCTTCAGGTCAGTCGGTAGGTAGGTATTATCTGGGGAGGACTGAGTTGCTTTTAGGTACCTCGAAAACCGGAGGTATTATGCCTGATTTCTGTCAACCTTACCTGCAAAAGAGTACGGCTGTTTCATGGTGTACATGGCATTTTAACATAGATGGTTTTTAGAGGTTAAGTGACGAGAGACGTGTAAGCGCAGACCTTTTAGAAGATTTTCTTTTATGGTTGATCTATAAAACTCAAACGTCGTCAATGTTCAGTGGGGAAGTACAAAAAGCACATCGCGTTGCTGCTTTATGAACCTGGCTAAAGCAATGATCACATTGTTTGGTTTTCTGCTCTTCCTTCACTTCTTCTACTTTTTCTTCATCCTGGCGGAGGTGGTTTATACCTTTAACTATCAGAAAGGCGAACCAGGAAACGATAAGGAAACTGATAATGCTGTTCAGCAGCAGCCCATAGCTTAAGGTGACAGCACCATCCTGATTGGCATCCTGAAGGGTGACATAAGGAGAACCTTCACTGCCTTCCTTGAGTACCAGAAACAGGTCTGCCAGATCGACACCACTGGTCAGCAGTCCAAAAACAGGTGCAATGACATTGCTGACGAGGCTTGATGTGATGGTTGCAAATGCACCACCGACCACGATACCGATGGCCATATCAATTACATTACCCTTGAGCGCAAACTTTTTGTATTCAGCAATAATGTTTTTCATACAGGTAAGATATCCAGAGTGACATTTGTTTTTTCGGTTTGTGACACTATTGCTTTAATCAAGAATATAGCCAGAAATTGAATGTTGACCTTTTTTGTTCATAGGGTGAATAGTTAGCTGATACATTTTATTGGTTCAAAAAAGAAATGTAGCGGAGAGCTTCAGGGGGGGGGCTAACCAGTCCCCCCGGTATTTGCTCGGTTGGGGGCAACACAATCAATCCGATATTGACGCGAAGGGGGGCTGAAAGGGCATAAAGAACCGCATCAGCAATATCTTCAGCTTTCAGCAGAGTAATCTCTGTCATAATTTTCTGAACCACCTCAGGGGCTTTGTATGCTTTTCAAAGAACTCCGTTTCCACTCTGCCAGGGCAGATCTCGGTACAGCGGATAGGCGTCGCCTTTAGTTCCAGCCTGAGGTTCTGGCACATCATATGAATGCCGCCCTTGCTGGCACCATAGACGGATGAAAATAACGGATAGAGCCCGGCAATAGAACCTAGATGGATGATATGTCCTTTACTGCGAGCCACCATACCTGGAGCAATAATATTGATCAGGTGCATGGCTGCCAGCAGGTTGGTATTCATTGCTGTCGTCACCTCTTCCCGGGATGCTTTATGAAGCGGCGTGCTGCCAACTCCCAACCCGGCATTACTGACCAGGATATCGACATCGAGCCCTGTCAGCTGCTGATAGAGCTCATCGGTATCGCAGATATCAAGTACCATTGGTATTGCGCCGGTTTGTTTGGCAAGGCTGTTGAGTCGATCAGCCCTCCTTGCCAGCGCATAAACAGTAATCCCCTGTTCGGTTAATGCCTTTACAACACTCAAGCCTATGCCACTGTATGCACCGGTTACCAGAGCTGTTTTATAGGGTATTTGAGGCATGCTTTGCTCCGATGAATACGTAATGCATTCATCAGAATAGTCAGATCTCCAAATCTGCACTGAGGAGAGATGTTTAGAGAATGGCTTCAGCGCTCTCTTTGGCTTTTACCAGTCCAAAGTCAGCAAGAATGGCATAGGCCGTAGGAATCACAAACAGTACCATCAATGTGGACGCAAATATGCCAAAGACAATGGAAATCACCAGTGGCTGAACCACCTGAGCTTGCAGGCTGCGTTCCAGTAATAGCGGTAACAGACCGACAGCGGTTGTCACCGATGTGAGAAAGACCGCCCGGAAGCGATCTCGGCTGGCAAGTATTGCTGCCTTGTGGACGGTTTCTCCTGCATCAATATGATGTCGGATATATTGCACCAGCAAGATTGAGTCGTTGACGACAATACCCGCCAGAGAGACAAAGCCCATAATGCTCGGCATACTCAGTGAATACCCCAGCAGGAAGTGTCCCCAGATCACGCCGACCAGCGCCAGTGGAATGGCCAGCATTACCACAAAGGGTTCGAAGTAGCTGCGGAACTGGAAACTCAGAATGGCGAAGATACCAAAGAGTCCGAGAATAAATCCTTTGCTCATGGAGTTGCTGGTTTTGGCATTCTCTTTAACTTCGCCTTCAAAACCAAAACGAATACCCAGGTAGTGTTGTTTCAGTTCTGGCAAGAGTTCCTGTCGCAGCTTTCGATTAATCTGACTGGCACTGGCCTTTTTCTGATCGATATCTCCGGTAATGGTCAGTGTTCGCAGGCCATTGATTCGCTGAATACGGACAAAATTGCGTTCATAGGTCAGTGTTGTGATGGTTGCCAGAGGAACCTGACTGCCATCAGGCAGGATAATGGGCAGATTGATCAGGTCATCCAGCTGGTTAATGTCCTGGCTGTCAAGCTGCACCTGTATTTCCAAGTTTTCAGAGCCGACCTGTATTTCATCTGCCGTCTGGCCAAAATAGGCAGCACGGAGCTGGCCGGCAATCAGCTGGCCATCAATACCAAAGCTTTCTGCCCCCGGGCGGAGTTTGATCACCACTTCCTCTTTTCCACGACGCATGTCATCCATTAGATTGCTGACACCGTCGAAGTTTCCCAGGAAAGATTGAATATCCAGGGATGCCGCTTTCAGGGTTTCCAGGTCCTGATGCTTTGCACGCACTTCAATGGCTCTTCCGGAAGGGCCAATGGAACCCATGGTAAAGCTCATGGCAATGGGGCCGGGTAGCTCGCCAACATCTTCCCGCCAGGCGTCCAGAAAGTCATCCAGTAGGGTATTTCTGGATTCTGCGGAGCGTAGATCAACTTTTACGGTGGCAATGTGTGGGCCTTTCTCACTGGCATCGGGGTTGAAGTTGTATCGTTCCGTGATGTTTTCTACCAGTGGGTGTCCATCCTCTTTTTCTTCGGAAAGCTGACGGTTGAGCTTTTCAGCACTGGCAACCACTGTTTCTACTATGGATGCGGTTTGCTGCAGCGTTGCGCCCGGAGGGAGAATGATTCTGACCTCGGCCTGATCACCATCCACTTCCGGAAAACCAATGAAATAGATAGCCCCGCTGGTGATCAGGGAGATAGAGATCAATAGCAGAGATAGCACACTGCCCATAAACAGGTAGCGCCACTCAATCACCTTGGTGACCATATTGACCAGCCTGCCGGTTCTGAACTGTTCAAACTGCTCAAGAAACCGTTGTTTAAAGGCAAGCACTGGGCGTTCTTTGTTATGTTTCAGCGCGCTTCGGTGCAGAGAGTGAGCCAGATGATGGGGCAGAATCAGAAACGCTTCAATCAGGCTCAGTGTCAGTACCAGAATCAATACCTGAGGAATGACTTTTAATACCGAGCCCATCTGTCCTTCCAGAAACAACAGGCTGCCGAAGATACAGATAGTAGTCAGGTAGGAGGATACAACACCGGGCAGTACCTTTGTCACGCCAGCCAATACGGCATCATCCACTTCCATTCCCCGATCCAAATGAGCGGCAATGGACTCAGAAATTACAATGGCGTCATCCATCATAATCCCGATGGCCATCAGCAGAGCGACCAGAGAGATGATGTTGATAGAGAGGCCCAGTTGCGCCATAAGCATAATACTGCCCAGGAATGCCACGGGTAGGCCAGCGGCGACCCAGAAGGAGTAGCGCAACGAGAAAAATAGCCACATCACCCCAAAGACCAGCAGAATACCCTGCCAGCCATTACGCACCATCATGGTCAGGCGATCCCAGAGTACTGAGGAGAGATCATTGGTCATGGTCAGGGTAATGCCATCGGGTGCTCGGGCCTGCTCCTGTTGAACAAAATTCTCAACCACACTCTTTACCCGCAGGGCATCATCCGCCTTGTTTTTGCTGATGGTCAATATGGCTGCTGGCTGACCATTAAACTGGATGCGGTTTTCATCCAGCTCAAATCGGTCCGTGATCGTGGCAATATCCGCAAGGCGTATCACACCGCCAGAAGACGACGATGCAATAATGGTTTGGCCCAGTGTTTCAGGGGTGACTTTGCGTTCATCGAATCGAATCAGCAGGTTTTTGTCCCGGGTTTCAATATTACCGCTGGGCAGTTTGATGTTCTGCCGGGCCAGTTTGCTGGCGATATCACTGACCGTCAGGCCCAGCTGCCGCAAACTGGACTCCCTGAGCTCTACCTTTAGCTGGTGGTCGGAGAAGTTATGCAGTGCTACCAGCTGCAGCCCTGCGTCCACTTTCATTCTTTTTTTTACATCTTCCGCATAGGCTTTCAGGTCAGGAAGGCTGGTATCCGCCGTGATGGCCACATCCACAACCCGCTCATTCCAGTCCAGCTCCTGAACGACCGGGGACTCGATTTCGCTTGGAAAATCATTGATGGCATTAATCTGGGTTTGTACATCAACCAGCATCCGGCCAATATCGGCACTTTTATCTAGCTTGATATTCATTGAGGCGCTGCCTTCCAGCGCCTGGCATTTGGATTCTTCTATGTGACTCAGGCCATCAATGGCATCTTCCATTCGCAGGCAGAGGCTTTCTTCCACTTCTTCCGGTGTTGCTCCAGGGTATGCAACGGTGGCGGAAATATAGCTGGGTGAAAATTCCGGAAAGGTTTCTCGTTTAATCTCTGGCAGAGATAAAAAACCGGCAATCAGCAGCGCGGCCATCATCAAGTTGGCCGCCGTTGGGTGTTTGAGAAAATAGCGGATCACTGGTTGGCCTCCGCTGTTTGGCCTTTCTCTTCTGAATGATTCTCAACCCGTTTGAGCTTCATGCCGTCAATGGCTGGGATCAGGTCAGTCATGACTATCATGTCGCCCTGTTGAACAGGCCCATCAATGGCAGCAAGGCCATCCCTGCGGAACAGGACTTGAATATCCACTTTGTTCAGGGCTTGCTGTTCATTGATTCGATAGAGCGTATTACCATGCAGTGCCGCCTCGGGTACCAGCAGTTGAGGCTTTTCCAGCCCTTCAATCATGGCTTCCACAAACAGGCCGTTTGACAGAGGGACCTGGTTGCTGTTGACCATTGTCCGTAAATCCTGATCGATCTCGAGAATAACGCCAACCGTTCCTTGGTTCGGGTCAATGGTTTCACTGATTCTGACCACACGGGCTTCACGCTCTGACCGGTAGTTACCGCTGCTGATAAGCACTCTGGCTTTCAGGTTGAACTGGTCCGGCCGGATTCTCGAGTAGTCAGTAGGGTTGCCGGAATCAAAGGTAATGGTATTCAGCAGGGTTTTAATGTCGTGTAACGGTACCTGGGCTTCAACTTCCATCTGGCTGATGCCGTAAAGCAGTGCCAGTTGTTGTTGAGGATTTACCGCTTCGCCCACTTCGAAATCCACACTGGCAACCCGGGCAGTCAATGGCAGGGTAATGGTTGTTTTACTGAGCTGGCGTCTGGCTTCCTCCAGCCTGGATTCATTCACTTTGACCTGGGCTTCACTGGTACTGCGATTATCCGGAATCAGTGCCAGCTGGTTTTTCAGATTAAGTACCTGGCTTTGCTGAGAGAGAAAGTTGAGCCGCTGCTGATCGACATCGGATTTGGAAATCACATTTTTATTGAGAAGATTCTCTTTGCGAGCCAGCTCTTTTTCAATCAGTGAACGTCGTTTGTCCTCAATGTCCAGTGATGCTTTCAGGTTTTGTTCTTCAAGGTTCAGTCTGGCCAGTTGAGCTTTGCTGGAGTTCAACTCGGCCTGAGCTCTGGCGAGTTGTAACTCATAATCAAGAGGGTCGATTTTCAGCAGGGTTGCACCGGCCTTGAGGACTCTGCCTTTTTCCAGGTCGGGATGACGGTAAATGATCTTTCCACTGGTCTCTGCTACGGCTTTCCATTCCACTTTGGGCTGTACACGACCAAAGCCAGATATAAGAGGTGCGATCGCCTTCTGTTTAATGGCTCTGGCCTGAACAGGAACGGCCCGATCGGATGCAGGGTTAAGCGGGGGGGATTGCCGGTTGGCAAGTGCCAGAATAAAGATGATCACCCCTGCACCAAGGGCAAAGAAGAAAAGCCTTTTCTTTGGAGCCTGCACGAAAATGTCCTTAGTTATTTTCTCCTAAGGACATTATTCACAGATTGGCCAGTTATGGCACGTGATTTGTTGCTTAACTCTTGAGTGGTGGATTACTCAGGCAGGTACCTGCTCCACGGTTACCGGTGCTTCATCCTGAAACTGCATTTTGTGAAGTTTGGCGTAATGCTCACCTTTAGCCAGCAGTTCTGAGTGGCTGCCCCGCTCAATAATTCGTCCATGTTCCATCACGAGAATGCAGTCTGCATTTTCAATGGTGGAGAGGCGGTGGGCGATGACCAGAGTGGTACGGCCTTTCATAATATCATCCAGCGCTGCCTGGATATGGCGCTCGGATTCCGTATCCAGTGCTGACGTTGCCTCATCCAGGATCAGGATTGGAGCATCTTTCAGAACTGCACGGGCAATGGCCAGACGCTGACGCTGTCCGCCTGAGAGAAGAACGCCATCTTCGCCAACAATGGTATGAATGCCATCAGACATGTCTTTGATGAATTCTGTGGCATGAGCAGCTTCTGCGGCCAGACGAATATCTTCCTCTTCTGCGGTATCACCAAGAGCGCCATAAGCAATATTTCGGGCGACGGTATCATTGAACAGCGTAATGTTCTGACTGACCAGGGCAATATGGCTGCGAAGGTTTCTCAACTCAAAGTCATTCAGGGGCACGCCGTCAATGAGTATGTCGCCTTCGGTATGGTTATAAAATCTGGGGACAAGGTTGGCCAGCGTACTTTTTCCTGAACCAGATCGACCAACCAGCGCGGAGGTCTGCCCGGGCTGAATGGTAAAGTTGATGTCTTTCAGCGCGGGTGATTCAGCGCCAGAATAGGTAAAGCCAACCTGCTTGAATTCAACACATCCGGTTACCCGGTCACAGGTATATTGGCCATTATTAGCTTCTGGTATTTCATCCACCATTTCGAAAATGCTTTCCGCTGCAGCAATACCTTTCTGGATGTTGGCATTTACTTCGCTTAGCTGGCGTATGGGCTTTGGCAATAGGGCTGCTGCCGTCACATAACCAACCAGAGTCGCCGTAGTTGAGTCGCCTTTGACAAACAGCACCATAAACAGTAGAAGGGCGAGGGCTATCGAAACAATGAACTGAAGAACCGGTGTGTGGACGGAGCCCGCTTTGGCCAGCTTAAGGTTCTGGCGGGTATTGGCTGCACTGGATGCTGTGAAGCGGCCACACTCATAATCTTCCCCGCCAAAGCCCCTGACTTCCCGATAGCCATTGATGGTTTCAGACGTCACATGGGTCAGGTCACCCATGGAGTTTTGAATGTTTCTGCTGATCCGGCGAAACCGCTTGCTGGCATAGGAAACCACCATGGCGATGACTGGCAGTGCGGCTATAAATATCAGTGTCATCTGCCAGTTGGTGTAAAACAGGAAACCGAGCAGGAATACCACGGTCAATCCTTCCCGGACGGCAACACGGATAGCGTCGGTAGCCGCAGAGGTTACCAGACTGACGTTATAGGTGATACGGGCAATCAGGTGGCCGGAATTGTTGTTATCAAAGAATACATTGGGCAGGTTGACCATTCGTTCAAACATCTCGGTTCTCAGGTCGTGGATAACAAAGTTTGCGACCTTTGAGATATAGTAGTTACCGAGATAGGAGCCAATACCTCGAACGATGGCGATAATGACCATAAGTGCCGGGATCAGCCAGAGTGATGAAATGCCTGAGCTGGAAAGCCATTCCCAGTTCTGCAGCAGGGTGGCCTCTTCACCTTCCAGTGCCTGAACGAAGTATTCAAGAAGCTTGGCAAAGGCGGGCTGGGTCAGGGCGAAGATGGCCAAGCCAAGGAGGCTAAGGGCAAAATAGCCCGCATAGGGTCTTACATAAGTCAGCAGTCGAAGGTAAATCTGCAGACTGCCAGCATTAGGGTTCTGTTCTGACATGGTATAGGATCATTTTCCGGCTCTGGACATAAAATTGCCATGAGCATAAGTGCCGCTTCCCTTTAATGGTTTGGTTGGGAAGAACGTTCTGGCGGCATTTTCATAAAAAATAAAAATGAACCCGCGAGGATAACAGCGAAATCAGCCATTTAAAAAGCCTTTTTACGGAGCTTTTGCGGAAGTGTTTCAGGAAAAATAGCAGGTTTGCTTATTTGGTTGCGGAAAAAAGTTGGCTTGTTAGTGCATTATGGCGTAGGGGTTTTGGTCGGGATGGGGTAATATTGCGCCCTTTTTGTAGAAACAGCGGTTAGTTGAAAAGCCATCATCTCCCCCGAAACGTATGGCTTTAGGCTAGTCTGTGGCTAATAGCCCCCGATAAATAGATCAAATCCCCCTGGATTTCTGACAGGTATCGAAAACGGTGTCCGTTTTCGTCGCAGGTGGATAAATTGAGAGAATGACACAGTGATCGAAAAACTGCGGAACATCGCCATTATTGCCCACGTCGACCACGGCAAGACCACGCTTGTGGATAAGCTGCTGCAGCAGTCAGGTACACTGGGCCGGAAGGACCAGGGCGCTGAGCGTATCATGGACTCCAATGACCAGGAAAAAGAGCGTGGTATTACCATCCTGGCCAAGAATACCGCGATTGAGTGGCGCGATTTTCATATCAACATCGTTGATACTCCGGGACACGCTGACTTCGGTGGTGAAGTTGAGCGAGTACTCTCTATGGTTGATTCGGTTCTGCTGCTGGTGGATGCGGTTGATGGACCGATGCCACAGACTCGCTTCGTTACCCAGAAGGCATTTGAACAGGGCCTGAATCCTATTGTTGTTATCAACAAGGTTGACCGTCCGGGTGCCCGTCCTGACTGGGTTATGGATCAGGTATTTGATCTCTTTGATCGTCTGGGTGCCACTGATGAGCAGCTGGACTTCCCGGTTATTTATGCATCAGCCCTGAATGGTGTTGCCGGTCACGATCCTGATGACCTGGCAGAAGATATGACTCCGCTGTTTGAAATGATCACTGAGCGTGTGCCTGCACCTTCCGTGGATGTTGATGGTCCTTTCCAGATGCAGATCAGTGCTCTGGATTACAACAGCTATTTCGGTGTTATCGGTATCGGTCGTATCTCCCGGGGTACGCTGAAACCGGGCCAGCAGATCGTGCTGGTGGATATGGAAAATAAACAGCGCAAGACTAAAATCCAGAAGGTTATGGGCCATCTGGGTCTGGAGCGTGTTGAAGTTGAAGAAGCCCGTGCTGGTGACATTGTCTGCATTACCGGTATCGATCAGCTGAATATTTCTGACACGTTGTGTGATCCTGAGCGTCCGGAAATGTTGCCTCCGCTGACGGTGGATGAGCCAACGGTCAGCATGACTTTCCAGGTGAATGATTCTCCGTTTGCTGGTCAGGACGGTAAGTTTGTAACTTCCCGAAATATCCGTGAGCGTCTTGATCGTGAGCTGATCCACAACGTTGCACTGCGTGTTGAGCCCGGTGACGATGCAGATAAATTCAAGGTTTCCGGTCGTGGTGAACTTCACCTGTCGGTATTGATTGAAACCATGCGTCGCGAAGGCTTTGAGCTGGCTGTTTCCCGCCCTCAGGTTGTGGTGAAGGAAATTGATGGTGTTAAGCAGGAGCCATTCGAGCATGTGGTGGTGGATATTGAAGAACCACACCAGGGCTCTGTAATGGAAGAGCTGGGCCAGCGTCGTGCCGAATTGAAGGATATGGTACCAGACGGTAAGGGGCGTGTACGCCTTGATTTTATCATGCCTGCTCGTGGTCTGATTGGTTTTCGTTCACAGTTTCTGACACTCACCTCCGGTAGCGGTATTCTGACCTCTATCTTTGACCATTATGGTGAGGTAAAAGGCGGTGAGGTTGGTCAGCGTAATAACGGTGCGATGATCTCCATGGCTAATGGTAAGGTACTGGCCTACTCCCTGTTTACCCTGCAGGAGCGTGGCCGTTTGTTCATCAACCCTAACGTTGATGTTTATGAAGGCCAGATTATCGGGTTGCACAGCCGTGATAATGACCTGACGGTAAACCCAACCAAAGCCAAGCAGTTGACCAACGTTCGTGCAGCGGGTACTGATGAGAACATCATTCTGACTCCGCCGATTCGTCATTCTCTGGAACAGGCTCTGGAGTTCATTGATGATGATGAACTGGTTGAGGTGACGCCAAACTTTATTCGTATTCGCAAGAAGTTCCTGAAAGAACACGAGCGGAAGCGTGCCAGTCGTTCCAAGTAATGCTTAGCGAGTAAATCTAAGCATTCATATACCCCACTCGATTGTTGAGTGGGGTGCCTATACCATTTCCACCTTTTAACTATTGGCTGCGCAGCCATTTTGAACTACTGGCCTGCGTTGAAGCACCTCGCCATAGCTACGGCTATGATTCGTCGCTTCGTCTTGTCCAGTAGCCAAAAATAGCTTGCTCGCTCTCATGGTTAGAAAGCGGAAGTGGTATAACTTCTCTCACATCCAGGGATTCCCCGGATATGGTGTGTAGACTGTCAAAAGCGTAACAACTACTCCAAGGCCAAGGAATAAGGCAATAGAATAACCGGGCGAGGTAAACCAGGCTTCCAGCCAGTGGGGGCTGCCAGGCTTCCAGGATGTTAAGTGTTTGTCTCTCTTATGCTCACTCCGTGAAGGTTTGTTGGCATTGTAACTCTCCCTGATTTTTTTAATGTCGGACTTTGTGAGAGGCGAAACAGGAAGTCTTTTTGTTTTTTTGCTGAATCTTTTATTGGTAGATACTAGGAAGCTATTCTCTAGTGGTGATGTGAGCAAGATAACCGGCTTGAGTTTTGGGTTGTCATAGAAGCCCAGAGTCGTTGAAAGATGGTATTCACTATTCTCTAAAACCGTTGATGGCGGCAATAACAGGTTCGTACTTATGGGCTCTGGGCTCAATATTTTTGAGGTGGTTACCCGGTTATAGCTAATATCAATATCAATAATATGCTGATTTACCGATTGGGCTATGCATTGAAGAATGATATGCCGTTTCTCTTTTATACTCTTGAAATGCTCCAGGATTAACATCTCAGGACAGAGCTGGGTGCTGTGAATGACCTTTCTGGTTAATAGTTCAAACAGGTTTGAATAAAAGTCTTTATCATTGGTAAGGCGTTTTTCAAGACCAATGTAATGGCTTAGCCAATAAGCCAGATCGATTTCATTTTGCTCCAGGACAAATGTTTCGAATACCCTTTCCTGTATTTTATTTAAATTAAATATCGGTCGAAGCAGTCGAGAAAGTTCATCGTTACCGGTTTGGGTGGCAGTAATAACCAGTTTCGACAGATAGCGATAAAACTGTTCGGGGCGAGATCTATGCAGAGCCTGTAAAATGAGCTGAGTGTATAGCCACCGATCTTGCTGTGGAGTTGCATGATTATTGACTGAGTACGTTTCAAATCCCGCTTCATTTATCCATTGCTGAACCGTCATTTGATCTGCAGAAGAGAAATATTGAAAAGCAAATGCTTCTATAGTCATTACACTGGTTAAAACGATCGACGTTGCTTTAATTGCTCTTCTTAGCTGATGTTTCATATTGTTCTGCTCATTACCCTTTTCAGCGCTATACAGCAGGCTATCAGCGAGTATCACTAATAGGTGGTTTCTTATCAGGAGCTAAAGTTGGTGACTGATAATGTATAGAGGCGACTACGCCTGATAAGCCTGAGACAGGTTCTGCCTGAATTGGTTCCAATCATGACTTTCTGAGAAAGGATAAGCGCTTTGCTGCAACAATCGTTTAAGGTTAAGGTAAGGCATAATTCTGCTGACTTTATGAAAGTTTCCTGAAAGGATTTTCCATGCGCACTCTGTATCCTGCCATCAAACCCTACGCTACCCGGCACCTGCAAGTTGATGACATTCATGAGATATACATTGAAGAGTGTGGCTCTCAGGATGGTATACCGGTGCTATTTATTCATGGTGGTCCTGGTGCTGGCTGTACTGAACGGGATCGTTGTTTCTTTGACCCGGAAAAATACCGAATTATTCTCTTTGATCAGCGAGGATGTGGTCGATCCAAACCTCATGCAGAGCTGGAGCAGAATAACACTGCCCTGCTGATTGCAGATATTGAGTCAATTCGAACAACTCTGGGGGTTGATAAGTGGTTAGTATTTGGTGGATCCTGGGGTTCAACACTCTCTCTGCTTTATGCTCAGGCTCATCCAAAGCAGGTGTTTGGGCTGATAGTCAGAGGTATTTTTCTCTCTCGGCAACAGGATCTTGACTGGCTTTATAAAGATGGAGCCAGCAGGGTATTCCCGGACCACTGGGCGCATTTTCTGGAGCTGATTCCTGAGAGTGAAAGGGGGGATCTGCTGGAGGCTTATTACCATCGGCTGTTCGGAAACAATGAACTGGCAAGAATGAATGCTGCCAAGCATTGGTCTTTGTGGGAGGGGAATACGGCTACGTTAAGGCCTAACCATGAGTTGGTAGACCATTTTGCTGATCCACATCTGGCGCTATCTCTGTCCCGGATCGAGTGTCATTATTTCAGGAATAAGTCGTTTATTCAGCCTAATCAGATTATTGACAAAATGAATCTGATTTCAGCAATTCCCGGGGTTATTGTGCATGGGCGTTACGACATGATCTGCCCGCTTGATAACGCACAGGCTTTGGCGGATCACTGGCCGAAAGCGGATCTGCAGATTATTCGTGATGCTGGTCATGCCTCCTGTGAGCCAGGCATTGTTGATGCATTGGTTAGAGCAACCGATGACTTTGCACGAAGACTGGTTCCATAAAAGGCTTTCGCAACGCATCACTTTATTTGAAAATAATTCGAGATGTATAGATGAAAGGTCTAATTCAGCGTGTAAAGCATGCCCGTGTTGTGGTAAACGGAGAAATCGTTGGTGAAATTGGCCCTGGCATTCTTCTGCTGCTGGGAGTTGAAAAAGGGGATGATTCGGCTCTGGCAGATAAACTGCTTGATAAAGTGCTGAAGTATCGCATTTTCAGCGATGAACAAGGCAAGATGAATCTTGGGTTGCAAGATGTGGGGGGCGGGCTGTTAATCGTTTCCCAATTCACCCTGGTTGCCGATACCCGCAAAGGATTACGACCCAGCTTCAGCTCCGGAGCATCTCCTGAACAAGGGGAAAGGCTTTATAACTACTTTGTTGAGCAGGCTCAAGAGCTTCATCAAGAGGTGGCTACCGGCCGTTTTGGGGCGGATATGAAAGTCTCCCTGCTTAATGATGGTCCAGTGACGTTTATGTTGGAGGTGTAGTTCTGGACTGCAATAGCTGCAGCAAATAATAGATACTGAAGCAGGAAGTTTTAAGTAAACTTGCTTGCTTCGTGTCTTGGAGTCTTCGTGATTACATCAAAGGCCGGTTTTTACACCAGCCTTTTTGTTTTGCACTACATCTGCTCGACAGTTTCAATACCCAGCAGGCCAAGACCCAGCTTCAGAGTTCTAGCGGTCAGGGCGCAGATCTGCAGGCGGCTGTTGCGCAGCTCTTCAGAAACACCTTCCTTGTTCACCGGGCAGGCTTCATAGAATTTCATAAAGGCGCCGGAGATTTCATAGAGATAAGCGCACAGCTGGTGTGGCAGGCCTTCTCTGGCAACGGACTCAATGGTTTCGCTGAAGCGGCAGAGCTGAAGAGCCAGCTCTCGCTCGGCCTCGTTTTCGATCAGAATGTCACCCGTGAGGTCGGACTCACTGACACCTGCCCTGCGGAAGATGCTCATAATCCGGGTGTATGCATAGAGCAGATAGGGGGCAGTATTACCCTCAAACGCCAGCATATTATCCCAGTCAAAGACATAGTCACTGGTTCTGTTTTTGGACAGGTCGGCATACTTTACTGAGCCGATGGCAACGGAGCGGATAACGTTAACCTTCTGTTCTTCAGAAAGGTCGCCAGACTTGCTGGCAATCACGGCTGCAGCTCTCTCTTCGGCCTCATCCAGAAGGTCTGCCAGTTTAATGGTGGTGCCAGCACGGGTTTTGAATGGTTTACCGTCTTTACCCAGCATCATGCCAAAGGCGTGGTGTTCCAGAGATACATGGTCAGAAGCAAACCCGGCCTTGCGGGCAATAGTAAATACCTGCTCGAAGTGCTGTCCCTGACGTGCATCCACATAATAGAGAACGCGATCCGCATTCAGGGTGTGGCAGCGGTGACGAATGGCTGCCAGATCGGTCGTGGTGTAGAGGAAGCCCCCGCCGGACTTTTCAACGATGACGCCCATTGGGTCGCCATCTTTGTTTTTGAACTCATCCAGAAAGACAACTTTTGCACCGTTGTCTTCACTTAGCAGTCCTTTCTCATCAAGCAGTTTAATGATGACAGGCAGGCTGTCATTGTAAGCGCTTTCGCCCATAACATCAGTGGCTGTCAGTGAAACATTCAGACGGTCATAGGTGTCCTGATTGTGTGACAGAGTGATGTCTACCAGCTTTTTCCATAGCTTATGGCAATACTCATCGCCTGCCTGAAGGCGAACCACATAGCTCCTGGCTCTGGTTGCAAAGTCGGGGTTGTCATCAAAATGCTTTTTGGCTTCCCGATAGAAGGTTTCCAGATCGGAGAGCTCCATGCTCATGGCTTCCTGGCTTTCTTTTTCCAGTTCTTCCAGGTGGGCAATCAGCATGCCGAACTGGGTTCCCCAGTCGCCCAGGTGATTCTGACGGATCACTTTGTGCCCAAGAAATTCGAGCGTTCTTGCCGTTGAATCTCCAATTATGGTGGAGCGCAGGTGGCCAACATGCATTTCCTTGGCAACGTTCGGTGCTGAATAATCAACGACAACCGTCTGTTTACTATCCGTTTCGGCAACACCGGCACGAGGGTCTTTGATTGCGGAGAAAAGGCTGCTGGCCAGCCACTCAGGGGCGAGATGGATATTGATAAAGCCCGGGCCGGCAAGCTCAACTTTGCTGGCTACGCCATCAAGGTCAAGGCTGTCGATCACTTTTTGAGCCAGTTCCCGTGGATTCATACCCATATTTTTAGCAGCGGCCATTACGGCGTTGCACTGATAATCACCAAAATTCGCCCGTGCGCTGGGACGAACCATGGCTGGGGTGCCTTCTGGGGCTCCCGCAGCGATAAGCGCTTTGACGACTCTGTCTTCAAGCAGCTTGAGAATATTCATGCATGAGTCCTTGGTTAAACTCGGGTATATAGCGACTAGTTCCTCTCAGACCCTTTAAACCGTCTGGGCTGAGAGGAGAATGTAAGCTCATGTGCCCATATTATCTGATACTTTCTGTCCGCTGGAGACTCTACAGTAACAAGAGCCTTTTGACAGTCGGAAGTTCATATAGGGGCATTACAACGGTTATACATCTTGCCTTAAGCTTTTGGTGAGCGTTGAATCATTGGCTGCTGAAATAATGTCTTGTCTCAAACAAGGCTGCAGCGAAAACTCTCTCAATTAAGGTCAGGCGGGTAGGCTGTTGTTCTGAGCACTGAATGATGGGAATGCTATCGAAAAAGGCCATTCGTCTCAATAGAAGCGCTCTCGTATTCAAATAGCAGTGCTTGACCTTATATCAGTCCTATCAGAGATAATGGTATCTTTATCAAATAGAGTACATATAAAGAGACTGACCACAAAAAGTTGAGAATTATGACATCCAGATCAAACAGTACCAAGCGGGGAGCCAGTAAGTCGAAAAGTGCCGGCAAAACGACACCAGTGTCTATGCCTAATTGGGTCTGGTTGCTTGCAGGGCTTGTGATTGGTGTGTTTGTGGCTTTTCTGGCAGGGCTAATGCCTTCTGCGAAAGATGTCAGGACGGTGGCAGAACAGGTCGCTTCAGCATCTGTGGATGAACAGAAAAAAGATAACCAGCCTGTGTTTGATTTTTATACCCTGCTTCCTGAGTCAGAGGTGACAGTTTCTATCCCTGACCCGGCTCCAGCTAAAACACAACCGAAGAAAAAGGAGCAGAACGCAGCTCTACCAGCGACAAGCACCAAACCTAAAAAGTATTTGTTACAGGCTGGCTCTTTCCGCAGCTCAAAGGATGCTGAGCGACTCAGGGCTCAATTGCTGCTGGAAGGTTTGACGCCCAAGGTCGAGCGAGTAAATGTAGGGGGCGGTGAAACCTGGCATCGCGTGCAGTTGGGGCCATTCACTGATCGGGCCTCGCTTCAGAGTGCCCAGAAAGTGTTAGCTGGCCAGAATATTGATAGCCTGCTTTTACAGCTGAAATAGGAAAAACTCAGTTCCGGGGAGCTTTCTCTTCAGTCCCTCTTGATAATTAAATACATCTCCCCAATATAAGGCTCTGTTATCCGTTTTTTTATTTAAGGAGCGAGCCTTGGAACAGTATCGTGGCACAACTATTCTGTCGGTGCGTCGTGGCGGCAGTGTCGTGATCGGTGGTGATGGCCAGGTTTCGCTGGGTGATGCCGTCATCAAGGGCAATGCCCACAAGGTACGTCGACTCTATCACGGGAAGGTCATTGCCGGATTTGCAGGTGGCACTGCTGATGCATTTACCCTGTTTGAGCGCTTCGAAGCTCAGCTGGAGAAGCATCAGGGACGACTGACCAAGTCAGCGGTTGAGCTGGCTAAAGAGTGGCGAACCGAGAGAGCCCTGCAAAGGCTGGAAGCGATGTTGATTGTTGCTGATGCCACCGCTTCCCTGATTATCACCGGTAATGGTGACGTGATGGAGACAGAGGATGGCATTCTGGCCATTGGCTCTGGTGGATTTTATGCTCAGTCGGCAGCGAAGGCACTGTTTCAAAATACTGAAATGGGTGCCCGTGATATTGTCGAAAAGAGTCTGGGTATTGCGGCAGATATCTGCGTTTACACCAATTCAAATCAAGTCATTGAAGAGCTTCCAGCTGCCTGAAGCCATTGCTATTTAAGACGAGTTTCCAATATGTCAGATATGACGCCCCGCGAAATTGTTCATGAGTTGGACAAACACATTATTGGTCAGGATGAAGCCAAGCGTGCTGTAGCAATAGCGCTTCGTAACCGCTGGCGCAGAATGCAGTTGAATGAAGATCTGCGTAATGAGATCAGCCCTAAAAATATCCTGATGATTGGCCCTACTGGTGTTGGTAAAACTGAAATTGCCCGACGCCTTGCCAAGCTGGCCAATGCACCGTTTATCAAGATTGAAGCCACTAAATTTACTGAAGTCGGTTATGTTGGGCGTGACGTTGAGTCCATTGTTCGTGATTTGATGGATGCTGCGATCAAAATGCTTCGTGAAATGGAAATGGAGCGCGTTCGTCATCGGGCTCTGGATGCTGCTGAAGAGCGAATTCTGGATGCGCTACTTCCGCCGGCACGCTCCTTTGGTGAAGACTCTCAGCCGCAGGACAGCTCTACCCGTCAGGTATTCCGCAAGAAGTTGCGTGAAGGTGATCTAGACGATAAAGAGATTGAAATTGATGTCCGCGAAGCAGCCATGGGCGTTGAGATTATGGCACCTCCCGGAATGGAGGAAATGACCAGCCAACTTCAGAATATGTTCTCTAACCTGAACACCGGAAAGTCCAAGAATCGGAAGCTGAAAGTCAAAGATGCCATGCGTCTGGTTCAGGAAGAAGAAGCTGGCAAGCTAGTCAACGAAGACGAGCTGAAGGCTAAGGCGGTAACGGCGGTTGAGCAAAACGGTATTGTCTTTCTTGATGAAATTGACAAGGTTGCAAAGCGATCTGGCGCCTCTAATGCTGATGTGTCGCGTGAAGGGGTTCAGCGAGACCTGCTGCCTTTGATAGAAGGTTGTACCGTTTCCACCAAATACGGCATGGTGAAAACGGATCACATCCTGTTTATCGCTTCTGGTGCTTTCCATCTGGCTAAGCCTTCAGACCTGATTCCAGAGCTGCAGGGTCGTCTGCCTATCCGTGTGGAGCTGAAAGCGCTCTCTTCAGATGACTTTATGCGCATTCTAACGGAGCCTGATGCCTCTCTGACGGAGCAATACCAAGCGTTGATGGCAACGGAATCGCTCAATATCGAGTTTACCGAAGATGCCATTCGTCGTCTGGCCGAGGTTTCCTGGCAGGTTAATGAGCGTACTGAGAATATCGGTGCCCGTCGTCTCCATACCGTTATGGAGCGCCTGCTGGAAGAAGTCTCTTTCAGTGCTGCTGACCTGGCTTCTGCTCAGAATGGTACGCCGCTTAGGATTGATGCAGCCTATGTGGATAAACACCTGGGTGAACTGGTTCAGGATGAAGACCTGAGTCGCTATATCCTCTAACAGTCTGCTTTGAGGTGGTCAGCGCCTTGCTGACCACTCATCTTTCTTGCTCTTTTTACTAATGAGTGGGTACCCTGCCAGAAATGACAACCTCGATCCCTTCCGCCATTAAGCTTCACAAACGCTCCAGATTATTGGAAGTTCAGTTTGGCCACGAATCATTTCAGTTGGAGGCAGAGTTTCTCAGGGTATTAAGCCCTTCAGCAGAGGTTCGTGGTCATGGTAATCCTGTCTTACAGACCGGTAAGCTGAATGTGGCCATCACCGGTGTGGAAATGGTTGGCCAGTACGCAATAAAGCTGATATTTGATGATGGCCATGACAGCGGTATTTATGACTGGAGCTACCTCTATGAACTATGCCGTAAGAAGGAAACGATGTGGGATGAGTATATACAGGCTCTAAGGGGGGCTGGCGCCAGTCGTGATCCGGATGTTTCAGTGGTTCGCTTTTTTCAGTAATAGTTTTTAGGGAAACTCCCTCAATTTGATTTATAGGATTTTTGATATTTACAATCACTACTGTCCGGTTCAACATTCTGAAGCTCCAGAAAGCCCTGAGCAATCAATGCAGGGGCTATGCTTTTCTCTGGCGTATTGCTCAATAAATCAACCACCGATCGTTTTGTCATCAGGTTCAGGTTAATCCTCCGGGCTATCTGTTGAAGAGATAACCTGCCGGGATAGTTGAGCTGAACCAAACGCAGTAGCAGGCAGGCAATCATAGCGGTCAATACCGGGATTTTGACTGTATTTTCACTTCGCCCAATAAAGCGTTTAACCTTCAGATTCTGTTTAATCCATTTGACAAACAGCTCGATCTGCCAGCGGGATTAATACAGGCTGCTATTTCTGCTGCTATCCTGCTCAGGTCATTACTGATGAATGTCAGCACCTTGCCGTCTTCTTCATGAGGGATGCGAACTCGGCGAAGGTCTGTTGGGTAGGCTTTCTGGCCTTTATCTGACGAGAGGCGGATAATCTGGTATTCTAGAATGAAATCCTCCGTGGTTTCCCGCGCTTCAATGACTTCATGGACTGCAGAGCTTTTCATTCTCCCCACGAACCAGGTGCCCTGATTCGTCACTTCGCAGTACCAGCTGCAGTCGTCATAGGCTCAAAAACGCAGCTAACACCAGGCATGATCGGTAGGTTCTGCACGGCCTTGCAGTCATTTACTCTGGCGGTTGTCAGTTCAAAAAATGTCGGTGTATCGGCCTCAGGATCATAAACCGTGTGCAACTTGATCCCCCCTTGGTCTTTCGGAAGAGTGCCCACTCAAACTGATTCAGGTTCAGATCAATTGTTGTAGAATCAATCAGGTGAACCATGTCACTGGCAGCCCCAAGGGACAGGCGGTCTCTGACCTTTTGCAGCGGAAAGAAAAAAGTCCCGGCAAAGATACTTACAGGACGACTGTTGTTGACATCTGATAATGAGGAACGCGTTATACGCGAGACACCCGGGTGATAGTGGTGGTTATGGCTGGTGTTAACGTTTTCCACCCGGTCGCGTTTGAGACCCGGCTAGCCAGTTGAACAAACATCATGGCAACGGGTTGCGTCCGGCAAGGCAGTTTTCTGACGCTGTGATCGCCATTATGCCGGTCAACCATTTTTCAAACTGGTGACGGGGTATCGCCCTGAGAGACTGTTGTAAAACGCTGTTATGATGCTTCATGCCTGTCCTTTGCCTGTTCCAGAAAAGCTGTCTGGACAATGGCCATTCTAACGCAAAGCATCAGGGACAGGCTCTTTAAGCTTCTCCCCGATTTCTAATCGGACAGCAGTGATTTGAAATATACTTTTATGCTTAATCCAGTGTTAACAGCCATCTTGAGTTTAATCAGAGCGTCAAACTTCTAACGCATTTCTGGCAGCAATTCCAGCTGAGGTTAATTGTGCGTTTTTTGACTGAATTTTGGAGGCGCTATTCCCCCCCCCCAATAAAAGCCAGTACTACAGGTTATTTAACAGTTTATCGATGGGGTGTTCTACACTTTTAAGGAAATTGGAATTTATAACTGAGGAAGGCTTCTTATTAATGATGGGGAATAGTTTGATTCGTTACACCATCTATTCTCCTATTACCTAGCCTCCAGATTCAAACAATTCAAAGACTCTTGAGCAAGAAGTAGGAATGACAGGTAAATGTCATGTAGCTTCTAAATCTTCAATGTTTGACAAATTAATAGTTTTTCACAAGGTTGAATTCCAGTTTATAGATAACTAATGAGGGCTATAACAAATCACAGTTTGAAATGAATGAAGGTTATTTGCTAAGCCTGACACATTTTTTTTGATATTTATGGGTATCAGGCAAAGATGCTATTCAAGTAGATTGATGGTATGGGGTTTCTTTCTGAAAAAGGTAAGATTCGATTTAAATTTACTAACATCCAACAAGTTGGCTATGCCAGTTAACCATAATGGGTTAGTTTGTTGGGTTAATTTGGGTGTGATAAAAAATGCCAAAGGCTGTGATCAGATTCTTACAGCCTTTAGTTGCATTTTGTTGAGGTGGTTAATGAGTGTAGGTTTTTTAAAATCTATGGTTGGGTAGTAAGTGTTGCTCATATTTTATTAGTCTCCCTCAGGGTTAAAACTAGCGGTTTTAGCCGGTGGTTGTTGAATAGTGGTGTTTTTTTGGAGTTAAAAAGTTTAATGGTTTTGTAGTCTGTTAAAGTTGCATTGATTAGAAAATATAGTTTTCATTGTCAAGGATGACTGCTGATGGATGATTCGGGTTTTAATAGTAAGTCTGTCGGTGCTCAGTCTTATACCAATGTGCTTGAAACTGACAATAAACCGGCTGTTAAGAACATAGATGCTCCAAAGTTAAAAAATGGCAGGCAGGTTTCTTTAATAAAAACGATAAAGTCCTTGTTCAATAGTAACGGAAAAAAAAGTACTGAAAAATGGGAGCAAACTACAAATTTATCGGACAGGAAAATAAAACTGTCAAAACCGCTAGCTAACCTAGGGATTAGAAGTAGTTTGAAGCCATTTTCACTCGGTGCTCCTAATGCCGACCTGAGTGCTGTTAATGTTGAAGCTAGGGGGGGAGAGGCGCTTGCTTTAGAAGTTGATGCGGAGGTGATGATAGGGGCTGTTTCTTCGCTTGCAGGGTCTGCCTTGGAAGCGGCTGCTGGTGAATCGGTTGCGATTGATGTGGGTGTTGGAGTTATATCTCATAGTGTTACTCTTGGTCTTAAAATGCATAAACTCTCCAAGCTGATTCATCGGAAAATTGCATTTGATGCCTGCCCAACGTTGGTTAAAAAGTGGGAGAGTCTTTCCACGATGCGTGGCCAGAAAATGTCAGGGCAAGATATGAAGGACTATGCCAAAATCGCCAAATTATCAGCCGATGATATTACCTCAGTCAGTAAGCAGGACCCCCTTCGAATGGTGCTTGGGGAAAATAAGTGCCATTATGCAAATGACCAGCAGATCCTGAGACTGACAAACAGTCTGCTGCAGTTGACTGAAAAGCAGGGTCGTCTAACGCAGGACGTACACAAACGCCTGGATGAATGGCAGAAAAAGTTCAAAGATCGGGCTGAAAAGTTTGATGAACGAATTAAAAATGGGAAAACCAGTAAAGAGGATGGCCTATTGAAGGCAGGGCATCAGTCTAAAATGATGATGAAAGCATTTAATGACATCGTTAAAACAATGGGAGTTAAGATAGATTATTCCACTCCAGTTAAGCAGGGTAAGTCAGCTTTGGCTTCACGCCATAAGTTTGTGATTGATGATAAGAAACTACACTCATTTTTGAAAAAGTCTGCACAGCTTCCAGAAAAAAAAGATATAAAAAATCTTATTGTATCCTATAAAGAAGATGCAGAAATCCTCAAGGCATTCTCTGGATATGAAGCAAGAAAAATAAGGCATCAGTCAAACCAGGTTGGCTGGACAGCAGGAGTATTATTGGCATCAGTTGTTCCAGTTGTTCAGCTTGACAAAGCGGTTCGAAGTGGTAGGGGGTTTAGTGAACACAGGTACAGGGAGAAAAATAACCAGATTCTGGATTTTAAACTAGAAAAAATAGCGGATCTTCAAAAAAAATTGCGGATTGAAAATCAAAGCTCTGAATTAATAAAAGTATTAGAACTTGCTAAAAAGGTTGTAAAAGCAAAGAAAGATCGTACCAAAATAAAGTCAGATACGGCTGTTGCTCATGGTTCAATTGATGCGATAGGGGCGCTCGCGGGTTCGGCTGCGGCAATATTCGCACCGGGGGTTGGTAGTGTAGTGACTAACGTTTTGATAGGTACAGCAAGAGGGGGGGCGACACTTGCCGGATCAATCAATCGATATATTACCGATAAAGTTAACCAGCAGTTTGGGCGCATTGAAACCAAAGTATATATTGAATTAA
This sequence comes from uncultured Endozoicomonas sp., assembly GCA_900299555.1. Taxonomy (GTDB): domain Bacteria; phylum Pseudomonadota; class Gammaproteobacteria; order Pseudomonadales; family Endozoicomonadaceae; genus Endozoicomonas. The sequence continues at coordinate 48,777 of OODV01000117.1, forward strand.
AAAAGGCTTATATGTCAGTCCCTGACGATAAGAGCGGGGATAGTCAGCGTGAGGCTTTTAGAAATGCTGCTTGCCAGCTTTTTGATATTTCCGATAAGCAGGCTGGTTTGCTGTTTGCTCAGGATTTGACTCAGGACCTGGTTTCTGGAAAAGGTATCATTCGACTTCGGTTTAATAACTTTAAAATTAAAGATATTCCTGTAAATAAAACACCAGACATTGATTCCACTCAGAGTGGTGAATTTCCCCCTCCGCCAAAGGAGTGGCTGGATGACATCAACTCTATGTCCTCCCCTCTTAAAGCGCCAGAGAAGGACGCTCCACCACCGGAAAAATGATCTCAGCGATCTGGTATGGGGCAGCTGGCTGTCTGAGGAGCTTAAAGTCTGAGTTTAGGGCTATTGTACTTAATAGATGTGCCGTACAGTGATATGGCGGCGTTTTTTCTTTTTAGTACAGCCAGTAAAGAGTTCGGTTTACAACTCCCGGGTTGTTCAGTATCCGAACTACATGATAATTATTACTCTCCGGTGGATTAAGACCACTTCTCATGCTTACGCCATAAGCCATTTGCCTTTACAATAGCCAGCCATAAGATTGATCGGATGAATGCCGGGAAGGGTCATGACAGACAGTGGCAAGCAAAAGCATGATGGCACGACGCATTTTGGTTATCGTGATGTGCCGGAAAAAGAGAAAGAAGGACTGGTCGCCGGGGTCTTTCATTCGGTAGCCAGTAGCTACGATGTGATGAATGACCTGATGTCGATGGGGGTTCATCGCCTTTGGAAGCGCTTTACCATTGAGCTCTCTGCTGTCCGTCCGGGTCATGCTGTTCTTGATATTGCTGGTGGTACTGGCGATCTGGCCAGGCAGTTTTCCCGTATAGTTGGGGCGAATGGGCGAGTCGTTCTGGCGGACATCAATGAATCCATGCTGCGAGTCGGGCGTGACCGACTGATTGACCAGGGCATTGTTGGCAATATGGAGTTTGTCCAGGCTAATGCTGAATGCCTCCCGTTTCCGGATAATACTTTTGACTGCATCACCATCTCTTTTGGTTTGCGCAATGTGACCGATAAGGATGCCGCGCTTCGTTCCATGTGTCGGGTGTTAAAGCCGGGTGGCAGGCTGTTGATTCTGGAGTTCTCAAAGACTAACAATCCGTTATTGACCAAAGCCTATGATGCCTACTCGTTCAGCCTATTACCGATGATGGGTAAGCTGGTGGCTGGAGACTCTGAGAGCTATCAATATCTGGCGGAAAGTATTCGCATGCACCCGGATCAGGAAACACTGGAAGGCATGATGAAGGATGCCGGTTTTGTAAATACCGTCTATCACAATATGACCGGAGGTATCGTGGCTCTGCATAAGGGAGTTAAGCCCTGATGGTAGACCCTGTCCTCAAGACGGGAATGCTGGCAGCCATCGAACATCAAGTGAATTCGCTGTTGGCACTGGACCCGGTAACCATAAAAAAACTGTCACACTGGTTTGGTAAGGTGGTCGCTTTTCAATGTAATTCGCCTCAATGGTTATGCTTTGTTCATTTTGAGCAGGATCGAATTCGTTTGGCGGGGACTCTTGGAGGAGAAAGCGATGGTGAAGTCGATGCTCGCTTTGAAGGCTCAAGCGTTGCGTTTGCCGTGTTGGCCACCCGTAGAAATCTGTCATTTTCTGAAGTTCCCGGTTTAAGTATTTCCGGAGATAAGGCTCTGATTGCTGGTTTGCAACAGATTCATCAGCAACTGGAAATTGATTGGGAAAGGCCGCTTTGCCAGACCTTTGGTGATATTACTGGCCATATGATGGCTCAGGGGATTCGTTTTATTGGAGACCATGCCAGGAGAGGACAGAAGCTCGTGATGGATAATCTTGGGGAATACCTCCAGGAAGAACTTCGCCTGATTCCCTCCAGGGTTGAAGTGGAAGGTTTTGCTGCAGAGGTTGTTCATCTGGTTGACTCAATGGACCGGCTCGATCATCAATGGCAAACCATTCTCCATACCCAAGACAAATCTAATGCCAAATCATAACTCGGGGGCATGTCGTTGATCCGTTTGTTAAAAATAGTGGCAGCTGTCGCCCGAAACCGGCTGGATAACCTTATTGATACTGAAAGGTCTCCCTTTTGGTTGCGCTGTTTTCTGGCCTTGCTTCCCTGGCGTTACTTCATCCGAAATAATGCACCCAGAGGTGAACGTATTCGGCTTTCTCTGGAAGCACTTGGGCCAATTTTTATCAAGTTCGGGCAAATTCTCTCAACCCGCAGGGATCTTTTGCCGGATGATATCAGTGATGAGCTATCTCGCCTTCAGGATGATGTACCTCCTTTTCCAGCAGAAGAGGCGATTACCATTATTGAGTCCAGTCTTGGTAATGATGTAGATACGCTGTTTGCCCGTTTTGATCGTGAGCCCCTGGCTTCTGCCTCGGTTGCCCAGGTGCATACCGCAAGGCTGCATTCTGGTGATGAGGTAGTGGTCAAAGTGATTCGCCCTGGTATTGATCGAGTGATTCGCAAAGATATCGGGTTGATGTACTTTTTTGCCCGTGTACTTATCTTTCTATCAAAAGACGCTCGTCGCTTACGTCCGGTAGAAGTAGTCGCTGACTACGAACGCACAATCTTTGATGAACTCGACTTGTTGCGGGAAGCGGCAAACTGTTCACAGTTACGACGTAACTTTCTGGCTTCACCTTTACTGTTTGTGCCCCAGGTTCACTGGGACTACTGTCGTACAAAAGTGATGGTCATTGAGCGAATCTACGGGGTTCCGGTTTCTGATATTGCAACCTTGAAAGCCAATAATGTCGATATGAAAAAGCTGGCGGAACGTGGTGTGGAGATTTTCTTTACCCAGGTATTCCGTGACCGGTTTTTCCATGCAGACATGCATCCGGGGAATATCTTTATTGATGCGACTAATCCTGCGGAGCCAAGGTATATCGGAATAGACTGCGGCATTGTTGGTACACTGGAGCCTGAAGATCAGCACTATCTGGCCAGTAATCTGCTTGCTTTCTTTCGTCGTGATTACCGTAAGGTTGCACAGTTGCATGTTGACTCCGGCTGGGTGCCCCGAGATACCCCGGTGGGTGAATTGGAGGCGGCTATTCGTACGGTTTGCGAACCTATTTTTGAGAAGCCTTTAAAAGATATCTCTTTTGGTCAACTGCTGGTTCGACTATTCCAGGTGGCTCGTCGCTTTAATATGGAAGTGCAGCCTCAGTTGGTGTTGCTGGAGAAAACATTGCTGAATGTAGAGGGGTTGGGGCGTCAGCTGTATCCAGACCTGGATCTATGGACAACAGCCCAGCCTTTTCTGGAAAAGTGGATGAAAGATCAGGTGAGTCATACGGGTATAGCCTGCAATATCAAGGAGCAGAGTGCGGATTGGTTATTGAGTGCTCCAGTCATGGCTCAGAAAGTGATGTCAACGGTTCGTACGCTGGTTGATCAACAGCAGGCTTTTCACCAACAGCAGGTGAGAGCAGAAAATCGCCTGCAAAAGCAGAGACGCTTTGGCGCTATATTACTACTTGTGGGTGGTGTGGTATTGGCCACTTCAGGGTTGGAAAACATCTTGTTGGATGACGCCGTGCTGGGATTATTGACTGCCGCACTGGGTGGTTGGTTAATCGTTCGATAAGAAGAATATGTGGATGGTGAGATGACGACAAATCAGTGGCTGGATGAAGTGCAATGGAATGACGATGGTCTGGTAACGGCCATTGCCCAGGATCATGAAACGGGAGAGGTTCTGATGCTGGCCTGGATGAACCGGGAGTCCCTTGAGCTGACGCTGAAAGAACAGGTTGCTGTCTACTGGTCCCGCTCAAGGGGAAAGTTGTGGCGTAAAGGTGAAAGCTCAGGCCATACGCAGAAGTTGGTGGAGTGTCGCCTTGACTGTGATGCTGACGCGATTCTTCTCAAGGTTGAGCAGGTGGGTGGCATTGCCTGCCATACCGGTCGCAAGTCCTGTTTTTATCGTCGCCTTGCGGATCAAGACGGAAAAGCATTGTGGAATACCGAAGATCTGGTGCCGCAAGACCCTGAAACTATTTATGGACGTCAGTAAAGACTGTTTTCTTTGCTGTAAATCATCCTACGGGCTAAAAGATGAGCGATATAATCGAGAAATTGACTGAAGTGTTAAGCAGTCGTAGGCAGGCTGATCCGGATTCCTCTTATGTTGCACAGCTTCATAATAAGGGGCTGGATCATATTCTGAAAAAAGTGGGTGAAGAGTCAGCAGAAGTGCTGATTGCTGCCAAAGCCTCAGAATATGACCATAACCTGGATGCAGTTGTCTATGAAACAGCGGACCTCTGGTTTCATACTATGGTAATGCTGTCTCACCTTGGGCTTGAGCCTGCAGACGTGCTGAATGAGCTGGACCGTCGATTTGGGCTTTCCGGTATTGAAGAGAAAGCTTCCCGCGGGTAATCCCCGGCTTCTTTCCCCTGATTGGCTATAAATGCCTGGCTATAAAATAGCTACGCCATAGATGGTGACTGGGTTATTATGCCGATTACTTGACTATTATTCGATCAGTCTCCATGGCGAGCTGAAGGAGCAGAAAATGGGTTTTGGTGGTATCAGTATCTGGCAATTGGTGATCATATTACTGATCGTAGTTATGCTTTTTGGCACTAAGAAGTTGCGTGGAATGGGCAGTGATCTTGGTGGCGCAGTGAAAGGTTTTAAGAAAGCCCTGAACTCTGAAGAGGATAAAGATCAGGACAAGGCAGATGCTGTTGAACAGCAGCGGCATAACCTGGAGTCTGATCTGGAGAAGTCCAAGCATAAGCAGTCATGAGCTTGTAACCAGCCTTGGGTGAATAAAAGGTTTCAGAGCCAAAGTCATTCGGGGCTATCTTTTATTGGAAAAGCTCATTCGTGTAAGCGTAATCCCCGTATGCAGGGTCTAATCATGTGCTGCAGCTACCCGTTGCTTATGCCAGTGGTGTTATTGAGAGGTGTGATAGTTCGCTGTGCTTGATATAGGGTTTACAGAGTTATTATTGGTTGCCGTTATCGCCCTGGTTGTGCTCGGGCCCGAGCGGTTACCTCAGGCTATTCGAACCACGGCTTACTGGGTGGGCAAGATTCGTCGTAGCTTTCAATCGGTTAAAGAAGAGCTGGAGAAAGAAATTGATGCCGATGGCATCAAGCAGCAACTTCATAATGAAGCGGTTATGAAAGAGTTGAATAAGACTCGAGAGCAGTTTCAAAGCCAGATTAATGATATTAAAAAGACCGTGAATATTGACGCTGTATCTGATGGGTCTGTTTCCAAAGTGGCTGCTGAAGAGAGCGTACAGGAAAAGACATCTTCCAGTGTTGCTGGTAGTTCAACCATTGATGTATCTGGTAAAGATAAGGCCGTTGAGAAAACGGCTGTGAATGACTCGCAGGTGCAGCAGCCTCAAGATAAGGACAGGCAGTAGCGTATGTCAGAGCACGATTCTAAAGGTCAGCAACAACAATCAGAAACACCGGAGAAAGATAAAGAGCAGCCTCTTGTTCAGCATCTGCTTGAGTTGCGTAGCCGTATTCTGAAGAGTTTGATTGCGGTGCTGGTGGTTTTTGCCGGGCTGTTTTATTTTTCAAACGATATTTACGTTTATATATCGGAGCCGCTTCGGGCCAGCTTGCCTGAGGGCAGTACCATGATCGCCACTGAGGTGGCCTCACCATTTCTGGCGCCTTTCAAGCTGACCATTGTATTGTCGCTGTTTCTTGCGATTCCCGTTATTTTGCACCAGGCATGGGGGTTTATAGCGCCAGGTCTTTACCGACACGAAAAGATCATTGCCATCCCGTTGTTGATTGCCAGTATATTGCTGTTTTATCTGGGGATAGCATTTGCCTATTATGTTGTTTTTCCGCTGATTTTTTCATTCTTTACCTCGGTTGGGCCTGAATCGGTCACAGTGATGACTGATATCAACAGCTATCTGGATTTTATCCTGAAACTGTTTTTTGCTTTCGGTGTTGCTTTTGAAATCCCGGTGGCTACAGTGCTTCTGGTCTGGTCAGGGGTGACAACCGTAGAAAGTCTGAAGGAGAAACGCCCCTATGTGGTGGTTGGCTGCTTTGTTATTGGCATGATCATGACACCGCCTGATGTTATTTCTCAGTCCCTGCTGGCGATTCCCATGTGGTTGCTGTTTGAGTGTGGCATTGTGTTTGCCCACTTTGTCAAAAGTCGTAAAGAGGTTGAAGAAGAGGTGTAAAGCCGTCGTGAGCGGAAAGTGCTGCTCACCTCAGGCTATAAGTTCCTGCAGAATGCTAAGCGATGGCGTTTTCATAATAAAACTCTTAGTAATAAGGCGGTGTCTTCCTGTAGTGGTAATACTCTGTTCTGCATTGGCTAAAGTAAAAGAAAGGTTAATTTTTTACCACAGTCACTGTATAGATGCAGGATAGGGTTGTTTCAGGGAGAAAGTATGCAATATTCTCATGCCTTAAATGGTCAGAAGGATTTACTTTTTGACCATTTTCATCACCAATCACCATTTGATGTTACCATTGAAGTCGTTCAGAACGGATTAGTCTGGCTTCTTTCTGATTCCCGTTTTCATCCAGTAAAAGCCCTTGTTCAAGGTGAATTTTCATCAGTGGATGAGTTAAGGCTTGAGCTGCTCTCTGGTAATATTAATCTCTCATCCATGGCCATTGATCAGTTACTTGATGAGATTGATCGGTTAGTGGATGACTATCGAAAAGGCGCAGTACTCAGCTGACGTAGTTTTCCTTTTGAAATGAATATACTGGAGAGAGCTTTGTTCTATGCTCCGGTATGTCTGGCTTATGGCTGTTTAGATGAATCTTCTTCTCCTGGAACCTCAGCACTTTATTGATGAACGGCATGCAGAGCTTGACCAGAGGCAGTTAAGACATGTCCTGGACGTTCATCAGGCCAATAAGGGTGATGAGCTTCGTGTTGGTGTTATTAATGGTCGTGTTGGAAGCGGTATAATCACGCATCTATCGGTGGAAAAAATGCAGCTGGAGGTTAATCTTGATAATTCTCCACCTCCGGCTTTGCCATTAACAGTATTGCTGGCTTTACCCCGGCCTAAAATGCTCAAGCGCTCGCTGCAGCACCTGACGGCTCTGGGGGTAAAGAAAATTATCCTGATGAACAGTTACCGGGTTGAGAAAAGTTTCTGGCAGTCTCCCTGGTTGAGTCCTGAAAAAGTGCGGGAGCAATTGATTCTTGGACTGGAGCAGGCCCGGGATACTGTTATACCTGAATTGATTCTTGAGAAGCGTTTCAAGCCTTTTGTTGAAGATCGGCTACCTGCTTTGATGGCTGGAAAGCGAGGACTGGTGGCTCATCCCGTGGGTGGTGAGAGTTGTCCTCATCTGATTTCTGAGCCTGCTGTTCTGGCTATTGGGCCTGAGGGCGGCTTCATAGAGTACGAAGTCGATAAGCTTGAGCAGGCCGGTTTTCAGAGAATTCATCTGGGTCCCCGTATTCTACGGGTAGAAACAGCGGTGACAGCGATAGTCAGTAAGCTTTACGACTGATTTCCAAGAGGGTATGGTAGAAATGTAAGTTAAAGACTGTTTTAACTTACGTCAATGCCAAGTGCTGACTCTGGCGTAGTGACACGGTCAGCATCTTATTCCCAATAAACTGTTTCAACACGGCTCTGACTATGGATGGAAAGAGATTAGTAGTTGTATGGTTGTTTGCCCCCCTGCTTTTTGTTGCCAGTGTCCAGGCGTCTTCTGAAAAAGATCAGTTGCTGGACAAACTTTATGATCAGACCGGGTTGGAGCAGCAGCTTAGCTGGATGCACGACAGTATGACTCTTCAGGAACAGCGCTACCCCCTACCTGAAACTGTCATTGACACTGTTAATCAAGTGGTTAAGGTGCGCTATAGCCCTGACTTTTTCCGGTCGTCCATGAAAGCAACGCTCGATGAAGCGCTTTCGGCTGGTGAGTTGGCTCAATTGATTAAATGGTTTGAGTCACCGCTTGGGCAGAAAATTTTGAGCCTGGAAGCGCAGGCAAATGATCCTGAAAACCAGGCGAGGATGGAAGCCTATATTCAGGAAAAACTGTCAAAAGAAGTGCCACGTAATAACCGGGTACGGTTAATCGATGCGCTAATGGAATCACTTGATGCCGTCGAATTAAGTACTGAGCTTGCAGCCAGCGCTTCAGTTGGGGCGCAGAGAATGCTTCGAGAGGTGATGCCGGCAGGTGCAGAGCAGCCCATGCGGCCTGTTCAAGTGTTGAAAGCACTGGAGAAGCCTCACATTCGTAAGGGAATGCCTGAAAGAATGCGGAACATCTTTCTGTATACCTATCGCTCATTACCAGATCATGAGATTCAGCGCTATCTTGATTTTGCCCGTGAAAATGCCATGCAGAATTTCCAGCGTGGGCAGATACAGGCCTTGGCGCGTATGCTTTAGATTCGGTAAGAGGCTCTCTTCAATTCATTTCCTGTGGATCAATATCCACTGTCCACTTCAACTGCCTGGGAAGTCGTTGGCTTTCCAGGTAGCTCACGACCCTGCCCACCAGACTGTGTAAGTGATTACGGTTTTTCCCATGAATGAGCAGGTGCCAGCGATAGCGGCCCTGACGTTTTTCCATGGGAGCTGGAATAGGGCCCAGTATTCGTAAACTGTTATCGAGTTGTTGCAGTCCTGACTGTTCGGCGTATTGGCGAAGCGCTGAAAGTAAGACTTCACTTTCATTCTGGTTGACAGATTCTGAGCGAATAAGCGTTAGATAGCCTTCTGGAGGCAGGTTCAGTTGTTTTCGTTCTATAAAGAGGTTGTTTGTAAAGAGACTATAGTCGTTCATCGAGAGAAGCTGGAGTGCCGGGTGCTCGGGATTGTAGGTTTGAATAATGACCTGGCCGGGTTTATCACCCCGTCCAGCACGTCCAGCTACTTGCATGATCAGCTGTCCTGTCCGCTCGGGTCCCCGGAAATCAGCACTGAACAGCCCTGCATCAGCGTTGATGATAGCTACGAGGGTGACGTCCGGAAAATGATGTCCCTTAGCCAGCATCTGGGTACCAAGTAGAATGCAGGGTTTTCCGGATTGTACCTCCTCCAGCATATCACTTAATGCCTGCTTTCTGCGGGTGGTATCCCTGTCAATTCTTAACACCGGATAATCAGCAAAGTGCTGGCTTAGTACCTGCTCTGTTCGTTCCGTTCCCTGACCGACCGGTTGCAGTTTCCTGCTTTGGCACGATGTGCATTGCCAGGGAATAGCTTGTTGCAGATCGCAGTGATGACAGTGCATATGAGGCGGATATCGATGGATAGTCATATGCGCATCACAGTGAGGACAGTCAATAATGTTGCCACAGTCCTGACAGATCATGGATGGGGCATAACCACGACGGTTAAGGAATACCATCACCTGATTTCCCCGGCCTAGATGAGCGGCCATTCTCTGTAAAAGTTCTGTGGATAACCCGTCTCTCAGAACCTGGTGACGCAGATCCAGCAATTCCATATCAGGGGGGCGGGCGTTTCCTGCTCTTTGTTTCAGGTGAAGCTGAGTGTATTTACCTTGATGTGTATTATGCAATGATTCCAGCGATGGAGTAGCAGACCCGAGAACAACAGGGCATTGGCGTTGCCTGCCACGATAAATAGCAAGGTCTCTAGCGTTATAGCGCAGGCTTTCCTGTTGTTTATAAGAGCCATCATGCTCTTCATCCACAATGATAAGTCCGAGATGAGGCATGGGGGTAAAAATGCCGGAACGTGTAGAAATCAGAATGCCTGCAGACCCCCGTGAAGCCTCAAGCCACCCCTGTAATCGTTCTCCATCACTGAGACCTGAATGAAGGCAGGCGACCGGTACATTAAAGCGGTCACGAAAACGTCTGACAGTTTGAGGGGTGAGTCCAATCTCAGGCACCAGCACCAGCGTTTGTTTCCCCTCAGAAAGAGCTGCGGATATTGCCTGTAAATACACTTCGGTCTTGCCGCTACCAGTAATACCTTCCAGTAGATAAGTTCGGTAGTTTTCCAGACCATCAGTAATGGCTTCACAGGCAAATGCCTGTTCCTCATTAAGTTTCAGGTGTGCTGCTTTCAGTGGGTTGGTAATATCAGTAAAGGGCAGGGCTGAAGGCTCAACGTTACGAGAGCATATTAATCCTTTTTTGGATAATTCTTTTAAAGTGCTTTTACTAAAGCCAAGTTCATGAAGTTCGGTAGCACTGATGCCTTGTGGATAACTGGAAATCAGCTCAAGGGCTGCCAGTTGTTTTTTGGATCTTTTCAATTGGTTTTGCAGCTCACTATCGAGTTCTGCAATGCAGTTCCAGAAGGGAATAGCACCATAAGAAGCGGGTTTGCCAAGGCGCAGGTTTTTGGGCATTGCCTGAGCCAGCGTTTCTCCCAGGCTGTGATGATAATAACGGGCAGCCCACTGGCAGAGATGGATAATGTCGTTTGGTAGCAGCGGCTCGTTATCCAGAACAGAAATAACCGTTTTAAGCTTACTGGCAGGGATATCGGTATCTGGTTCAATCGAGAGAACAATGGCGACAACTTGTCTTGGGCCAAAGGGAACGACAACTCTACTTCCCGGGCAAATTCCGTGAGCCGGGTACGAATCTGGAGGCAGATAGTCGAATAACTGCCGTAGTGGTGACGGGATGGCAACCCTGATGAACTGCTTGTGGGCGAACGGTTCGGTCGGTATGGCGGCAGGGTTATGCCCTGTGCTGGAAGTGTTCGCCGGTTTGCTGCTCATTCAGGTTCCATCGTGGTATTCCTAACGTTGGAATAATACAGGAACAGGCAATAGGCTTGAACAGAAACCGGTAGAGGGAGGGTTATGTCAACAGAACCTGGAGGAAGGCTTATAAAAAGAGAAGGCTTCAATTAACGTTGACTTTGATCTGTCTGGGTTTCACTTCTTCTGCTTTGGGAATGCTTAGATGAAGGGTGCCATTATGGTATTTGGCATGGATCCCATCCGCTCTGACGGGCTGTGGCAATGTAAAACTTCGGACAAATGAGCCGTAAAGGCATTCTGTTCTTTGGTGCTTGCGGTCCTTTTGCTCTTTTCTTTTTCTCTCCTTTTATAGTAAGTAGATTGTTGTCAACAGCGACATTGATATCTTCTTTTTGCACTCCTGGCAGCTCAGCCCGGATATGGAATGCATCCGGTGTTTCATCAATATCCACGATGGGCATCCAGCTGCCCAATTCAAGGGCTCGATAATCACTTTAGGTAGCGGGCTTTCTGGAAGTACGGCTGTACTTATCCAGCAGCGTTTCCATGTCATGGAAGGGATCCCGGACGATTAAACTCATGATTTATCTCCCAGTTAAGGATTATATAGGGACGCTGCTTTTAATGATAACCTGTTAATTTTTGTATATTAATTTTCATTTCTTTCAAGATTTTCTATAGGCGTTGAAAGTAGTGGTATGTCCTGTACCTTGGACGAACATAAGACTGTTTCCCTTAAGGATAATCTCTGGTAATATCCCCGCATCTATTACCCTCTCAGCTGTTATGCTGATGTGGATACCGTTTGCGGTGCCTGTCTCCGGAGCCTTTTTTAAAGGCTCGTGTAGAAAGTCAGGTGGCGGCATACACCAGTTCGAGGAAGCTCAAATGAAGCAGGATATCCATCCTAACTACGACGAAATCACTGTTAGCTGCAGCTGCGGTAACAAGATTCAGACTCGCTCTACTCTCTGCAAAGACCTGAGTATTGAAGTTTGCTCCAAGTGCCACCCATTCTACACCGGCACTCAGAAGGTGATGGATACCGGCGGTCGTATCGAGCGCTTCAACAAGCGTTTTGGTAAGCTTGGCGGCGGCAGCAAGTAATCGAGCTGCTGGTTTGAAGACCGAAAGGTTTATAAAGGCGACTTCATTTGCAGTCGCCTTTTTTATTGCTATTTTTTCTATCGGTTTTGCCTGCGCCAGTAATTGCTATCTGAATAATGATGACAAAGTCGAACACATATGGCTGGATAAGGTGATTGATGGTGATACTGTTCGCCTCAAGGATGGTCGTAAAATTCGTTTTTCCGCCATCAATGCGCCAGAAATTGCCCATGAAGATAAAATTGCTGAGCCTTATGGTGATGCTGCCAGAGAGTATCTTCAAAAACGACTGACCAACAATAAGTCACTGCTCTATATTCCTTCTACGACATCGCGGGATAACTACGACCGTTATTTGGGGCACCTCTTTTTAGAAGATGGTTCCTCCATTGAATCTGAGCTACTGCGTCAGGGGCTGGCTTTTCAGGTTTTTTTTACCCCTATCAGTGACTATGAGCGTTGCCTTGCCGAACAGGAGCGTATTGCCCGTTCGCAGAATTCAGGTGTCTGGAGTGTCGATTCGGTTGTATCTTCAACATCCTCGATACTAAATCCAGGGTTTGCCATTGTCAGTGGTCGGGTGGTTGATATAACTGAGAGTCGATCTGGCATAATCTGGGTGACTCTGGAGGGTAATGTTGTGCTCAGGTTGTCCGGTGATGCTGCCGCTTCCCCTGGCGCTACTCGCAAATGGCTGAATAAAAATATTGAGGTCAGAGGGTGGATGGTTGACCGGTCAGAGGGAGGGCAAAAACTGAAGAAGGGGTTTAAACGCTGGATGATTCTGGTTTACCAGAAAGCATCTGTCAGGCTTTTTCCGTAATTGACCTTGTTCCTCACATTTCCATCATATATTCTGGGTTTTCATATAACCTCCCCCCTATATCAGTAAAAAACTCATGGAAATGAAGCAAGCCGCTCTTGATTATCACGCTCTTCCGAAACCTGGAAAGATTTCGATCGAAATTAGCAAGCCAGCAGAAACGGCAATGGATCTTTCTCTGGCCTATAGTCCGGGTGTCGCGGAGCCGGTGCGAGCAATTGCTGAGAATCCGGAGGATGCTTATCGCTATACCGCAAAAGGTAACCTTGTGGCGGTGATCAGTAATGGTTCTGCCATTCTTGGGCTTGGAAACCTGGGTGCACTGGCCAGCAAACCGGTTATGGAAGGAAAGGCACTGCTTTTCAAGCGATTTGCGGGTGTTGACTCCATTGATATTGAAGTTGAATCTGAAAGCCCTCAGGCGTTTATTGATACCGTAAAACGAATTGCCTGCACCTTTGGGGGGATTAACCTCGAAGATATCAAGGCACCGGAGTGTTTTGAAATTGAGCGTCGCCTCATTGAAGCTTGTGATATTCCGGTCTTTCACGATGATCAGCACGGTACCGCTATTGTTACTGCTGCGGCCATGCTGAATGCATTGGAGATTGCAGGAAAGAACATCGAAGAGGCGCGACTGGTGTGCCTTGGTGCAGGTTCTGCAGCCATTGCCTGTGTGAAATTACTGATCAGCTGCGGCTTCAAGGCTGAGAACATTCTGATGCTGGACAGCAAGGGGGTGATTCACTCAGAGCGGAACGATCTGAATCAATACAAGGCGACGTTTGCGGTTGAAACCAGCTGTCGTACCCTTGATGATGCCATTGACGGTGCCGATGCTTTTCTGGGGGTGTCTGGCCCTGACCTGCTTTCTCCAAAGCAGCTTGAGAAAATGGCCATAAACCCCATTGTTTTTGCCTGTGCAAACCCGGATCCTGAGATTCGACCAGAATTGGCCAGAGAGGTTCGCCCGGACGTCATCATGGCGACTGGACGTTCAGATTATCCAAATCAGGTGAATAATGTACTTGGTTTCCCATTTATCTTCAGGGGAGCGTTGGATGTGCGGGCTTCACGCATCAATGAAGAGATGAAGATTGCCGCGGTCAATGCTATTCGTGAGCTGGCAAAAGAGTCGGTTCCTGACGAGGTGGTAAATGCCTATGGTGGAGGGGAGCTTAGCTTTGGCCCAGGCTACATTATCCCCAAGCCGATGGATGTTCGTCTGCTGGGGCGCGTTTCTTCTGCTGTTGCCCAGGCTGCAGTAAACTCAGGCGTTGCCAGAGCTGGATACCCAGCCCATTATCCATTGAACTCTGTTTCGGATATTTGATGGGGTACTGAACTTTTTCGGTTTTGTCTCAATGAAAAGCGAAGCGTGCCTGCTGAATAGCCTTCAGGATAACGTCTTCGCTTTGTTTATTTTTATCTCTTTTCAATATTTACTGACCTATCTGTTTTCCTGATAGAACCTATCTTTTCTCCCTTCTATTTTTGAAGTCTCATGTCGTCTGTCGCTGCGATTTTCACGTTGATTACAACGGTTATGTCAGGGTGCGTTCTCGATTAATCATGGGGTGTTGGCCACAAGTCTAATCGAGAATGTTCCCTGGATGGCATTGGAGAATAACAATGAGTGACTATGAGCGAACAGCCGTTCCACGGGATGCCAGAAGGGGGTTCTGGCAGATAACGTCGGTATGGGTAGGTTATGTTTTTATTCTTGTCAGCATGATGGCAGGAGCGGGAATGGCGGCAGGGATGTCGTTGGAAACACTGTTCTGGGCAATTCTGGTGGGAAACCTCTTTCTAACGGTTGTTTCGTCACTGATGTCCATTATTGCCTATAAGACTGGTTATACCTTTGCGCTGATCTGCCGGTTCAGTTTTGGCTGTCTCGGTGCAAAAATTCCCGCCATTATGTACGCCTTTATCCAGTTAGGGTGGTATGTCATTCAGGCGGCTCTGTTTGGCCATTTGATCGCTGTTTATTTTGAGTTGAGTCCATTCTTTGAAGCGCTTGCCATGATTGTCTCCTGTCTTTTTATGGGGCTGTTTGCCCTGAAAGGTACGCGGTGGATGAGTGTGGTGGGGCTGGTTTCAATACCGACCATGATTATGCTCTGTCTGGCAACAGCGATGCGTGCTATTCAGGATGGAGGAGGGTGGGCTGCAGTAGCGGCATTCTCCGGTGAAGAAACCATGGACTTTATGACCGCAGTCGGGTTAGTTCTTGGTACGTGGATTTTTGGTGCATCCACAACGGTTGCTGATTTTAACCGGTTTGCCCAGTCATCAAAGCATGTTGTCGCCGGGTGTGCTACCGGACTGTTGATTGTGAACAGCTTTATTATTGGTGTTGGCGCCATTGTGGGGGCTGCTTCTCAGCAGTGGGATCTGGTTGAAATTCTGTTTGGTCTGGGTCTGGTTATTCCTGCTTTTGTGCTGTTAACCACCAACCTGTGGACAACCAACAGCGCTAACTTATACAGCGTTGGCTTGACGTTAAGCAGTGTGTTTCCCAAAACGTCCAGACAGACAATTATGATCGGGATTATGATTCTGGCATCGGTGCTTTCACTGTTTAAGCCTTATGAGATCGGTGCCGTATTTGCCATGCTCAAGGGGTTGTCGATCATCGTGCCTCCATTGACCGGTATCGTTCTTATTGATTTTTATTTTCTCTGGAACAGACAATATCCAGGTTATATCGAAAACCTTTCTTTCAAAGCGGTTAACCCATACGCCATTCTTGCCTGGCTGGCAGGTATTGGGGTTGCGATATCGTTTGATATCGGCTTTGCATCACTGAATGCCATGGCTGGAGCTGCCTTTCTATATGCTCTGATCATGAAAGCAACCCATTTACAAATGCTGAATACAGGTAGTGAACGTCTGACCGGTCATCAAAAAACGCAGGAAGCCTGATCATGTATAAATTATTAGCGTTAGGTGGAATTGTTGTTCTCAGTGTTGGCTCATTTATGAGCTGTCTTGGAGCGGGTGTGCTTGCAACAGCGGGTGATGCAGTTCTTCTTCTGGGTTGTGGTATTTCCACGTGGGGATTCTGTTACTGGCAACCTGATAGTCAGGCTTGATTATAAATATCATCAAAAGGAAGCAACATGTTAAACGACGAAGATTTAATGCGCCATGTGATTAAAGTTGCTGAGCGTTCTGTGAGCAATGGTAACCATCCATTTGCCTGTATTCTTGTCAGTCCTGAAGGTGAAATTTTACTGGAGGCAGAGAATACCGTGGTGACTACAGGGGATAGAACGGGGCACTCTGAGCGAAACTTGGCAACTGCAGCTTCCATGAAGTTCAGTGAAAAGTACTTAAATGAGTGTTCTATCTATATAAATGGTGAGCCCTGTGCGATGTGCTCAGGCAGTATTTACTGGTCAGGTATTGGCCGGGTGGTTTACGGCTTTACAGAACATCAGTTGCTTGAATGTACAGGTAATCATCCGGAAAACCCAACCTGCAGTCTTTCCTGCGACACGGTGCTAAACAGTGGTCAGAGGAAAATTGAAATATTGGGAGGGGTTCTGGCGGAAGAGTGTCTTGAGCCTCACTATACATTCTGGAAGTGATTTTTATTGATAAACTTTGCCTGAGGCTGATCAGAAGATCGGTCTCAGGCGCAATAAATAGGTTCTTTTGCAAAGCGCTTTTGCAGCCAGAGTCCGCCTTTGCCAACGCTCGAGAGAGAGTTCCAAACCATATCAATACTGACTTCCCATTGAGTGTAGGGGTACATCTCGTGTTTGATACGTTTCAATTCACCACTCTCAAGTCTGTCTTTTACCAGGCTGTTGGGAATGGCTGCCCAGCCCAACCCTTGATTAATCATGGCAATCATTGCCCCATAGTTATCACAGAACCATTGGCGTGTTGATACAAGATGTTCCTGTTTTAATAGAGAGTTCAATGAACGGCTGTATATAAGCTGTCTATGCTGAACAAGGTCGCCAGTTGTGACAATAGGCAGTGATGCAAGAGGATGGTTGTGATGAATGACTTCAGAGATCAGCATGCGCCCGATGCGTTGAAATCTCAGTGGTTGTCTGTACTGATCCTGGCTTAGCAGTATGGCGATATTCAAGCTCTGGTCTGATAGACGGGTCATGGTTTTAATTGAGGAAGCGTGCTCAATGTTTATTGAGACATCCGGAAATGCTTCGGCAAATTCTTCAAAGATGGGGGTACGCTGGCATAAGGGAGTGACTCATCAAGGGCCAGGTTAATGGTTTCCTCTTCCTCGCTGGCACTCAGGCGGTAGGCGTGCTCTTTCAGACGGGTAGCATGCATCAGTGCAGCTTCCGCTTCTCTTAGGAGTGCTTTTCCTGCCGGTGTTAGCTGAGGGGTGCGGTGAGTTCGGTCAAAAAGATCAACGCCCAGGTCAATTTCAAGGTTGCTGATTGTTGTGCTGACTCCCGATTGTGCTTTGCCCAGACTTCTTGCTGCTGCTGAGAAAGAGCCTTTTTCTGCAACAGCAACAAAAGTGCTTAAGATATCAAAGAATGACGACATGATGTTTTGTTCCGCTCCCTTTGGAATCGGGCACTATGTCTATTTTATTGTGGAAAGGTTTTGATCTGTACCAACGAATTGCTAAAGCCAGCTCCTGATGGCCAGGAGCTGTATAGCTGTTGTCAACGCCCTCTAGTTAATAGCGGGTTAAAACAGGTCCTCAGGTGAAAACTCCTGGTCCATTTCCCCAAGGGATGGCAGGTTCTCATCACTGAACTGCTGAGGGGCGTTTTCCTGTCGGAAGACCTCAAAGATAGCGTTAGGATCTCCGGGCTGGGCAAGCTTGCCAGTCTCTCGGGAAATTTTAAGAGTGACCATCCCCTCTGGCTGTGGACGTTTATGTTCAGGTTTACCATCCAGAGCGGTATGCATGTATTCCAGCCAGATTGGCAGTGCTGAATTAGCGCCATATTCCCAGCGTCCCAGTGTGGAGTAATCGTCCATGCCAACCCACACGGCCGTCAGTATGTCTGGGTTAAAGCCGACAAACCATGCGTCCTTACTATCATTGGTGGTTCCTGTTTTACCAGCAATATCATGGCGTTTTAATGCTTGTGCCCGTCGGCCAGTACCTTTCCATATCACATCATTCATGATGTCATTCATGATGTAATTAACCTGTGGCGACATGACGGATTTGGCGATTGCAGGTTGCTCTTTGGTCTCAGTATTTGAGGCTTTTTCCTGGGTAAGAGTCTCCTCTAGGACGGGCGCCATAAAGAGAGCGTTTTCTTCCTGACCTTCAACCTCCCTGGTTTCTTTATTAAGGTTGGCAATGCAGCTTTCATCACAGGCTATTGCTGGCTCTGCCTCAAAAATGAGTTCTTCAATCGTTTCAATTCGCTGAATGAAGTAAGGCTCAATACGAAAACCGCCATTGGCCAGCACTGCATATCCTGTAGCCAAATCAAGTGGCGTCATGGAAACATTACCCAGAGACAGTGACAGGTCTCTGCTTAATGATTCTGCTTTGAAACCGAGCTGTTTCAGGTATTGAATGCTCTTGTTAATGCCAATTTGTCGCAATACACGGATGGATACCAGGTTTCTTGAACGATAAAGCCCTTCCCGAAGTCGCATCGGGCCATTGAACTTCATATTATCATTATTAGGGCGCCAGCTATCTTCAAGGCCTGCATCATCAAAGACGATCGGGGCATCATTAATAATGGTGGCTGCTGTCATACCGTTGGCAATGGCAGAGGCGTAAACAAAGGGTTTGAAGGATGAGCCGGCCTGTCGAACAGCCTGAGTCGCCCGGTTGTACATGCTGTCGTAGAAATTATACCCACCGACCAGTGCCAGAATGGCACCGTTTTCCGGATGCATTGATACCAGTGCTGATTGGGCCTGAGGCTCTTGTGCCAGACGGTAGCTGCCATCTTCAGTGACTCTTACCCATATCTGGTCACCTGCTTTAAGAACATCAGAAGGGGTTTTCGGGGAGTGGCCGAAGCTGTTTACAGTCAGGAACGGTTTTGCCCAGTTCAGGTTTTCCCAGCTGATTTTACCGGTATTACCCTTCTTAAGGCCGATTTCTACTTTCTCCTCACCCACTTGAGTGACCATGGCAGGAAGAAGAATACCCAAAGATGAGGTTTTGTTAATTCGTTGTTGCCAGCCTTCTTCCGGAACATTATCGAACAGGTTGGTGACCGGGCCGTGATAACCATGGCGTTCGTTATAGGCCATTAACCCGTTGGCTACAGCGAGGTTTGCTGCTCTCTGCAGGTCACTGCTGACGGTGGTGTAGACCTTAAAGCCTTCGGTATAGGCATCCTGGCCATACTGTTCAAACATTCGCTGCCGAACCATTTCGGCAATATAGGGAGCTTCAAGTTCGACTTTGGCGCCATGGTAGCTGGCGGTGACCGGTTGGTTCACGGCTTCACTGTAATCTTCAGGTGTGATGTAGCCCAGGTCTTTCATTCTTCCCAGAATCCAGTCACGGCGAATCATTGCGCGCTTGGGATCATTGATCGGGTTATAGCGGGAAGGGGCTTTTGGCAGGCCTGCAATCATGGCGATCTGGGCCAGGTTCAGTTCGTTGATGGATTTGCCATAGTAAACTTGTGCGGCAGACTCTACACCGTAAGATCGATTCCCCAGATAAATTTTATTGAGATAGAGTTCAAAGATTTCATCCTTCGACAGTTGCTGTTCTATCTGCAAGGCGAGTAGGATTTCGTTGAATTTTCGTGAAAATACCCGCTCATGGCTCAGGAAGAAGTTCTTGGCCACCTGCATTGTGATCGTGCTGCCTCCGGATTGTATGCTGCCGGTGCTGACCAGCTGGACAGCAGCCCTCATCAGGCCCATGATGTCAACGCCGGGATGATAATAGAAACGGTCATCTTCGGCAGCCATGAAAGCTTTGATCAGGTTTGTTGGTGCGTCTTCAAACTGAATAGGGGTGCGGCGTTTTTCGCCAAACTCGGCAATGAGTAGGTTATCTTGAGAGTAAACTCGCAAAGGTGTCTGTAATTTGGCGTCACGCAGTGATTCTACTGAAGGTAGTGAAGGACTGAGGTATAAATAGACACTTGCACTGACAAGCAGAATTCCACTGGCTACTGTTAATAGTGACCAGCACAGGAATTTAAGAAGTTTAACCGACCGTTTCATGCTGTTAGGACATCCTGATAAAGCGAAGGCCACCGGCTGAAGTAGTGACATTTAAACATTCTTGTCATAGGCAAGAGTCGTCCTGACAGCCGATCGTGACAGACTATTATACGGTGAAAAGGCCTTTAGCTGAAAATGTGGTTTTCCTGTACTGGCTGCAGTCTTGGGCGCAGGTGGGATTTCCCTTAAAAATCCGGTGTTTAGAGTTGGCTTTTTGGCCACTAAAATTGCGAAAGTAAACAGACTGTTATTTAATTAGAGCTGTTTTTCTTAAAACTAATAATCAGGGATTGTGCCAGTGTTTGGGCTGCTGAAAAACAAATCAAATACCGTTTTAGGGGTGGATATAAGCTCGACATCCGTCAAAGTCCTTGAGTTGGCGCTCAGTGGTAGTCAGTACAAGGTCGAAGCATTTAGTGTTGAACCTTTGCCGCCGGGAGCCGTTGTTGAAAATAATATTCATGAGCTCGATGTCATTGGCGAAGCGGTCGCCAAGGCTCTTTCCCGCTCCAGAACCAGTCTGAAAGCAGCAGCTGTTGCTGTGTCCGGATCTGCAGTTATCACCAAAACCATCGATATGGATGCCTCTCTCAGTGATGATGAAATGGAAACACAGATCACTGTTGAGGCGGACCAATACATTCCCTACGCCATGGATGAAGTGGCCATAGACTTTGAAGTTCAGGGACTGAATGAGAAAAATCCTGAGCGTGTTGAAGTCTTGCTGGCTGCATGTCGCCGTGACAATGTCGAAATGCGGGAAGAAGCTCTGCGACTAGGGGGAGTAAAAACCAAAATTGTTGATATAGAAGCTTTTGCCATGGAGAGGGCTTGCGAGCTGATTGAAGGCCAGCTTGACCTCCCGGATGAGGACCCTGTTCTTGCGGTCGTCGATATTGGAGCGACGAAAACAACATTGAATGTGATTAGCCGGGGAAAAACGGTGTACACCCGTGACCAGCTATTTGGTGGACGGCAATTAACCGATGAAATCCAGCGTCGTTATGGGCTGACACCTGATGAGGCTGAAAAAGCCAAGTGTCGTGGCGGTCTCCCTGATGATTATGAGCATGAAGTACTGGATCCATTTCGGGAAACTGTGGTTCAGCAGGTGTCAAGATCACTACAATTCTTTTATTCATCCAGCCAGTTTAATGATGTGGATGCGATTGCCCTGGTAGGAGGTTCAGCTTCCATATTGGGCATGGCAGAAATGATTCAGGATAAACTGGGAGTCCCAACCAGACTGGCCAATCCTTTTGCGGGAATGTCTCTGGCTGGAAGGGTGGATGCGGACGAACTGGCCAGTGAGGCGCCATCTTTGATGATTGCCTGCGGCCTTGCCATGAGGAGTTTCGACTGATGGCAAGAATTAACCTGTTGCCCTGGCGTGAAGAGCTCAGGAAAGAGCGGAAACAGCGTTTTGTAGCTATCTGGGCTATGACTCTCCTGGTAGGTATTGGTCTGGTCTTTATTGGTGATCTTTACATCAGCAATAACATCAGTTATCAGCAGAGCCGGAATCAATATCTGCAGAACGAAATTACGTTGCTCAATAAGCGGATCAGTGAAATCAAGGACCTGAAAACCAAGAAAGATCAATTGCTGGAGAGAATGCAGGTTATTCAGAACCTGCAGGGAAACCGTCCTGTGATTGTTCGGATATTTGATCAGGTGGCACGTGTGGTTCCAGAGGGGGTTTATTTCAAGCAGATCAGCCTGGACGGGGATCGCCTGTCTCTGGTTGGGGTTGCTGAGTCTAATAATCGGATCTCTGCTTTGATGAGAAATTTCGATAACTCTGAATGGTTTACTGAACCAAATCTGACTGCGGTCAGAAAAGTTTCAGCAAACAGTCAGCGCTGGAATGAGTTTGATCTAACCGTTAAACAGATCAATCCCACTCAGGCCAAGGGGGGATTATGAGTTTTGCTGATTCGTTACAAAAGTTGAATGAACTTGATCTGAATGAGATTGATTTTGATAACATCGGCTCATGGCCTCTGGGAGTCAGAATCATTGTCTGTGTTCTGACTCTGGTCTTGATACTTGGGCTTGGTTATCAGTTCCACCTGACCAGTTTGCAGAGCCGATACGATGTCGCTGCGAGTAAAGAGCAGGATTTACGGGAGCAGTATCGAATCAAGGCATTCCAGGCTGCGAACCTGAAATCCTACCGCGAACAGATGGCGGAAATGGAGGATTCTTTTGGTGCACTGGTTAAACAATTACCCAGCGATACAGAGGTTCCCGGGCTGTTGGAGGATATTACCTTTACAGGGCGTGGCGCAGGTCTGCAAATAGAAGAAATTAAACTTCAGACTGAAAATGTCAGCCATTTTTATATTGAGTTGCCTATCAGTATTGCAGTGCAGGGTACTTACCATGATCTGGGTAATTTTGTCAGTGGTGTAGCTAGCCTTTCACGAATAGTAACTTTGCATGATTTTGAAATTCGTCCGGGCAAGAATGGTCAGTTGACGATGAGTATTCTTGCTAAAACTTACCGCTACAATGATCAGGGGGGGCTATGATGCAGCTGCTTCGATTAATTATTGTTGTCGGTACCATGCTGGTTTTAGCAGGTTGCTCAGATGGGGGCCGTCAGGGATATAAGGATATTGATGCCTATATGGCAGAAATGAAGGCTAGGCCGACAGGTAATATTGAACCACTACCTCAGTTCAGGGCTTATGAGGCTTTTACTTATCAGGCATCTGCCATGCGCAGCCCTTTCAGGCAGCCTGTGAGAATTACGCTGACCAATGAACAGATCAATAGCAATATCAAGCCGGACCAATATCGTGTTAAACAGTACCTTGAGCAATTTGAAATGGACTCGTTCCGTTTAGTTGGTTCGATCAGTAATGATGAAGGGTTCTGGGGGCTGGTTCGAGGTTCTGATGGTGTTCACCGGGTGCAGGTGGGGGATTATCTGGGGCGTAATCATGGCCGTATAACTTACATTGATGACCAGGAATTGCGTGTAACGGAGATAGTGCCGGCAGGTCCAACGTATTGGATTGAGCGCCCAAGGGTTCTTCGCGTTAATGTTAGTAGTCAGTGATTTGATTTCCGGTATTGTGAATTAATCATCATTTTCTAAATATGAATGCTATTGTCAGTCTTTGCTCGGTTGACAGTGTGTCATGGGGTGTGTTGAGTTAGTCTGATTGTTGTTCTGGCATGGATGGCTTTTTTTTCTGGGGGATATTTCGTGGTATGAAAGGATGTATAGAGCCAACATGGCGGAGTGGACTGGATTATTTAAATATGATGCCGATGAAAACAACAATTCTAATTCTGAAATAGGTAAGTTTGATGAATATTAGTCCCCTGTTGCATGCGAAAGCTGTCCGAGGGCTTTTGTATGCGTTATTGACAATATTGCCTGTTTCTGCGTGGGGCGTCACTCTGAAGAGTATGGATGTTTCTGCGTTACCGGGTGATATGGTTGAGCTTCGCTTGACTTTTGATGGTGCTGCCCCGGTTGCTCATGGTTACAGTATTGAGAAGCCTCCCAGAATATCCATAGATCTGCCTTTTACGCGCAGTGAACTCCCGAAATACAATGAAGTTGGTTTTAATAATGCCAGGAGTGTGACTGTACTTGAGGCTGGGGACAGGACGCGCCTGGTCATTAATCTTCAGCAGCCAACCCGTTTCACCAGTCAGGCTGATGGACGGACGCTCAGTATTTACATTGGAGATGACAGCAATACAGCAGCAGTTCAAAGGGAGTCAGTCCAAAGGGGTAATTTATTTTCCCAGGTAGCTGACATAAAGAAAGGAATTACGGATATAGACTTTCAGCGTGGTGATGATGGAGAAGGAAAAATCATTATTGCGCTTTCTGATGCCAAGATTCCAATGGATATGAATGAACAGGGTGGACGTATCCGTCTGGAGTTTCAGGGGGATGTTCTGCCACAGCACTTAAGAAACCGGCTGGATGTCATTGATTTTGCCACACCGGTTAAGTTTATTGATGCCACTGTTGAAGATGGTAACAGTATCATTACTATTGAGCCTAAGGGAAAATTTGAGTATCTGGCCTATCAGACAGATAACCTGCTGACTGTCAGTGTTAAGGCGCCAGATGCAAAAGATCGTGGTAGGAGAAAGTCGGGGCTTTCCTATAAGGGAGATAAGCTGTCGTTAAACTTTCAGGATATTGAAGTCAGGGCTGTTCTCCAGCTGATTGCTGATTTCACGGATCTGAACCTGGTGGCATCTGATACTGTCGGAGGCAATGTTACCTTGCGACTGCAGAATGTTCCCTGGGATCAGGCACTTGATATTGTGCTCAAGGCTAAAGGGCTTGATAAGCGTCTTGAGGGCAATGTACTCACTGTGGCTCCGGCTGCTGAAATAGCAGCACGTGAACGTGAGCAGTTGGAGAATGAAAAGCAGATTCGTGAGCTGGCTCCTGTGTATACCGATCTGGTTCAGATTAATTACGCTGATGCGGCAGAGATTGCAACGGTATTACAGGGAACTGAAGGGGCTAGCCTGCTGACTGAAAGAGGCTCGGTACAGGTTGTAGCCAGAACCAATAGTTTACTGGTCAAGGATACACAGGCCAAACTGGATGAGTTGAGAGCACTGATTGACCAGTTGGATATTCCTATCCGACAGGTCATGATTGAGGCGCGTATTGTTACGCTCAGTTCTAACTTTAAAGAAGATCTGGGTGTTAAGTGGAGTGGCTCTAAAAATGATGCGTTGAAAAACGATAACCGGGACCTTTCCATTGGTGGTGGTCAGGATGGTGATGTATTCACTGACCTGAGCGTTACAGGCACAGGCTCCAGTGCCATTGCTATTGGTTTCTCTACGAATGGAGGGACAATTCTTAATCTTGAGCTATCGGCTCTGCTGAGTGATGGTGGTGGTGAGGTTATTTCTCAGCCAAAAGTCATTACTGCGGATAAGAAAACAGCCGTTATCAAATCCGGTAAAGAGATTCCATACGAAGAGAAAACGTCCAGCGGTGCGACATCGGTAGCGTTTAAAGATGCGGTGTTGGGATTGGAAGTCACGCCTCAGATTACTCCGGATGGTCGGGTCATTATGGATATCAAAATCAATAATGACGATACCACGGATGAAGCCTCAAACAACGTACCGATTATTTCGACCAATGAGATCACGACCCAGGTACTGGTTGAAGATGGCGAAACCGTTGTTCTTGGTGGTGTCTTTAAACAGAGTAAGAAGCAAGGAGTCACTAAAGTGCCAGTGCTGGGTGATATTCCTTGGGTAGGTGGTCTGTTCAGGAACAAAACAGAGACTGATGATAAAGAAGAGCTACTGGTCTTTATCACCCCGAGAATTATCACTGATGGGGTTTCGTTGCGGTAAACTGTTCCCGTATTATGGGTTCGAATATCTCTGACGGGAGCCTTGGCTCCCGTTTTTTTGTTGTCATAACTGCTTACGATGCGCTACGCTCGCTGCACACAGGCAGGAAGTCAGGCTGGCAAAGAGCATGCCATTAACAAATATCTATCTGATCGGGCCCATGGGGGCAGGAAAAAGTACCATAGGCCGGATGCTGGCAAAAGAGCTGGCGCGCCCCTTTCTTGATTCGGACCATGTTATTGAAGATCGCAGTGGTGCTGATATCCCCTGGATTTTTGACGTTGAAGGAGAGCAGGGGTTTCGAGACAGGGAAAGTCAGGTTATTGAAGAAATCTGCAGTCAGAAAGGTCTGGTGATGGCTACAGGCGGCGGTGTTGTCGGTCGACCGGAAAACAGGCGAAACCTCAGTTCAAACGGTTTTGTTGTGTACCTGAGTGCTCCGGTAACTATTCAATTGCAAAGAACGGAAAAAGACAAAAGAAGACCGTTATTGCAAAGGCCGGACAGGAAAGAGGTGTTGGCGCGACTACTTGAAGAACGAGACCCTTTATATCACTCAATTGCTGACCTTGTTCTTGATACAGAAGTCTTATCGCCACGACAAGTGATTAAAAGAATTATTCAAGCTGTTGGCTTGGGAAAGGAGTGAGGGAGTAATCTGCCATGCTGGAACTTAAGGTTGATCTGGGGGATCGAAGCTATCCCATTTTTATCGGCGAAAATATTCTTTCTGATCCAAATTACTTCCTCCCATATATAAAAGGCAAAAGCGTTGCCATTGTTACTAATGAAACGGTAGCTCCGATCTATCTGGATACCATCCGCTCCACGCTAGCTGGTTGTGATTTAACGGTGATTACCCTGCCGGATGGCGAGCAATATAAAAACCTTGAAACGGTCAACCTCATTTTCGATAAGCTTTTACAGTTGAGGCATACACGAAAGACGACGCTGGTTGCTCTCGGTGGTGGCGTAATAGGAGATATGACCGGTTTTGCTGCCGCCTGTTATCAGCGGGGTGTGGATTTTATTCAAGTGCCTACCACGTTACTTTCCCAGGTAGACTCATCGGTTGGAGGGAAAACGGGTGTAAATCATGCCCTGGGCAAAAACATGATCGGTGCTTTCTATCAGCCTAATGCTGTCGTTATTGATACAGCGACACTGAACACCCTTCCGGATCGGGAGCTTTCAGCTGGGTTGGCAGAGGTCATCAAATACGGACTGATCTGTGATCAGCCATTTTATGAGTGGCTGCAGGAGAATATTGATCGATTGATGAGCCGTGATCCTGAGGCGCTTTCATACGCTATTCATCGTTCCTGTCAGGATAAAGCCAGAGTTGTAGAGGCGGATGAAACAGAGTCCGGCATACGTGCGATTCTTAATCTTGGTCATACCTTTGGTCATGCAATAGAAACACATACCGGCTATGGTTCCTGGTTGCACGGTGAAGCTGTTGCGGTTGGTATGGTGATGGCGGCTGATCTTTCTTTCCGGGAAGGGAACTTATCTAAAGAAGATGTCGATGGTATTGTGACTATGCTCAAACGGGTAAGTTTGCCGACTCTGCCACCTTCGGGTATCAGCCCCGGGCGATTTGTTGAACTAATGGCTGTGGATAAAAAAGTGCTGGATGGCCAGTTACGGTTGGTGCTTCTGGACTCAGTGGGAAATGCAAACGTTACAGACCGTTTTAATCATAAAAATCTAATGGATTGCCTTGAGCAGTTTTGTTCCTGAATACCCTATCAATGGCTGAAGAGAGCTCTTCAGCCTCATCGTTATTGGTTGTTCCTGTCTGAATTTGTTCTGAAAAGTTACGATTTATCAACGTATTATTGCGGTTTTTACTTGCATTGATAAGGGTCATTTGTGATTGCGCGAACAGGCGTGTAAAATGGCGAGCCGTTTTACGTGTCAGAAAGTCATAAGTAAAATTTGGTTTTATGCATTTAAACTGAATAATTATGACGGGGGAGTCCGGTTACGAGAGGCAAAAAGCCCACCGGTTAAAGAATAGCTATGGCTCGACAGACACTTGATTATCGGTAGTGTACCGAAGAGTGCTGAATGGCGAGGAGTTCGCCTGATTCAAGGAGCCCGCCTGACTTAACACTGACCTACTGCGAAAAAGCCGGATTTGGCCATTTTTTATGCTGCTTTTCGTTGAATAGAGTGACTATTCGCCTCAAATCATCATGAAGACTGACCTAAATCGGACTTTTCTCGCTACGGTCGTCTAAGTCTGACAGGCTTCTGGTAGTGAAATACAAAGCCTTCCAGAGCAGAATTTCCTTCAGGATCGAGGGTGTTCCGGGAAAAGTCGGGATGACTTTTTTATCATGGCCGAGGCGAGCCAGAAAAATAATGGGTTGATGAGAGAGTGCCTATGAAAGCAGGTCTGTATAATCCTCGGGAGTTTCGGGATAACTGTGGTTTCGGGCTAATTGCCCAGATGGAAGGTAAGAAAAGTCATGACCTTCTGAAAACGGCGATTGAAGCACTGACCTGTATGACGCATCGTGGTGGTATTGCTGCCGATGGTAAAACAGGCGACGGTTGTGGTCTGTTGATTCAAACGCCTGATACTTTTTTCCGAACAGTTGCGAAAGAAAAATTTGGCTGCGAGCTACCCGGGCAGTATGCCGTGGGTATGGTCTTTCTCAATACCGATAAAGCAAAAGCCGAGAAAGGTAAAAAAACGCTTGAGAACGAGCTGGAAAAGCAGCGTCTCAACGTTGTTGGCTGGCGCAAGGTTCCTATCAATGTTGATTGCCTTGGCCCCATCGCAAAAGACCTTCTGCCAGGCATAGAACAGATCTTTGTTACCCCCAAAGGCGAGGTTGACGAGAAAGAGTTCAATGCCAAGCTCTATATGGCGCGCCGTTACACTAATATGGTGATGGCGGAAGACCAGGATTATTATATCTGCTCATTGTCGCCCAGGGTTATCACCTATAAAGGGTTGATGATGCCGGTAGACCTGCCAACCTTTTATCCGGATCTCGGCGATACCCGATTTGAAACGGCGATCTGTGTATTCCATCAGCGGTTTTCAACCAACACCATGCCGCGCTGGCAGCTGGCCCAGCCATTCCGTATGCTGGCTCACAACGGTGAAATCAACACCATCACCGGTAACCGTAACTGGGCGGAAGCCCGTCGTCAGAAGTTCCAGTCACCCTTGCTGCCGACACTTGATGACATCTCCCCTCTGGTGAACCGCACCGGTTCTGACTCATCCAGTCTGGATAACATGATGGAGGTGCTGGTCACGGGTGGTGTGGATCTTTATCGTGCCATTCGTATGCTGGTTCCGCCCGCATGGCAGAATGTCGATACCATGGATCCAGACCTCAGGGCATTCTATGAATACAGCTCCATGCACATGGAACCGTGGGATGGCCCTGCTGGTCTGGTTATCACCGACGGTCGCAACGCCGTCTGTGCTCTGGACCGTAACGGTCTGCGTCCTTCGCGTTGGGTGATTACCAAGAACGGTTACCTGACCGTGGCTTCTGAGGTGGGTGTTCATGGCTACAGGCCTGAAGATGTGGTTGCCAAAGGCCGGGTAGGGCCGGGAGAGGTTCTGGCGATTGATACCGAAACTGGCGAACTGCACCAGGCCCATGATATCGATGACAAGCTGAAAGTCCGTCAGCCCTACAAGAAGTGGCTGAAGCAGAACGCTTACCGTATCCGTTCGCACTTCAGTGAAGATGATTACAAAGTTGACCACCTTTCTCCTGAGCAGCTGAATGTCTATCAGAAGATGTTTATGGTCACCTTTGAGGAGCGTGATCAGGTAATCCGCCCACTGGTCGAGTCTGGTCAGGAAGCGGTTGGTTCCATGGGGGACGATACGCCAATGGCGGTGCTCTCTGGCAGAACCAGGACCGTATATGATTACTTCCGCCAGCAGTTTGCCCAGGTCACCAACCCACCCATTGATCCGCTGCGTGAAGCGATTGTCATGTCGCTGGAAACCTGTCTGGGTCGTGAGCTGAACCTGTTTGAAGAAACGCCGGAACACGCTGCACGGGTGATTCTCAAGTCACCCATACTGTCTACTGCGAAGTTCCTGGACCTGATGAGTGTTCGTCATCAGCATAAGTCCTTTGAGACAGAAACCATCAACCTGACTTACGACCCGTCTATTGGTCTTGAGCAGGCGGTATTGAATATCTGTGATCAGGCGGAAAAGGCTGTGCAATCCGGCAAGTTGTTAATCTGCCTTTCTGATCGTCATATCGATCAGGGACTGTTGCCCGTGCCTGCGGCTATGGCGACAGGTGCCGTGCATCACCGGTTGATTGGCAAAGGTCTGCGCTCTGAGTCCAACATCATTGTTGAAACTGCATCGGCTCGGGATTCCCACCAGTTTGCGGTTCTGATAGGTTTTGGTGCCACCGCTGTTTACCCTTATCTGGCCTATGAAATCATCAATGACCAGATTCGCTCCAGTGAGGTAATGACCGATCCTCGCGAAGCCTACAAGGCATACCGTAAAGGTATTGGCAAAGGGTTGATGAAAATCCTTTCCAAAATGGGAATCTCAACCATTGCCTCCTACCGCGGAGCGCAGTTATTTGAAGCCGTTGGCCTTTCCAGAGAAATCGTGGACCTGTGCTTCTGCGGCGTTCAAAGCCGTATTCAGGGCGCCCGCTTTGAAGACTTTCATTATGAGCAGGGTCTGCTGGCCGAAACGGCTTGGAAAGCCCGTAAGCCCATTCAGCAGGGTGGTTTGCTGAAGTATGTACACGACAGTGAGTACCACGCGTTCAACCCGGATGTGGTGCAGCAATTACAGATAGCCGTTAAAACGGGTGATTATCAGGAGTACCGGAAGTACGCCGAACTGGTCAACAAGCGTCCGGTGGCCACTCTGCGTGATCTTCTGGGTCTTAAGCTGAATGATAAGCCACTGGTGGTGGACGACGTTGAATCCGTTGGCGATATCGTTCGACGATTTGACTCTGCAGCCATGAGTCTTGGTGCATTGTCTCCAGAAGCTCATGAAGCTCTAGCGGAAGCGATGAACCGTCTTGGTGGTCGTTCTAACTCCGGTGAAGGTGGTGAGGATGAGGCCCGCTATGGCACCAACCGTGTGTCCAAGATCAAGCAGATTGCCTCTGGTCGATTTGGCGTAACCCCTCACTATCTGGTCAATGCCGAAGTACTGCAGATCAAAGTTGCCCAGGGAGCCAAGCCAGGTGAAGGTGGCCAGCTGCCGGGTGGTAAGGTGAATGAGCTGATTGCCCGCCTGCGTTACTCTGTTCCGGGTGTTACCCTGATTTCGCCTCCGCCGCACCATGATATCTATTCCATCGAGGATCTGGCCCAGCTGATTTATGACCTCAAACAGGTGAATCCTGAGGCGCTGGTCTCCGTGAAGCTGGTCTCTGAGCCTGGCGTTGGCACCATCGCAGCTGGCGTTGCCAAGGCGTATGCTGACCTGATTACCATCTCCGGTTATGACGGCGGTACTGCTGCAAGTCCTCTGACGTCTATTCGGTATGCCGGTTCTCCATGGGAACTGGGCTTAAGTGAAGCCCATCAAACGCTCCGTGGAAATGATCTGCGTGGAAAGGTTCGCCTGCAGACGGATGGTGGTCTCAAGACGGGTCTGGATGTGGTCAAAGCAGCCATTCTTGGTGCGGAAAGTTTTGGTTTTGGTACCACACCAATGATTGCCATGGGCTGTAAATACCTGCGTATCTGTCACCTGAATAACTGTGCTACCGGTGTGGCGACTCAGGACCAATCACTTCGTGAAGAGCACTTCAAGGGTGATGTGGAGATGGTCATGAACTTCTTCTCGTTTGTTGCTGAAGAAGTGCGTGAGTGGCTGGCCTTGCTGGGTGCCAGAACCCTTGAAGAGGTGGTTGGCCGTACTGATCTGCTGGAGCTTTTGCCGGGTCTGACTGAAAAGCAGCAGAATCTGGATCTGTCGCCGATTCTGGGCAGTGCCGATGTGCCTGTGGATAAGCCGATGACCTGTCAGGTGGATCGTAACCCGCCATACGACAAGGGTGAACTGGCGGAAGAGATGGTTCGACAGATGATGGGAATCATTGAAAACCGGGAAGGCGGTGAGTTCAGTTTCACGGTTGGCAACTGTGATCGTTCCATCGGTGCCCGTCTATCCGGTGAGATTGCCAAACGTTACGGAAATCAGGGAATGGCTGATATGCCTCTGAAGCTGAATCTGACCGGTTCCGCGGGTCAAAGCTTCGGTGTCTGGAATGCTGGTGGTCTGGAAATGCGTCTGGAAGGGGATGCCAATGACTATGTGGGTAAAGGCATGACCGGCGGTAAGCTGGTGATCTATCCACCGGTTGGCAGCAGTTTTGTGACCCATGAAACCTCCATTATTGGTAATACCTGTCTTTATGGCGCCACGGGCGGAACGTTATACGCTGCTGGTCGAGCAGGTGAGCGTCTTGGTGTTCGTAACTCGGGTGCCAATGTTGTGGTGGAAGGTGCAGGCGACCACTGTTGTGAATACATGACCGGAGGTCTGGTGACTGTACTGGGCTGGGCTGGGCATAACTTCGGTGCGGGCATGACCGGTGGCTTTGCCTATGTGCTGGATCTGGAAAGAAGTTTTGTTGATCGTTATAACCATGAATTAGTGGATATACATCGCATTGATAATGAAGCCATGGAGCCTTATCAATCACACCTGCTGAGTGTTCTGGAAGACTACGTTGCAGAAACCGGCAGTGCCTGGGGACAGGAACTGATTGATGACTTCTATGACTACAGTGGTCGTTTCTGGCTGGTGAAGCCAAAAGCTGCCAGTCTCGATACCTTGCTGGCCAGTACCCATGGTAGCCCTGAGTAAGAGGGAGGGAATCCGAGAATAGACTGCCCTACTGCGGCGGCAGCAAATTGGTCTAAAAGACCGGTTTTGTTCGGCAAATAGAACCACTATTCACCTCACAAAACCGATCTTTGATCCTCAATTTTCTGCAGCCTCGCTACGGGCGCTATCCACGGCTCCCCTCCCCAGGGCTTTGGCTACTGAGTGGTGATGGAAATAAGAGCAACAGGTATTGAACATAAGAACAGCTTTGTGAGGTCAGCGAAATGTCACAGTTACATTTAAAAAATGGCAAGGGTGGAAGGCTTAATAACAACTTTCAGTTTGTTGATGTGGGTCGTCAGGACCCGGACAAGAAGAGCCTTCGTCAGCGTAAAACAGAATTTGTTGAAATTTATCAACCGTTTGATGAAAAGCAGGTAAAAGATCAGGCGCATCGTTGCCTGTCCTGTGGTAACCCGTATTGTGAATGGAAGTGCCCTGTACACAACTACATTCCGGACTGGTTGAAGCTGGTCTCCGAAGGTCGTCTTTTTGAGGCGGCAGACCTGTCACACCAGACCAATACGCTGCCAGAAGTGTGCGGTCGGGTTTGTCCACAGGATCGTCTCTGCGAAGGTGCCTGTACACTGAACGATGGTTTTGGCGCCGTAACTATCGGGTCAACCGAGAAATACATCACGGACACAGCGCTTGCGCTCGGCTGGCGTCCGGATATGTCCAAGGTATCCTGGACTGATAAAAAAGTGGCCATCATTGGTGCCGGGCCTGCAGGCCTAGGATGCGCCGATGTGCTTGTGCGTAATGGCGTGACGCCGGTCGTGTTTGATAAAAATCCGGAAATCGGTGGCTTGCTGACCTTTGGTATTCCAGAATTCAAGCTGGAAAAAAATGTCATGAGCCGTCGCCGTGAAGTGTTTACCGAAATGGGGATTGAGTTCCAGCTGAATACGGAAATCGGCAAAGACATCACCATGGAAAAGCTACTGGAAGAGTACGATGCAGTATTCATGGGCATGGGCACCTACACTTATATGAAAGGCGGCTTCCCAGGTGAAGACCTTGAAGGTGTTCATGATGCCCTTCCTTACCTGATCTCCAATGTGAATCGTAACCTCGGTTTTGAACAGGACCCTGCAGACTTTATTGATATGAAGGGTAAGCGGGTGGTGGTGCTTGGTGGCGGTGATACCGCCATGGACTGTAACCGTACCTCCATTCGACAGGGCGCCAAGTCAGTGACCTGTGCCTATCGTCGTGACGAAGAGAACATGCCCGGTTCGCGTCGGGAAGTAGCCAATGCCAAGCAGGAAGGTGTGAACTTCCTCTTTAACCGTCAGCCTGTAGAGATTGTTGGTG
The DNA here is from genome assembly GCA_900299555.1 of uncultured Endozoicomonas sp. GTDB lineage: Bacteria > Pseudomonadota > Gammaproteobacteria > Pseudomonadales > Endozoicomonadaceae > Endozoicomonas. The sequence continues at coordinate 82,167 of OODV01000117.1, forward strand.
ATGGCAAGGTTGAGGGCATCCGTCTGGTAACGACTGAACTGGGCGAGCCGGATGAGAATGGCCGTCGCCGTCCGCAGGTGGTAGAAGGCAGTGACCAGATACTGGAAGCGGATGTGGTTCTGGTTGCGTTTGGTTTCCGTCCAAGCCCTGCGGACTGGTTTGAAGATCATGATATCCAGATCGATGAAGGTGGCCGGGTTGTGGCTCCTGAGAAAGCCAAATTCAAGTTCCAGACCAGCAATCCCAAAGTGTTTGCCGGCGGAGATATGGTTCGGGGGTCCGATCTGGTGGTTACTGCGATCTGGGAAGGTCGTCAGGCAGCAGATGGTATTCTTGATTACCTGGATGTCTGATCGACGTTTAGTTTTAAGATAATATAAGGGGCGTTTTTCCAATGTGGAAGCGCCCCTGTTTTTTCTAAAGCCTGAAATACTGATCGTTCAGGCAAAGCTGGTATCGGGACTTTTATGACTCCATTGAAAAATGACCGCTTTCTTCGAGCTTTGCTCAGGGAGCCCGTTGATGTAACTCCCGTCTGGATGATGCGCCAGGCCGGTCGTTATCTGCCAGAGTACCGGGAAGCCAGGGCTCGTGCCGGTGACTTTATGGCCCTGTGCCAGAATGCTGAGCTGGCCTGTGAGGTCACTCTGCAGCCATTGGAGCGATTCCCTCTGGATGCAGCGATTCTCTTTTCCGATATTCTCACCATTCCGGATGCCATGGGCCTTGGGCTCTATTTCGAAGCTGGTGAAGGGCCGAAATTTAAAAAGCCGGTGCGCACTGCTGCGGACGTTGAAGCGCTGACCGTGCCGGACCCGGAAAAAGACCTGGGCTATGTGATGAATGCGGTGAGAACCATTCGTCGCGAACTCAATGGCCGGGTGCCACTGATCGGCTTTTCTGGCAGCCCCTGGACACTGGCAACCTACATGATCGAGGGTGGCAGCAGTAAAGATTTTCGTCGTATAAAAGCGATGATGTTTGATCAGCCAGAACTGCTGAAGCATGTGTTGAGCGTGCTTGCCGATTCGGTGACCCGCTATTTGAACGCCCAGATTGAAGCAGGTGCCCAGGCGGTTCAGATTTTTGATACCTGGGGCGGTGTGCTCAGCCCTGAGAATTACCGTGACTTCTCATTGCACTATATGGACAGGATTGTTAAAGGACTGAAGCGGGAAAATGAAGGCCGAAAAGTGCCGGTTATTCTCTTCACCAAAAATGGTGGGCAATGGCTTGAGTCGATGGCCGATACCGGTGCAGACGCCCTGGGGCTGGACTGGACAACCGATATCGGTGAAGCTCGCCAGCGGGTCGGTAATCGCGTAGCCCTGCAGGGCAATATGGATCCGTCAACGCTGTATGCCTCACCTGAGCGCATTCGTCAGGAAGTCGCAACCATTCTGGAAAAGTTTGGTACTGGCAATGGCCATGTATTCAATCTGGGGCATGGCATTCACCAGTTTGTAGAACCGGAAAAGGCGGGTGCCTTTGTGAATGCCGTTCATGAGCTATCTGCCAGTTATCACGCGTCCGTATAACGCTGCTGCCTGCTGTTAAGAGCCTTGATCAAGGCTCTTTGCACCGTAAACCGGGTAACCGGCTTGGTGAGAATTGAGCTGATACCCAGCTTGCTGGACTGGTACTTACTGGGTGGGTTGCTGACCCCTGTCAACATGATGATGGCCGGCATGGGGTCAATACCTGGGTCGCCATTGATTCGTTCTGCAACCTGAAGACCTTTCAGTCCGGGCATATGGTGATCAAGAATGATGATATCAAATGCCCTGTTCAGGTATGTCTCGTTCCGAATCATGGCAAGCGCTTCCAGGCCATCTCCTGCTTCAACCACCGAAATACCTAATAGCTGACATTGCTGGCGCAGCACCTTACGACAGGTTGCATTGTCATCAGCAATCAGTATCCGCATATTCTCATACTGGTTTTCATGAGTTGATTCATGTTGATTGGGTGTGGATTTTTTTTCCCCGCAGGTACAGGGCAGGGTAAATGAGATGGTGCTTGCCTGTTTGCTGATTTCTCCTCCAAGCTGTCGTATAAGGTGGGTTGCAAGGTAGAGATTCAGGCCCATGGCTGTTTCTGTTTTTATCTCGGATAAAGAGTGTTCACCGGATAAATGCTTTTCCTCAAGGCTGCTGCCCGCAGTTTTTTTGAAACTGAATTCAAATAGCAGCTTGCCTGAATCGTCCTTTTGAATAGAAAGCGCAACCTCGCCCATTTCAGCCTGATTCAGCCCATAAAACAGAAATGCTTCCAGAATCAGTGAAACCCGGTATCCATCGATATGACACTCAGAAGACAGGTTTTCATCAACAAAGCAGATGATTTCAATATTCTGCTGCTCCGCACGATACTGGAAATGACGAATCAGCTCTTCCACGGTGTTGTGTATATCAACAAGGCGAGTATTCGACATGATTCCCTGGTTCTGGGCCTTAATACTGGAGGCCAGCAGGTTAAACAGGTTACCAAGTTCATACCCTGCGTAGCGAAGCGTTTGTACGTAGTCTTCCTGTTTTGGAGTCAATGGTGTGCTCAGTAATAGCTCAGACATACCCATCACACCGTTCAGTGGTGTGCGCATTTCATGCCCCAGCGACTTCATCGCCTCTTCATCAAGCTCGTCCGAAGGTTTGTTGTTATAGGCGAACTGTTTCTTGCTGAGCGCTTTTCTGTTGATTCTGGCTGGCAATGACAGGAACCCCAGCGTCAGCGCCAGAGTCTGAATTAACAGCCAGGTGGTGTTTCTTGAGGATATTCCCAGTGCACCTGTATGGTTAAGGGCGAAAATGAACTGGCTGATGGCCAGGGGGATCAGTAACCAGGCCGAGATATAGCGGCGGTGGGGGGTTATCAGCCAGAATGAAAGACAGAAGCTGGCGTTACCGATCAGCGTCAGTATTAACAGGTTGGTATTTAACGTGCTGCTGTCGCTTAGTGGCAGCCAGAGTGCTGCAATCAGGTAGATAAAAGAGAGCACGTTAAAGAAACGGATCAGCAAAGGCCTTTGTTGGCCAAACAGGTTTATGGCCAGTTGGCAGAATGTGAGACTGATCAAAAGCAGTGATAACTGGTAAAGCCAGGCTTCGACAATGAAGGGGACATAGAGCCATGTACTCAAATACCCCTGCCAGGAAGCCATAAAAATCAGGGAAAAGGAGGCTCCAGTTGCCAGTAACAGGTGAAAAATACTGCGATGACCAGAAAGAGACAGGCTGTTTGAGGCTCTTGACTCCTGCCTCAATGATAGGAAAAGCCAGGCATTGGCAAGAATGATGGACAGCAATAAGCCGCTGATCAAACCGGTCTGCCAGAATTTATAGCGCTGGCGTTTGATCAGCTGGTCAAAGCTCCCCAGCTTCAGGCTGTTGGTCAACTCTGGATGAAATGGTGCCTTCAGATATAGAGTTGCAGTCTGTTCAGGTAGTAGGGTGAAGGTTGTCGTGTTGACTCGATCCAGCGGCAGCGGCTTCACGAGAGTCTTACCAGTGGCAGAGCTAGTGTATTTTAGGTACAGGGTTGGCAGTTCCTGCTGCTGATAATCCACTGAGAGTACGGGATGAACTATTTCTGACGTATGGTTGGTGACAGGGAAGCGTAGCCAGAGATTTTGCTGCTGCTCTTCAGCGCTGAGTAAGTTGGGCTGCCATGGGGCAAAACGGTATTTGAACTCTTCATCAACCAGTGCTTTGATGGTCAGCTGATTGGTATCGTCAATAAAGAACTCTGTACTTGCTCCGGGCTGGAGTAAGTAGGATGAATGATTAATGTCGACATTCGCAGCTACATTCAGACTGGTGAAAGTGAGCGATATAATTAATAACAGTGCGAATGTCCATTTTTGCCGTATAAAGGCTTTATAAAACACTGTTGAAAATTCCGTTTTTCATTTTTACTGCGGAATTATACTGAAAACTGACAGGCTGGACAGTGAATCAGTCGATGATTTACAAATGAACAGCAATTTCAGAGGATATTCTTGCAGTATGAGGAAGTGAAAGGCGTTTTGTTTATGCTTATCTGAGCTGTAAAGGGGGCCGGTAATTGCTCCTGCATTACCGGCACTTCCGCCATCCCTGGCGTTCGCACAGTCTACAAATAAATCACTCAGTACTCAGTCGCTTAAGATTCCTCGCGGGCGATGGCTCGGTGGCCGATGTCTGTGCGGTAGTAGACATCTTTCCAGTCAATGGATTTTACCGCTTTGTAGGCCTGTTCCTGGGCTTCTTTCACCGTATTACCCAGTGCGGTCACGCAGAGTACCCGGCCGCCGTTGGTCAGGGTCTTTCCGTCGTCAACACGGGTTCCAGCCTGGAAGACTTTTGCATTGCTGACAGTATCGATCCCAGTGATTTCATCCCCCTTGTTGTAGGCTTCCGGGTAGCCACCGGCGGCCATCACCACGCCAAGGGCAGTGCGACTGTCCCACTCAACCTCAATCTTATCCAGTTCGCCACGGGTTCCTGCCAGGCAGAGTTCGACCAGGCTGGATTTGAGACGCATCAGGATTGGCTGGGTTTCCGGGTCACCAAAACGACAGTTGTATTCCAGTACCTTGGGGGTGCCATCCGCATCAATCATCAAGCCGGCATAGAGGAAGCCTTTGTATGGCATGCCTTCACTGGCCATACCTTCTACCGTTGGGATGATCACTTCCTGCATCGCACGGTCATGAATCGCCTGCGTCACTACCGGAGCGGGTGAGTAGGCACCCATACCACCGGTATTCGGACCTTTATCACCATTGTCGCGAGCCTTATGGTCCTGGCTGGTGGCCAGTGGCAGAATATGTTTGCCATCCACCATGACAATAAAGCTGGCTTCTTCGCCGGTCAGAAACTCTTCAACCACCACGCGGTGGCCTGCTTCACCAAACGCATTACCGGCCAGCATGTCGTCGATGGCATCAAACGCTTCCTGCTCCGTCTGGGCGAGAATGACGCCTTTTCCTGCAGCGAGACCATCGGCCTTCACCACAATAGGAGCACCCTGTTGTTTAACGTAGGCCTTGGCTGGCTCAATCTCGGTGAAGTTCTGGTAGGCAGCGGTGGGAATGTTATGGCGGGCAAGAAAGTCTTTGGTGAAGGCTTTGGAACCTTCCAGCTGTGCGGCAGCCTGTACCGGGCCAAATACGGCAAGTCCGGCTTCTTCAAACTGGTCAACCACACCGGCTACCAGGGGGGCTTCGGGGCCGACAATGGTCAGGCCAATGTTTTCAGCCTGGGCAAACTCGACCAGTCTGGCGATATCCAATACATCAATATCAACATTGGTCACTTTGTTTTCAGAAGCGGTGCCTGCATTACCGGGAGCGACAAACACCTGTGTGACATTGTCGTCTTGAGCGGCTTTCCATGCCAGGGCGTGTTCCCGCCCGCCATTACCGATGATCAGCACTTTCATAAAGGATGTCCTTTTGAATATCCTGTGGGAATTTTTTGAGTCGTGCAGCTTTTTTGAAACACAATACCCGAGGGCACAAGAGACGCAGAGATACGAAGTTCTTTTTGTGCTGATTTGCTGCTTACTCATAAAAGGTGGTGCCTGTTCTCACCACCTGAAAAGCTTTTCTAACCACAAAGCCATCAATGGCGGAAATGACGAACGCCGGTAAACACCATGGCTATGCCGGCCTGGTTGGCGGCGTCAATCACTTCCTGGTCCCGCATGGAACCACCGGGCTGGATTACGGCGGTAATGCCTGCACTGGCCGCGGCATCAATGCCATCACGGAATGGGAAGAAGGCATCGGATGCCATCACGGAACCACGAACTTCCAGCCCTTCGTCCGCTGCCTTAATGCCGGCAATACGGGCACTGTACACACGGCTCATCTGGCCTGCACCGATACCGATGGTCTGGGCATGTTTGGCATAGACAATGGCGTTGGACTTCACAAACTTGGCGACTTTCCAGGCGAACTGAAGGTCTGCCATTTCCTGTTCGGTCGGTGCGCGGTCCGTCACCACTTTCAGTTCAGAAGGGTCAACAATACGAATGTCGGAATCCTGAACCAGCAGGCCGCCATTAACGCGCTTGAAGTCCAGGAACGGGGTTTGTTCAGCAGGCAATTGGCCGGCACTCAGTACACGAATGTTCTGCTTATCCTGAAGAATGGCAGCCGCTTCAACGTCCACTTCCGGCGCGATGATCACTTCCACAAACTGGCGCTCAATAATGGTGCGGGCGGTCGTCATGTCCAGCTTGCGGTTAAAGGCAATAATGCCTCCAAAAGCAGACGTCGGGTCGGTTTCGTAAGCACGGTTGTAGGCTTCCAGAATGTCGGTACCGGTAGCAACCCCACAGGGGTTGGCGTGCTTGACGATCACACAGGCTGGCAGATCAAACGCTTTAACGCACTCCAGGGCGGCATCCGTATCGGCAATGTTGTTGTAGGAAAGCGCTTTGCCCTGCAGTTGTTTAGCGCTGGAGACCGTGCCTTCCGCAGGGTGCTTCTCCGTGTAGAAGGCGGCTTTCTGGTGAGGGTTCTCACCGTAGCGCAGGTCTTCCACTTTCGTAAACTGGCTGTTGAAGGTGCGGGGGAAGGCTTCCGGTTCATCTTCATCGCTGTTGATGACGGTGCCCAGGTAGTTGGCAATCGCGCCGTCGTAGCCGGCAGTATGCTCGAATGCCTTAACGGCCAGGTCAAAACGGGTAGCCAGGTCAATCACGCCCTCATTGTCAGCCATGCTGTCCAGTACACACTGGTAATCACTGGCATTGACCACGATGGTGGTGTCGCGGTAGTTCTTGGCAGCGGCACGAACCATGGTTGGGCCACCAATATCAATGTTTTCAATGGCGGTGGCCAGGTCGCAGTCAGGGCGGGCAATGGTCTGCTCAAAGGGGTAGAGGTTGACGACCACCAGGTCGATAGGCTTGATGCCATGCTCATCCATAATGGCTTCGTCCTGACCGCTGCGGCCGAGAATGCCACCATGAACCTTGGGGTGGAGGGTTTTTACCCGACCGTCCATCATTTCAGGGAAGCCGGTATAGTCAGAAATCTCAATGGCAGGAATATCATTCTCTACCAGCAGTGCATAAGTCCCGCCCGTGGACAGAATGTCAACCGAATGCTGGTGCAGAGCCTGGGCGAATTCGACAATTCCTGTTTTGTCGGAAACGCTAATCAGAGCCCGGCGAATCGGGCGTGTCGTGACTGCCATCGTTTCTCACTCACAGTTTGTTGGAATAAAAATTCCGGCAGATTTTAGCTGGAAATGGCGGCTATTGGCAGGGGGGGAGGGAATAAAGGTGAAATCAGTAGTGTCCGGTGTTCCAGAAACTACTGATTAGATTGAAAAGAATGATGAATAAATCAATTAAAGCAGGCCGTATTGCTTGAGCTTCTTACGCAGGGTTCCCCGGTTCAGGCCCAGTAACGTGGCCGCACGGGTCTGGTTGCCCTTCACGTAAGCCATCACCGTTTCCAGTAGAGGCGCTTCTACTTCAGACAAAACCATCTGATAGACATCGGTGACGTCCTGCCCGTCAAGATGGGCAAAGTAGTTATTCATGGACTTTTCCACACAGTCGCGCAGAGTCTGGGACTCTGGTATTTTCGACGCTGTGGCAAGGCTTCCCCCATGGCCATTTACTGGACGACCCTCTTCTATGATTACTTGTGTTGCCGTCATGCCGCTATGTCCTCTCCGTTACCTGTAGACTTTTTAGTCAAAGTCGACTCTGAAAAACGTTGAAAATACTCCCAAATGCAGGTGTGCTGTTCCTGTGAAGATTCCAGCTTATTAAAATGCCGGCGAAACTCCAGGCCGGATGGCTGGTCCTGCATATACCAGCCCACATGCTTCCTGGCGATCCTTACACCTTGAAGCTCACCATAAAACTGGTGCAGTGCTTCCAGGTGCCCCTTAAGGATCTCGTGGATTTCGTTCTGATCCGGTGCGGCCAGATACTCGCCGTGTTTCAGGAAGTGATTAATCTCCCGGAAAATCCAGGGGCGGCCCTGGGCAGCGCGACCTATCATTAAAGCGCTGGCGCCGGTAGTGTCCAGAACCTGCCGTGCTTTGTCCGGTGAAGTAATGTCGCCGTTAGCAATCACCGGAATGCTCACCGCCTTAACGATGCGGGCGATGGTTTCGTACTCTGCTTCACCCTTATACATGCAGGCCCGGGTGCGGCCATGAACCGCCAGTGCTGTAATGCCGCACTGTTCGGCCAGCTTTGCCACCTCGACACCGTTGCGATTGTCCGGATCCCACCCCGTGCGAATCTTCAGGGTCACCGGAATATCCACCGCCGCTGTGACAGCCTTGAGAATAGATTCCACCAGTTCAATATCTTTCAACAGAGCTGAGCCAGCCGCTTTGTTGCAGACCTTTTTGGCCGGACAACCCATATTGATATCAATAATCTGGGCGCCAAACTCCTGATTCAGGCGAGCGGCTTCGGCCATCTGCTCCGGATCACCCCCGGCAATCTGCACCGAGCGAGGCTCAGACTCACAGCTGTGGTCCATGCGCAGTCTGGACTTTCGTGTATTCCAGAGCTTCGGATTACTGGTTACCATCTCTGAAACCGCCATGCCTGCACCCATTTTCAGGCAAAGCTTGCGAAACGGACTGTCAGTAACCCCCGCCATGGGTGCCAGTACCACCGGGTTCACGATTGGATAAGGGCCAATTTTCAACGGTGCCGCTGGTTGCTCCGACGGCAGGTTTTCTGAAACAACGTGCTCTGACAAAAAAGAAAGCCTCGATCTGATGGATGATGAAACCAACGAATCATCATACTCTCTACATATTTCACGATAAAGTGAAATTGATCAATATTTGTTCAGTTTAAAGTGATGATTTTGCGTATACAAAAACCATAACCCGCTGAGTTTCAGGCCTTCTGGCGCAGCTCAATAATAGAACCATTGGGTTGCTCATTTTTTGATATAAGTCAGCAAGAAACCGGTTCAATAAAGGAATAAGTACTGAAATTGTGCAGTTTGTTGATAGATCTCATGAAAAATGAGCGTTTTTAGGCTCTGTTGACATAATCATCGCAACCACAGCATTAGAGCCGCCAAAGCCAGCATTCCCATGTAATTGACGGCTTTCTTCTCAAATCGGGTTGCGATTCTTCTGTAGTGCTTTAGCTTACCGAACATACATTCCACACCATGACGCTCTTTGTATAGCCACCAGTTACAGTTGCGCTGCTCTTTGCGGTTGGCTTTTGGTGGAATAACCACTTCGATGCCGTTACTCATCAACCAGGCAATAAACTCATCTGCATCGTACCCCTTGTCAGCAAGTAAGGAGAGCGCACTGACTCCTTCAACCAATGGTATTGCCTGAGTAATATCAGCAGCCTGTCCTGCCGTTAAAATGAATTTTACTGGAAGACCAGGGG
>OODV01000621.1 GCA_900299555.1 uncultured Endozoicomonas sp.
ATCCGACAACCCGGGTTGTTTATGTTCACTCTGGCCGTGGGTATTCCATCGTCGGACAGTCTGAAAAGACTGATGAGGTTGAACTACTCCCCGGTATGGTCGTCGTACTCGATCCTATGTCACCGCACCACTTCAGGACTGAGGGCGAGTCTCTGACCGTTCTCCCGGTTCACGTCTTTTCAAGCACCCCGGCAAGCATGGAAAGCAATCACCCGATGTTCAATGGCACAAAGGAAGTGTAAGTTAAGGTGATTTCCAGAGTGGCCAGTTAAGGTGTTTTAGAGAGTGGCCAGTTAAGGTGTTTTCAAGATTGGCCAATTAAGGTGTTTTCAAGATTGGCCAGTTAAGGTGTTTTGAAGACTGGCCAGTTAAGGTGTATTTAAGGTCATCAGGTAAGGTGATTTCAAGGTCATCAGGTAAGGTGTATTGGAGTCTGGCAGTCAGCGCCAGTACCAGGTTATTTTTTTGACGTTTTACCGTCTGTACTGCCAGCTTTGCCGCTGATTACCGATAAGCGGCAGGCGGCGTTCAGGCCGCTCTGCGGGGCTTTTTCCTAATCGGCGGGTTCTATAGCCTATACGGGAAAAACCGGCCTCAACGGGCGCTCCTAGCGTATGGCCGTATAGCCTTGTAATGACGGGCGATAGCGGAAAGGCGGTATAAATCGGTAATTGAGTGAGGCGGCATTCAGGCCTGTCTTGGAGGATTTTTTCCTGATAGGTCTACCAGTAGGGTCTGAGGGAATAACCGGCGTGACGGGGCGTGAACGGCGGCAGTCTCGGGGCTTCTGATTATTGCGGGTTGGTAGTAGGGAAGCACAAAAAAACAGGCTCTATAGCCTGCTGGTTTTGAGCAGGCTCGCTGGCCTGCACTATTCGGTAATTAGAGTTTAAAGACAGGCTCGTTTTTTTGCTCACCGTTTTCAAACTTTTTGACTAGCTCATCGAGTGCCGATTGCAGGGCATCTTTGATCTTATCAGCTTGCTCGTCTGTGTACTCGTATTTTGACTTATCAGCCAGTTCGCCTACACGCTCGATTAATTTTAGCGCCTTTGGCATTCTCACATTTACAGTCTCTACAAATCGTTCTTCAGGAGACTTTTTAGATTTACTGTTGCGTTCCATTTTGTCCTTAGCCATGGTAGTACCCTCTTTTTTGTTGGTAGTCGTTTTCTTGCTGGTGGGTTTAGTAGTAGTCATGGTTGTTACTCCTTTGTTTATCATTATTCGTTGTTGTTATTTTAACTATGGGTTGTCTGTCGTGTATTTCAATAAATTTTTTTAGTCCCTGACCAGCGGCAAACTGGCTGATAAT
>OODV01000101.1 GCA_900299555.1 uncultured Endozoicomonas sp.
GCTGCGAGGCCTGGAACAATCTATGCGGCGAAGCTGGACGTCTATTCAGTTTATGCTCTCGCCAGTGGGCAGTTATACAGTAGTTAGAAAAGGCAATTGGTATTATATGAAATTTATCGATACTCCTGGATATGTTCTGGAGTCAACGTGAGGGTAAGTTTCAAGGACGCCTGAAGGGTTTACCGCAGTGGCGCAAAGATGCAAAGAAGGTTGCCTGATGGCTATCGTTTTGTAGTTATTGCCTGTTCAGTGCCAAGAAAATAGAAGTAGTGGCTCAGGCAAGTTATCGCAGGATATAAAAGTTCAAAGAGAAGACTTCTGTGATTTCTTGGTTCATAACACAAGCTTTCCAGTGGCAGGAAAGGCATTGCAGAAATTATTCACTGCGCTTGTTTTCGAATCATACTTTTGGAGACTGCCATGTCGTTACAATTCATTGATATAAGTCCTGAAGTTTCGAAAGCCCTGGCCAGAGGCCAGCCGGTTGTCGCCCTGGAGACAACCATTCTGAGTCATGGTATGCCCTGGCCTGAAAACGTGGAAACGGCTCATGCCGTGGAAAAAATCATCCGCGATGCGGGTGCTGTACCTGCTACCACGGCCATTTTGAAGGGGCGCTTGAAAGCAGGCCTTTCAGATGCAGAAATTGACTATATCGGAAGCCACAGTCAGGAGATGCATAAAGCCAGTCGACGGGATTTACCCTGGCTGATGGCCAAGGGTGAGAATGGCACCACCACGGTTGCATCCACCATGATCATTGCCGCAAAGGCCGGTATTCGTATTTTTGCTACAGGTGGTATTGGTGGCGTTCACCGTGGTGCCCAGGAAACCTTTGATATCTCTGCAGACCTGCAGGAGCTGGCCAGAACGCCGGTGGCGGTAGTCTGTGCAGGACCCAAGATTATTCTGGATCTTGGGCTGACGATGGAGTATCTGGAAACCATGGGAGTTACCGTCGTTGGCTACGGTACTGATAAGCTGCCTGGCTTCTACGTCCGAGAAACACAATGGGCGGTAGATTGTCGTGCAGACAGTCCGGTAGAGGTAGCCAATATTCTTCGTGCCCGTTGGTCGCTTGGAGTCGATGGTGGTGTATTAATTACCAACCCGGTTGAGAAATCGCAGTCGCTGACCCTGGAGGAAGTGGAAGTGACTATGGAAGCATCTCTTCAGGACATGGTGTCTGAAGGGGTGACAGGAAAAGCCATTACACCCTGGCTGATTAAAAGACTGCACGAAGCAACCAAAGGGCGGTCACTGGCGACAAATATTGAGTTGCTGAAAAGCAATGTCTGTTTGGCTACAGACATTGCGTTGAATATGCAAAAATAGTGATGTGACAGCGCTAGTTTGGGCTGTAAACTATGTTTTTGTGTTGTCCTTTTAGTAGCTCATTTATTCGGTTGGCTACAAAACTTGTAGCTTTTCCTGTTAGATGCTGACTGTCCGCAAAGAAGGACCAGCTTTTATCAGCAGTTTGACATGGCTCTTTTTCACAGAAAATTTTGTAAGGTTCTACCAGAGAAATGCCCTTCTCAAGAGCGATGCTGTGAAAAAAAGCACTTGAATGCTGGAGTTCGGAAATGTTTTTTACCTTTATAGAGTTTAAATTATGTATATACTTCTCTTTATTGAGGGTTATTGTTGGCTGAATACTATTAGTGCCTGCAATTTCAGGATGCCAGCCAATCAGAATTATTTTGCCCACTAGATGAGAGAAATGTTCTAAAGTTTGGCTGATAAATGGGCGCCACTTACTGAATGGCTCTCTGTTTTGGAAATTCAATATGGATGAGTCATAAGAGTTCCAAGCCTGTGAAATAACAACGTACTCGTATCGCTTATCACTTTGGTAGAGCTTGGATCTTAGCTCATTGCAGGATATGTCAGAGAATTGATCCTTAAATTCTACGCCTTTGAGTAGAACACACCCGCCTCTGCTGACAGTATCCACATCACTTACTTCAAGGTTTAAAGCGGCGGTTACTGGAATTACGTAGTGTTGTAAAACTGAGTCTCCAATGAAAAGTGCTCTGCCTTCAGCCTGCTCTGAAACTTGGAATCCTCTGGAGAAGTGAGAGTGAAATGTTGATGAATTTGCCTTGCTTACTTCTAAGGCAAAGGGGTTCAGGTGCTCAAATCGCTCTGGGAAACCGTTACTTTTGGCAATGAAAAGGCCTGCACTTGCGAATAGTGGAATTGTAAAGGCTAGAGAGCCTGCAAAAAGGTTAGCGTTTTTTGAGGGGCGAGTGTTTATCAGCTTCCTGATAGGCGACTCAATGAATCTATATGTTATCCAGGATGCTGGAATAGATATCATCAACGTGATTGTTATACCAATTGCCTTTTCTAACTACTGTATAACTGCCCACTGGCGAGAGCATAAACTGAATAGACGTCCAGCTTCGCCGCATAGATTGTTCCAGGCCTCGCAGC
>OODV01000094.1 GCA_900299555.1 uncultured Endozoicomonas sp.
CAAGATCAATAGACATTCATGATAAGGTTATCGGGGAGTTTATCTCCCGAAACCATTATCAACAGTTTTGATACATCACCCTATTTTCAGCCGGATAAAGATTTACAACAAACCTAACCTGCGCTCCTATGGAACTGTCCCGAAATAACTTCCCCACTTCACTCTGATTCTGGAACAATTCTGTAATTCCAGTTTGGTAGTAGCTTATCGAAATGGATGGTCTTTTTTTTCTTTAAAATCCGCTGCGTACTTCCGGCCAGCCTTAAAGATTCTGTCAATGATGTTGACCTCAACTTTCAATCCAGTTCTGGTTTCGGCTTTCTCCATGTAGTGTTTGGCTATTTCAGCGGTTTCCAAAGCTACTCCTTTACAGGCACTGGTTATGTGCGTGAAGTTCTGGTGTTCTATTGGATTGTATTTTGAACAATACGGGGGATAGTGGTCAACTCTGAATTCAAACCGGTCTAGTTCGACAGTGCCTGCATACCATCTTTAAACAGATAAAATCTTGAGTTGTTAATCACACAAAACCAGTCGCTCATCTTCACTGGGGTATGTTTGCCTTCCCTTCATAACTCGATTGCTTTTAAACAGCTGGTTATCAAAACGAATATCCAGAAATAGGCTTATTGAACGGACTGGCGATCCAGTTGCCGATATTGCATGGCTTCTCCAAGGTGCGAGCTTAGCACCACAGAGCTGCCTGCAAGGTCGGCAATGGTTCTGGCAACCCGTAAGATTCGATGCAGCCCACGGGTTGAGATTTGCAGGTGCTCGGATGCTCTGGCGATCAGCCCTTTCTCTTTTTCACCCAATGCGCAGACCTCAAACAGCTCCCTTGATGATAGCTGGCAATTGATTTTCCCCTGTCTTGTCAGCTGTTTCTTCCGTGCTTTGATGACAAGGCCTCTCAGCTTTGCTGAATCGGCTTCTGGTGAATCGTTGTTCTGAACAGCAGGCTCCATAATGGTTTGAATTGTCTGTGATGGCACCTCAATCTGAAGGTCTATACGATCCAGCAGCGGCCCGGATAATTTGTTTCGGTAGCGTCTGACCTGATCAGGTGAGCACCGACAGGTTCGCTGGCTGTCTCCTAGGTAACCACAGGGGCAGGGGTTCATTGCGCCAACCAGCTGGAATCGGGCAGGAAAACATTCCTGGCCTTTGGCCCGGGTGATGACCACCTCACCATTTTCCAGAGGCTCTCTCAGCATTTCCAGAGCCGTGCGAGCAAATTCAGGCATTTCATCCAGAAATAGCACGCCATTGTGTGCAAAAGAGATTTCGCCTGGTTGAGGTATGCTGCCACCGCCCACCAGAGAAACGGATGAAGAGGAGTGATGAGGTGTGCGAAAAGGGCGCTGCCAGACAGTGTCCATGGCGCTGGATGTCAGTGAGTGTATAGCTGCGACATCAAGTGCTTCGGATTCTGTCAGTGGTGGAAGTAGTCCGGGAAGACGGCTGGCCAGCATGGTTTTTCCGGTACCGGGTGGACCAAAAAGCAGCAGGTGGTGAGAGCCTGCTGCGGCAATCAACAACGCTCGCTTGGCTTGCTCCTGGCCTCGAACCTCGGAAAGATCTGGGTAATGTGTTTTACAACCGTTTTGATCTGGTTTTGCGGGCTCAATATGAATCTTCTCTCGCAGATAAGCACAAACTTCAGTGAGACTTCGGGTGCCAATAATCGTAACACTGCTGACCATGGCGGCAACAGACGCGTTCTGCTCAGGAAGGATCAATGCCCGGTTAGTTTCTTTGCAGGCTAATGAAGCTGGAAAAACGGCTCTGACAGGACGAAGGTGACCGGAAAGTGCGAGTTCACCAAGGAACTCTTTATTCTCCAGAACCTCACCCGGCAGCTGCCCTGACGCTACAAGAATACCCAGCGCAATGGGCAGATCAAAGCGGCCGCCTTCTTTCGGAAGGTCAGCGGGTGCAAGATTTACCGTAATTCGGCCATCAGGGAAGTCAAAACCGCTGTTGATCAAGGCACTTCGTACGCGATCCTTGCTCTCCCTTACAGCGGCTTCAGGTAAGCCAACAATATGCAGTGCTGGAAGGCCTTGAGAAAGATGTACTTCCACAGAAACCGCAGGAGCACGGATGCCCTGATTTGCCCGAGTGTAAACCTGCGCCAGTGTTGAAGGCATTTTTATTATTGACCGATTAAACGGCTTTAAACGATCAAAGATAGCAGTTTATGGGAGAGGTGCAGATAAATTGTGTGTCTGTTCAGCGCGATAGAAGGTAAAGTGGGAAATAAGGGTTACAGTCCAAGAAAGCTAAAGCCCTGAAGGTCAGGGTATTTCATTAACAATTGTGCTCAGAAATAGAACATGAAAATTATCAATCGCCGTGCAGCGAGCTTCTACATTCTAGAAAATAACTACTGTAAAACTCACTGATAGCAGGCGCCTACCACCACAGCTACTGCATTTAACATCCAGATTGCCACACCATCCAGAAAAGTGAGCTTTATGTAAATGTCTTCAAAGAGTAGAAAGCCTTTCGTTTATTTTTGATGTCAGTTCGTTGTACGCCAATATAAACGCTTGGATTAAATTACCCATAGGTTGCCCTTTTATTTCAAGCCACTCATTACAATTATCTTCGATATTTTGATCAAGCTTCGAGAGTCTTTGAGGTTTGGGTAAGAAATATTCGCCTCCGAGTGCAGACTGCAAATGTTCTTCTAAAAGAAATAATGTTCCATAGGCTAGTTTAAACTTCTCTTTTATATCGGGGTCTCTAATCAAATAAGCGAGTTGTAGATTTTCTCTCGAAGCTTCTTGGAGGTTTTCTACAAGACTCAATGCTGTGATGAAATAACTTTTGTATAAATTGCCGGTTTTGCTAGTTGTAGTCTGAACAACGGATTCATAATAATTTATGTTCAGCTCTTACTGTACAGCAAGGGCCGCTTCCAGCTTATGTAGATTTTCAACTATCAATTCGTGCGGCTTCTGCTTCTTCCACTCGTTGACAGTTGATACAGCAAAAACCAAAGCTACCAGTGTAGTAATGCCGCCGACAAATGAGCCGACCTGATCAGCCAGTACAGGTAGAGTGCTGTTACTCCATCCACTGCCGAATATTACACCAGCATTGAATAGCATTGAGCATAAGAAGGCAGCGAAGTATTTTGTTTCTTAGATTTTATCGAGCCACTTCATCAAAATATCAATCCATTGAACTTGAGCAAATAAGAAAAGCTAGCATTTAGGGGCAAGAGCTGCTTGATCAAGGAGCCTTGACCTTTGTGTGTTGCGACTTACTTGCTCAATGAGTCTATCGCAGCCTCAGAGAGGGTTGCTGTGTAAGCACGTGCCTGTCTGAAACTGCAGGCGCTAGGGATGGATAAGTGATTAATTGTCAGGATTTTCCTGATCTTCTTTGCGGTTGTCTTCCAGTAATTTTTGTTCTGATGTAAGTGCTTCCACTTCTTTTTCCAGCGCTTCAAGGCGCTCACGGGTGTGCCTCAGAACAGCAACCTGGGTGTCAAACTCGTCACGGGTGACCAGCTCCAGCTTTGACAGCGCACTGCCGACCAAGGCCTTGATATTTTTTTCGATATCTTCCCGGGTCTGGCTTTTGTCACTGTTAAAGAGTTCACCGGCTTTGGCGGCAATATTATTAATTAAGGCGGCTTTATCGATCATGGTTATCGCTGGGCTGGTGGTCAGAAAGAGGAAGGATACCTCAACCCGACCCCTGATAGAACTAGCCGATTCTTTCCCGGTAGCTGCTGCCGTAAATCTGTTCCAGACGCTGTTTCAGGTAATCCCCTGCACTGACCGGCGGGTATTTATTGGGCTCGTCCGGGAACAGATCTTTGGAATCAACCCAGGTGGTGGAGGGCGGGGCGGCAAAAAAAATCATGGTATAGCGTTCTGGCCAGAGGTCATCCTGGTCTTCGGCATAGACACGATGAGGTGTTGCCACCAGACGCTCGTTGCTCCAGCGCGCCAGCATGTCTGCAACGTGTACCAGTAAAGTGTTGGGTTTTCTTTTCAGGGAACACCACTCTCCTCGGGGGTTTTGAAACTGCAGGCCGCCAGCATCGTCCAGTAAGAGCAGCAGGGAGATGGTGTCAAAGTCGGTATGTTCACCAAAGCGAATTGAGCCTTTACGCTGATTTTGCATCATGGCCGGGTAATGATTCAGGCGAAAGGTGCTGTTGCCCCACCTCAATGTATGCTTGGTTGTCAGGAATCCTGGTGTCAGTTTAAGGGCTTTCTCGGTCAGTGTCAGAATAATGGTGGCCGCCTGTGCGGCAACGCGACGATATTGCTCCAGTTCATCCATTAAACCGGAATCCACAAGCAAGTCTGGCCACTCACTAATGGTCATGCCACTGACAATGTCCAGTGACTCGACATAATGCTCCTGATAGGTATCAGTGGTATCCCCATACTGCTCACTGCCCGGCCCGCTGTAACCACGGATATAACCCGGGACTCCAAAGCGCAGGGCTGCTTTTTGTTCTGCGGTAAATCCGAGAAAGAAGCGTCGGGCTGTATTCAGTACCCTGGCTTGGAAGGCCTCTGAGGCAATGGGCAATCCCGTGAAGTAAGCAATACCGGTGGTTGTATAGGCTTCCAGCAGTTGCTGCGAGGCAGAAGGGGATGTGACGTCGATGGTGATGACATCGCTCTGGGTGATTGTGCTGTCTGGCAATGGTTATACCTCTGACGCCTTCGATTCTCAGCTTTAGAGCTTAGGTATTACGGACGTTTGAGAAGTTTATTTCTGAAATTAATAAAGCATTTCCAGTGTAACTTCTGAACTGGCCAATTCTCTTATATTACCGACTCTACAAGCAGTCTATGCTGCTCTGGGTTTCGAGCTTAATCC
>OODV01000109.1 GCA_900299555.1 uncultured Endozoicomonas sp.
AAGGATCTGGCACTGGCTTACGGTCATCGGTATTAGCCGTTGTCAGGCAAAATGATAAAATTTCGCCCAGATGGTTGATGATAAGGTGCAGCTTAAAACCAAACTTCCAACCTGTAGACGTTTTTCCCCGTTTAGCCTCTTCACTGAAGACCTTGTGGTTATTGATCCGGTGATTATCACAAACGACGATTGGAGTAGAATCGATGAATGACAAGCCCGTTGGTTGTCCCATGCACTGAGACTTGAGATACACAGTGAGTGGTATCAATGCCTGTTTCATGAGTTCTACAAAGCGGTTATAGGATACCAGGTTCGGGAAATAATCAGACTTATGAGGGGTGATCAGCCGCTGGTAATAGTGTTTGAAATTGCGGAAGGCACTCTGATGGAAATAAATGATGATGGTCATTATTTCACTGAGCGACAGCTTTGATAAAACAGGAAGCTTTTTGGTATTACAAATGAGTTGCCTATGCCATTGTGATTCAAAAGTTATAGAGAAATCATCAATATCACAGAATACACTGACAATAGACATGGGAGCCTCCAGTTCGCTATCTCTGGCTTGGTATCCGAAAGATAGCTAAATGACAGGGGCTCCCTGTCTTTTATCATCGAACTCACGTTGATTAGTTAAAAAAACTGCATAATCCTGTTTTTTCCAGTATTTCTCTGTAACGTCCGATTTCAGACGGATTGAGGGCGTGAATCACGTAATGGGTTTCGCTAACGCTAATGCCATTCGCTGTTTGTAAAGGTCCCGCCTCGGGTTTCCCGGGATAATGCCAGTGAAGGCCATCCGGGCCTTGCAGTGCAGGCACTGTCTGATATCCATTCCAAAGGTGTTTTTCAGAAGATCCGGGAAGGAGATTTTCAGGGCATTGCGTTTCGGCTGGTTGAGCAGGTTGTAGGCGGTCGGTAGCAGCGTATTGCGAGCCCGGTTGGCCAGGAAGCCGTAGTAACGGATCATTCGAAACCCCTTCTCCGGGATGTGCTGGGTCATCGTTTCAATAAATTCCTCTGCCTCGCAGGTCATCTGCCGGTAGGTTTTGGTTTTATGATCCAGGTAATTGAATACGACGGTCTTGCCATCGTAATGGTGGAGTCTGGACATGGACAGCGGTGGTCGTTTGATGTAACGCCCCAGGTATTTGATGGTGTTCAGCGGGGTTTTGGTGGCTTTGGCGAAATGCACGATCCAGGGTTTTTCATACTGCTGGTTGAGGAAATGGTTGAATTCATCCGGTGTCGAGTCGGTATTTGCCTTGCTACCAGGGCACTGAGCTTTCCAAGTAAACATCGATTGGCCTTAAACAACGGCCAGAGCTCTGAAGGCGATGTGTTGTCACTGCGTGTCGGGCAGGATCACCTTTTGCAGCTCAATCCACTGGTCAGTGAGCTTCTTGCTGCAGGTGTTGCAGAAACGGGACTTGCAGCCAAAACAGATCTGTTGTTCGTGGGTACATTCCCGGTTGCTGCACTGCCAGGAGGCATAGCTCATGATAAAGCGGCCACAGGCCAGTAACTGACTGACGCTTTCTATGACCACGGGGCGCAGCTGGGCTTCATGTTTGTGCAGGTAGCATGCCCAGAGCTTACCGGTCAGTAGCAGTTTATTAAGGGGAGAAGGTGTGCGGACGGGACATTCTCTGCAGGGATGGTGATCGGGCTATTTTGCAGGAATGGCTCTGGGTATTGGATTCGTATCCTTACGAATCCGCTGGCTGAAAGCTCTCCATGGTACGGGCTGAAAGTCGCCGTGAAGCGGCCTACCTTGATCGCTACGATCTTGCAGAGTGGTTTGTATTGCTCACCGTTTATAACCGGTAGGCCAATGCAAGCTTCACGACTGGATGTTATTAGTGATGAGAATGATGAGAGGGTTTACGCAGTACGTGGGTATCGATTAGAGGTAAAAAAGTTAAGTTTTGGTACGATTATTCGGGTAAAGATAACTAAATATTGATTTTTGGCATGTAAGTAGGGTTTTTATGGGTAGTTATATATGCCCTGATATTTTGATTTGCTTGGTTTCTTACCCACCCACAAAACATAACCAAAAATTAATCCGACTCTTAAGCGAACTGAGCCATGTCTCTGGTTCTATAAAGGTTAATCGATGGAAGATACTGGATACCCATAGTCTTGGCAGTGGTTTCCGGGTAGCACTGCTACCAAGATAGCTGTCAATAGGCGGTTGGGTGCTGTCCAGTTCATACGCACCTTTCTTTTACATAGAAGGGCTGGCAGATAAGGCTTTGATTACTTGAGTGTGATGCGTTGAAAAAGTTGATCTGAACAGTACATGTAGTCGTAAAACGGTTGTTCAGTATGCGTTGTATTGTGTGATTCCCTGGCATAAGCAACGCTGTGTTGATGGGCTGAATGCTATGATCAGAATTTGTTGATTACTCACCAGCTTGCTTTTTAAAGAAGTCTCAATAGTGAGTGAATGGTGTGATCCCTGCCGGATAGCGGTAGGGCTAATAATGACTATGAAGGATTTTCACTGCAGATTTATCCCAAGCTGTATTAGAATAGCGCCTCACCACCGACATCCAGGCATTTTACAGGCAACAACCCAGAGGTAATGAATGTTCACAAAGGACATGACCATCGCTGAATTTGATCCGGAGCTGAAGGCGGCTATTGACGCGGAAACCCTGCGTCAGGAAGAGCACATTGAGCTGATCGCTTCCGAGAACTATGCCAGTCCACGAGTTATGGAAGCTCAGGGCAGTGCGCTCACTAACAAATACGCTGAAGGCTATCCTGGCAAGCGTTACTACGGTGGCTGCGAGCACGTTGACGTCGCTGAGCAGCTGGCCATTGATCGTGCCAAGGCGCTGTTTGGTGCTGGTTATGCCAACGTTCAGCCTCACTCTGGTTCTCAGGCTAATTCTGCCGTATTCATGGCGCTTCTGAAGCCCGGTGATACCATCCTTGGTATGAGCCTGGCCCATGGTGGTCACCTTACACACGGTGCCAGCGTAAGTTCTTCAGGTCGAATTTATAACGCCGTGCAGTATGGCATTACTCCTGATACCGGTGAGCTGGATTACGAAGAAGTTGAGCGCCTGGCTCTGGAGCATAAACCCAAGCTCATTATTGGTGGCTTCTCTGCCTATTCAAGGGTTGTCGACTGGCAGCGTTTCCGTGATATTGCCGACAAGGTCGGTGCTTACCTCATGGTTGACATGGCCCATGTCGCCGGGCTGGTGGCTGCGGGTGTTTATCCTTCTCCGGTTGGCATTGCTGATGTGGTTACTACCACCACCCACAAAACTCTGGGCGGTCCTCGCGGTGGTTTGATTCTGGCCGCTGAAGATGAAGAACTGAACAAGAAACTGAATTTTGCCGTTTTCCCTGAGTCTCAGGGGGGGCCTCTGTGTCATGTGATTGCTGCCAAGGCCGTCTGCTTCAAAGAAGCGATGTCCGATGAGTTCAAGGCCTACCAGGCGCAGGTGGTCAAGAATGCCCGGGCCATGACCCGCGTGATGATGGAGCGTGGTATCAAGATTGTGTCCGGCGGTACTGATGACCACCTGTTCCTGATGGATCTGATCGGTAAGGAATTCACCGGTAAAGATGCAGAAGCCGCTCTTGGTCGTGCCAATATTACGGTAAACAAGAATGCGGTTCCTAATGACCCACGTTCACCTTTCGTAACCAGTGGTCTGCGTATCGGTACTCCGGCAATTACCCGCCGAGGCTTTAACGAAGAAGACTCTGCCGCTCTGGCTGGCTGGATCTGCGATGTGCTGGATGCTCTGGCCGATGGTTCCGGTGATGAACAGGTTGAAGCAGAAGTGAAAGGCAAAGTGCTGGAAATCTGCTCACGTCTGCCTGTTTATAAATAAGTTCAGGCTCTTTAGCCGTCCAAACGTTATGCAAGCTTCAATAGTTTGCCTGGCGTAAGGGCGGTTCCTCCCTCCCTAATATCTTCTTTCTACATTATCTTGTAATAAAACCGCAGCTGGTTATCATTGCTTAATCCCCCTCAAAAAACTGAAGGATTAACTTGCTCAATGCATTGTCCATTCTGTGGTGCTGCTGAAACAAAAGTGATCGACTCGCGTCTGGTTGCAGAAGGCAGTCAGGTGCGCAGGCGTCGTGAATGCCTGTCCTGCATTGAACGTTTCACCAGTTATGAAACAGCAGAACTGCTGATGCCAAGACTGGTTAAACGGGATGGTACCCGTGAACCTTTTAATGAAGATAAGCTGCGAGCGGGCATGTCCCGAGCCCTGGAAAAAAGACCCGTAGGCGTTGAACAGCTGGAAGAAGCGTTAAGCCGTATTATTCATCGCCTTCGGGCTATGGGTGAGCGGGAAGTCAGTTCCCGCATTCTGGGTGAAGAAGTCATGCGGGAGCTGAAACAGCTGGATGAAGTGGCCTATATCCGTTTTGCTTCCGTGTATCGCCATTTCAAGGATCTGAATGAGTTCCGGGAAGAGATTGACCGACTGGAGACCGAGGATCGGGAATAAATGCCCCTGATTCTTTTATTGCTAGCGATTCTGGTTGTGGTTTTTGGACCTCAGTTCTGGGTCAGGAAAACACTCCGTAGATATGGCAAAGATCGACCGGATCTTCAGGGAACCGGCGGTGAGCTGGCCCAACACCTGGTTGAGCGTTTCCAGCTGGAGGGTGTATCGGTTCGCGAAGGCATGGAAGGTGAGGATTATTATGATCCGGAAAACCGGGTGGTTTCACTCTCCTCTTCCCTCTACGGGGGGAAGACCATCGCAGCGGTCGCCGTTGCTGCTCATGAAGTCAGCCATGCCCTGCAACACCAGGAAGAGCATCCCGGTTTTATACGCCGCCAGAAACGGATAAAAATGGCCATGATGATTGAACGATTCAGTGTCATCGCCTTGATGGTCACTCCTTTTATTTTCTTATTAACCCGTCTGCCCCAGAGTACCTTGATTACTTTATTACTGGGGGCATCGGGGATGGTTGCATCGCTCTGGGTGCAATTGATGAACCTGCCAGTTGAGATGGATGCCAGTTTTAATAAGGCGCTGCCGATTCTGGAGGAAGGGTACCTTTCCAAAGAAGATATTCCGGGGGCGAGAAAAGTCCTTAAAGCGGCTGCAATGACCTATGTTGCTGCTGCGCTTGCCAGCCTGCTAAATATCGGACGATGGATCGCTATTCTGAGGCGGTAGGTAAGTACCTAACCATATGAAATCATATTTTCTGATTCAGTGGTCAGCTACTCCGCTGAGCCTTGCATAGTAACTAACCACTGAGTCAGAATTATTCGATTTCATATGATCAGGTACTTATTCAATAGTGGATGCCAGTGGATGGTCATATATCTAAGTATGAATACTCCTGGTCATAATTTTTAAATGTTTTAACCATTTTCTGGAATTGAGTTGATATGGTCAGTTCATCTCTGCTGGCTCTGTTTGTTCCCACATTTTTCTTTGTTTCTGCAACCCCGGGCATGTGCATGACACTGGCCATGACGCTGGGTATGACCGTCGGTGTTCGACGAGCACTCTGGATGATGCTGGGAGAACTGCTGGGTGTTGGATTGATTGCAGTACTTGCCGTGATTGGTGTAGCCGCTGTGATGTTGAACTACCCGGCTGCATTCACGGTGTTTAAGTGGGTAGGCGGTGTGTATCTGTTTTACCCGGGATTTCAGATGTGGCTTTCCAAAGGGAAAATGGCTATTCCCCATGAGGGCCAGCAACCCAGAGAGTCGGCCCCCAAAGAGCTTATGGTTCAGGGGTTTGTAACAGCTGTAGCTAACCCTAAAGGATGGGCATTCTGTATCTCACTGCTGCCACCCTTTATTTCTGCAGACCTACCGGTTGCCCCACAGCTGATCGTTCTGGTTTCCATTATTCTGATTATTGAATTTATCTGTCTGAATATTTACGCAGCAGGTGGAAGAACGCTGCGACATTTTCTGCAGAAAAGCGGCAATGTTCGGGTGATGAACCGGATTGCCGGCTCTCTGATGATGGGGGTGGGTATCTGGCTGGTGTTTGGATAAGAAGCAATCTCCGGGTCATAGCTGAGGCTATGACTTATCATCTTTTCCAAAAAATAATGAACAAAATACTCTTTAAAGAGTCTAAGAGAGCGGGAAGGAAAGATTAACAATAAGTAATTGATCAGGGAATAAAAAGAATGACTACTCCCAACTTAATTCAGCTCAGCTGGGCCAGGAATATACAATTCCACTATAATGAAACTGGTTTTCGTGCTGCAATTGCGGAGATTTTCAGCTTCTCAGGCAATATGAGACGAATTTCTGTAATGGATGCACAGAGTTATATCTCTAAGCATCCGAACTCTTCGTTAGTGCCTGTGTTACAAAAAAAGATAAGGGAAAGACAGGTAAGCGTGGTGCCGTCTGAGGCTTCTTCAGCTTCCATCTCCCAGCCGAAAGACCAGCGAAAGCGGCTGAAGCTTGAACCGTTCTGTATGGATTATAAACAGCTGAATCCAAAGGCTCAGGCGGAACAAATTCTTGCCAAAGCTGATGAAATACTGAAATCCCACCCTGAAATACCCGGTGTAGCCATTACCTATTCAGCCAATCATGATCAGACGATGGACATCATCAATTGCTATAACAATAAACAATGGAGAACTGGTGTCAGTGGTTCTAATCAGGCTGAGGTTATGAAGGAACTGGAGCAGTTGCAAGGTGATGGTCAACGCTATCAGCATCTCCAGCACAAAATGCGGATTGCACCATTATCTACGATGAAATACACAAGTTCTAATGAAACGAAGGCAGTAACTGATCAGGAGCTGAAAGTAAGTTTGGACTATCTCGGCAAGCTGGTCGCTGATGGTTGGCAGGTTTTAGGCTGGCAGAATCCAGAGTCCCTGAAAAACAGAGATGCTCCATTCGCCGTTGGTGGCGGTGTATCTCAGGTAATGCCTGAAGCACATAAGGAGTTGATTCAAAGCACGTTAATGGGGTTGTCAGGGAAGTGACGTGAAACGGCCTTCAGCCTTAGGCTAATCCCTGTTGTTAATGTCATATCAACAGGGATATGTGAGCGCAGGCAATACCGGGGTATTTATTGCCGGAGGGCGCTATCGTTATCTTTGGATTCTCTCTTGCTGATGATGAGCAATTCGAATAACCCGCTGGTTGCTGCTGCCCCGCCATGGCAGTGAAAGGTCTCTCTTATCCAGCTCAAAGCGCCCGTCAATCAATACATCGATGTACTGCACAACGTCCTGTTGAGCTGTACTGATTTCTTCCAGTGTGTAGCCAGTCCATAACCAGATATTTTTTTCCGGATATTCGGTTTTAACCCGCTTCACCAGCTTCAGCATGCCGGAAAGATTACCCGGAAACAGTGGGTCTCGACCGGAAAGCGACAGCCCATCCCGCTTGATACGGGCATCCCCCAGGTCCGCAATGATCCGGTCTTCCATGGCCTGATCAAACGGGGTTCCCTTGCTGGCATCCCAGGTCGTGGCGTTATGGCAGCCTTTGCAGAAATGCTCGCAACCGCTCAAAAACAACGTACAGCGGGTGCCTTCACCATTGACCACATCGATTGGATAGTATTGGAGATAGTTCATGCTCTTTTCTTTTCCATGGTGCCTGTTGGAGCAAAGAACAGGTGGTGATGAGATGACGTTCTTTTAGTACCACAATACCTCAAAGGTATTGTGGTGACGTTCTTTAATAACGGATGATAACCCGCATCAAAGGTGCTTAACTCGGCGAACTACTTCTTCCTGCTTACCTTTAATGAAAGGTCGGCTGTTAGGCTGACCCAGGTAACCACAGACGCGACGAGTTACGGACATTTTATCTGAATCCCGGTTCTTGCACTGCGGGCACTCAAAACCACGGCTGGTGGCGTTGAACTCACCTTCATAACCACAGCTGTAGCAGGAGTCATTCGGTGTATTGGTGCCGTAGTAAGGAACCTTGTCGTAGGTGTAGTCCCAAACGTTTTCCAGTGCCTTCAGGTTGTTGACCATGTTCGGGTATTCACCGTAGCAGATGAAGCCACCGCTGGCATGTTTAGGGTATACCTGCTCAAAGTCGACCTTGTCGTACGGGTTGACCTTCTTTTCCACATCCAGATGGAAAGAGTTGGTGTAGTAGCCTTTTTCAGTTACTCCTTCAATGACACCAAATTTCTTTCTGTCCAAGCGGCAGAAACGGTCACACAGGCTTTCGCTTGGAGTTGAATAGAGGCTGAAGCCATAGCCGGTCTCTTCTTTCCACTTGTTCACCGCTGCTCGCAGGGTTTCAACAATGGCAACGGCTTTCTGGCGAAGCGCTTCACTGTCATACAGATCACCAGTACCGTATAGAGCATTAATCGTCTCATGGATACCGATGTAGCCAAGGGAGATGGATGCACGACCATTTTTAAAGATTTCACTGATCTTGTCGTCTGGCTTCAGGCGAACACCACAGGCACCTTCTACGTAGAGAATAGGGGCTACCCGGGCATGAACATTATCCAGGCGCTGGATACGGGTCATCAATGCTTCTCTGGCCAGCTGCATACGCTGTTCCAGTAGTTTATAGAAGGTTTCTTCACTGCCCTTGCTTTCAATCCCGATGCGGGGCAGGTTGAGTGAAACAACCCCCAGATTGTTTCGGCCGTCATGAATCAGCTTGCCATCTTCTTCATAAACGCCCAGGAATGAACGACATCCCATGGGGGTTTTAAAGCTGCCAGTCACTTCAACCAGCTTGTCATAATTGAGAATATCCGGATACATTCGCTTACTGGCACACTCAAGCGCCAGTTGCTTGATGTCGTAGTTCGGATCTTCAGCGCTGAAGTTCACCCCTTTTTTTATGGCGAATACCAGCTTTGGAAAGACAGGTGTCTTGCAGTTTCTACCCAGGCCACGAATCCGGTTTTTCAGAATGGACTTCTGTACCAGACGCTCTTCCCAGCTGGTTCCCAGACCAAAACCAAAGGTGACAAACGGTGTCTGACCATTGGCAGTATGCAGGGTATTTACTTCATACTCCAGTGCCTGATACGCGTCGTAGCAGTCCTTCTCAGTCATCTCCATGGCGTATTCACGGGCTTTGTCTTCATCGCCAATCCAGCGCATGCCCTGCTTGAGATGCTTGTCGAAGGTCTTGCGAACATAAGGTGCGTGAATACGATCAATCTCGTTGATACTGGTGCCACCATAGATATGGCTGGAAACCTGGGCAATGATCTGGGCGGTGATGGCTGCAGCCGTGGTGATCGACTTTGGTTTTTCAATTTCCGCATTACCCATACGGAAACCGTTGTTCATCATCCCTTCAATATCGATCAACATACAGTTGAACATGGGGAAAAAGGGCGCATAGTCCAGATCGTGGTAGTGAATCTCTCCCCGCTCATGAGCAGCGGTAATATGGGCAGGCAGAATATGTTGTTTGGCGTAGTGTTTGGCGACAACACCAGCCAGTAAATCCCGCTGTGTAGGGATAACCTGACTGTCTTTGTTCGCGTTTTCGTTCATGATCTCTTCATTATCCTGATTGATAATGCTGAGAATATCCCTGCCCATGGCATTACGGGACTCCCGCTCGATATCACGGGTCTGCCTGAACTCAATGTATTTGCGAGCCGCGTTGTGGTACTCGCTGCTCATCAGCAGGTCTTCCACCTGATTCTGGATGTCATAGATATCCACCGTTTCCTGACCAGCCACCGTATTGCCTACTTTTTTAGCAACGTACTCAGCAAAGTCATTGTCTTTGATCTGAGCATCATTCAGGGCGCTGGCAACGGCTTTTACGATGCGCGGCGCATCAAAAGGCTGGCGTGAACCATCGCGTTTGATGATCTCAGTCATGGTGGGTCTCCGGGCAGATAGCGTAATTAGATATTGCGCCTTATTGGGTGAAATATCTACAGGTAGTGGTTTGTTTGTTTGGCAGGCACTATATATAGTGTTCGTTGGTGGCTATGATCTACTAAAGTGACGTGTTCTGCAATATTGACAAAACGTAAATCTTCACGGGAAATCACGGTTTTCATCTGCAAGTCAGGAGTTACTGACATGGAAAGTCCCACATACTGTATGGTTAAACAGAATGAACCCGTTGATAAATTGTTTTATAGGTATATACCGATGGGTTTTGATAGTCGGGCATATTGATGGACACTGATGATGATGAGATGATCTGCGCCTTTTTTAGTATCTGTCCAGAAATGGAGAGAGGAGATTGAGTTGAGCGATAGTTCCACAAAAGCATCCCTGGCCAATTGTGCATTTGATCAGCAGCAGGAAAAAGTGTTATCTGCCTATCTGGCGTCATGCCCTGTCGGGAAAAGTGGTCAGGTTATGACACTGACTGCTATTAAAGGTCTGATGTTTGCCATTGCCAACTCTCCTGTGAATGTACCACCGGATCGTTGGATGACTTTGGCCCTGGCGACCAGGACACCAACTTTCGAGTCAGTTCAGCAGGAAAATGATATCCGTCACATCCTCTTTAACCTGCTGGATAAGACCCGTAAAACCATTAGTGGTGGTTTTGAAGTACTTCCTGAAGAGTGCCGGGCTGAGGATGTATACTCCTCGGAATTTTCCCGCCTTCAGGAGTGGGCTATGGGTTATGGGCAGGGCAGTGAGCTGCTGATGGATGTCTGGACGCAGGTATTGAAGCATCCGAGAGTTCAGCCAATGGAAGAGTCCTGGTCCAGCTGTATGTTACTACTGAACGTCTGGAGTCGTGCAGATAGTCTGCTGGAAAAGGCTAAGAAAAAAGACGGCCCGGATGTCAATAAGATGCTCCAGGCGATGCCTGCGGTCGCTAGAGAAATGGCGGTGATGTGCCATGATATTCGTAGAATCTGGCAGAAGGCCATTGAAAAACCTGCGACGGTGAGGGTTACCAAGGTTGGTCGTAATGACCTGTGCCCATGCGGTAGCGGTAAGAAACACAAGAAGTGCTGCGAAAATAAGTAAGACTTTCGGGAAGCACGGAGAGCACAAAGTCCACAAAGTTTTTGAAAAAGGCTGTTCTGGCGCGAACACCTCGGAAGGTTTAAGAGCCGATTTTGCGGGCACACTAATCGGCTCTTTGTGCTCTTCGTAGTTCTAAGGCGTCTTCAGGCGCGCCCGTCTTCTCCTTCGCCCACTGTCCTCAGTCCAATATCTGAACGTTGAATCGTTACCCGCTCACCCGGCAGTTCTGCAGGCGCTTTGTTATAAAAGTGAAGTTCCCGTTGTGGGAATGGAATGGTGATACCTTCTCGATCAAACCGGACTTTTACTTCACGGGTGATGTCCCAGTATACATCCCAGTAGTCGTCTGTTTTAACCCAGGGACGAACGACAAAATCCACGGATGAATCGTTGAGCACGTGCAGACGAATAATGTGTTCGGGTGTTTTCAGTATTTTCGGGTGGTTGGTAATAATTTCTTCAAGAATTCTCTCCACCAGTTCAACATTGTCTCCATAAGCAACCCCAAAGACCATATCGACCCGGCGGATACGTTCCGAGGTGATGTTCTTTATGGTTTCTCCCCAGATTTTGGCATTGGGCACCATAAAGACCTGATTGTCGAAAGTGCGAATTGTGGTGTTTACCAGGCTCATCTTGCCAACTTTACCGGCAACACCGCCGGCTTCTACAAAGTCACCCACATCAAAGGGGCGGTAGATCAGGATCATCATCCCTGAAGCAAAGTTGGACAGGGTATCCTGCAGTGCGAAACCAATAACGATACCTGCGACACCCAGACCGGTTAGTACTGGCGTTAAGTCCAACCCTACCTGTGCCAGGGCAAACAGAAAGCCGAATATTACGACCAGATTTCCACCGACATTAATAAAGAACTCCTGAACCAGTGTGCTGAAGCGAGCTTTCTTGTGAGTAACCGCCCGGGATATTCCCCGTCGCACCAGACGAGCTAACAGTATGGCTACCGCCATCAACGCGGCAAACAGGAAGAGGCGGGAGAGTATGCCGCCCATATTGGATTTGAACCAATGAATCAGGTCGTCCCAGAGCCCCGCAATTACGGTGCGCAGGGTCTCGAAATTCACCACAGCTTCTGCCAGATTACCGGTGGTCTTGAAAATCAGTTCATTGTACTGATCCACCGGCAGTCCCTGCTCTTCCATCATGATCACGATCTGTTTCAGGTTGGCGACGGCACTGCGTACCAGGCGATCCTGAGTGGCAATCTTGCTTTCCAGAGAGCTTCGGGCATCCGCAGGAAGGGACTTCAGCTCTGTCTGTAACAACTCTTTCTGGCGGGTATTATTGCGCAGATAAGTCGCCATGAACTCGGCATAGAGAGTGATTTCCTGATCAAGCTTCTGTTGCGCGGCGGCGGTATCAACCTTCCAGCTTTTCAGTAAATTCAGGTTATCCAGCCGTTCATTCTGCAACCAGTTTATATAAGCGTAGAAGTCATTGATGTTGAACAACACCAGTAGCTGCTCATCGGCACTGGCCTTCTCATATTGTTCAAAGAGCTTACGCAGGTCCGATGAGGCGGGGGTTAGCCGGGCTTCAAAAAAGCGATTCTCCGCGTTCAACACCTCTTCACCCAGCTTAATGGCCTCAGGGGTATTAATAACATTCACCTGATCCAGGAAATGATTAACCAGTCGGGTCGTGGTGCGAATATCAGAAACGATCTGTTGCTGAATTAAGTCACGGGTCATTTCAGAGGTGGTTTTCTTCCAGGTGGCTTCCATCTGAACCACCCGTTTACTGGTAGCTTCAATATCGTTGATTACCGCAGTCTGTGAAGCAACCAGTTCCGTAGGTGACGGTGGTTGAGTAACAGCATTTTCTGCCAGACAGTGAAAGGAAATAAACAACAATACCCAGAAGGCGTTTCTGAACATTGGGTGACTCCGAAAAAAAACATCAATCACTGCTTCAGTTTAGGCGCTGAAGTGCAAAAAAGAGCATTAGATTGAGGCTGTTGGATAAAAATGATTAGTGAACGTCGATTGTCCGAATGACACGGCAGGGGTTACCGACGGCAACACTATTGGCAGGAATGTCTTTGTTAACCACACTGCCCGCGCCGATCACACAGTTATCCCCAATGGTGACACTGGGCAGAATGGATGCATTACCACCAATCCAGACATTGTTACCAATGGTGATGGGGGAGCCATACTCGGTTATCTGGCGTTCAACAGGGTCTATTGGGTGGGTACCGGTTGAGATCATAACATGGGGCGCTATCAGAACATTATCCCCGATAGTGACTTTACATACGTCAATGATCGTCAGGTTGTGGTTGGAGTAAAAGTTGCTGCCTATCTCAATATTGTAACCGTAATCACAAAAGAAGTTCGGTTCCATATGAGCGGTATCTTTGAAAGATAACAGATCTCTGAGAATGGCCATTCTGCCATCGAGGTCTGTAGGGCCAGCCATATTGAATCGGGCGCACAGACTTTTTGCCCGCATGCGGTCTTCCAGCAGTTCTGACTCCCAGGCATCATAAGGCATACCTGCCAGCATTTTTTCTTTTTCAGTCATGCTCAACAACGTATTCATATTATGAATGATCAGCCCGCAGTCAACTGTAATTCCGTAGAGGGTTTATCAGCAGAGCCTTCCGCCAGGCTTTGAACATTCAGAAGGAATATCCTTTCTGGCTCCAGTCCACCCTCATCAATCAGATAATCCTTGATCTCCCGGGCTCTATCTATAGCCAGTTGTCGCATGGCATGTTCGTTAAATGGCCATTGTGTCAGCAGTTGTCTGGTTACTACATCTGCTGTTGAGTCCTGAACATCAATATCCAGAGTTTCAGTGGAGCTCATGTTCTCTACTATCTGCTGCAGCAAACGTAAGCGGGTCTCGTCATCCATAGTGGATAAGACCAGTTTCTCGGGAACCGGCTTTTTCTGTTCATGGAGCTCTCTTGCCCATTGGCGAGTGAGTTCTTTATCCAGCAGTGATTTTGCCACCATAGGCCAGTCTGAATCCTTTGCTGTTTTACCGGATACTTCCAGTTGCAAACCCGGTCTATCCCGCAGGGCTTTCGCCAGCTTGTCCAGAGACTCAATCTGTTCTGAGCGGTTGATATTGAAATTTCCCGGTTCAAAGTTCACAAACTTCATCTCTTCAGCATCACCACCAACCAGAGAAGCCAGTAGATCAAATGGTGCAGAAATAATGTTGGTGATCAGGTTAAACAGGGCTGTGCGGATGACTGGGCCTAATTCAAACTCCGGATTGTCGAGATCACCGGAAACCGGCAGGGTGATATCAATTTGTCCATTTCTGTCTTTAAGCAGTGCTAGGGCAAGGCGAATGGGCAGATCTACTGCTTCATTGCTGTTTACCCGGCTACCGAGCAGTAACTTGTCCAGCAGCATCTGGTTAGTGGCAAAAAGCTGGTGATCTTTGATCTGGTAGTTCAGATCCAGATGCAGTCGTCCCTTGCGAATGGTATAGCCAGCAAAACGACCAGAGTAAGGTGTTAATGTTGTCAGTTCTACATTAGTAAACGACATTGCTAGATCAGCCATATCCATTGGCGAGGATGGGTTGATGGCACCTCTTATGGTGACTGGTGCGTAACGATCAACACGGCCATCGATTTTTATGGTTGCCGGTTTCTGGCTCTGGGTGTCAAAGCCATCGATTTCACCGTTAAGGTTTACAATCGGTGTGGCAAATCCTGGTTGGAAAGAGCGGTCCGAGAAGTCCATCGCTCCGTTTTCAATTGTCAGCCTGTTGATCGCAAGGCTGAACTCTGTGACTGTATTTTCGGAAAGTGCGTTATTGGTTGTCTCTTTTTTATTGTTCTCCTCGCTCTCGTTTACCGATTTAACCAGGCTGGCCAGATTGACCTGCAGTTTCTCATCCACGGCAACGACTGCTGTCGGGGCTGCCAGCCGTAGCTGATCGATGTTTAGACGGTTAATCTGTTGTTGATAGCTGAGCTGGTTTAGCTGAAGTTGCAGCCAACTCGCAAAGGTCTCTCCAGTACGAACATCGTCGATTTGCAGCTGGTCGATGGTGATATCACTAATGACCTGTAATCCGGATTCTTGTTGCCAGTTAACAGTCGCCTGAGTATTTAGGGTGCCACTCATCAGGTCTATATAAGTAAAGCGGTTAACAATGGGTTGGAAATCGGTCAGATTTATCTGGTTTAGCTCAATGGAAGCAGAGGCAGCAGTTTCAGAAAGGTGTTCTGACAAATCTAATGTAATCTGG
Organism: uncultured Endozoicomonas sp.; assembly: GCA_900299555.1. Classification (GTDB taxonomy): domain Bacteria; phylum Pseudomonadota; class Gammaproteobacteria; order Pseudomonadales; family Endozoicomonadaceae; genus Endozoicomonas. Next base: position 15,178 of record OODV01000109.1, read on the forward strand.
CTGTTTATTTCAGCGCCTTTATTTAACCGGGTGCTGAAATTGATCTCTGAATTAGCTGCAGGCCAGCCGAGTGCTGTCCCGTATACATTGAGCCGGTCAATATTTAAAGAGAGTGGAAGGTCGTCATTAGTAAACTGATGATCGGTGAATCGGAACTTGCCATGTTCAATAGCGACCTGATTAACAGTAAATTGCAATGAGGTTTCTGAAGATGGTTCCAAAGCCTCTTTTGATGTTTCATCTTCGTCGGACTCTTTCAATAGCCTCGCAAAACTATGTTGTCCATCCTCATTAAGCGTGAACTGACTTTCCGGGCTTTGGATCAGAATTCTATCCAGTCTTAATTCACGAATATTTCCTTCAGGGACTATAGCTCGCTTCAAGTTTTTCCAGGAGAGGTCTACCGAAGTGGAAGCCAGTTTCAATGTGTCCTGAATATCAACGGCAATCAGGGTCAGATTCAGTGTCAGGGGATTGAAATAAACCGCTCCCAGTTTCACCTCTTTAGTGAGCAGCTGATTTCCAAACAGAACAATGCCAGTGTGTAGAAGTGGAGGCACAGCAACAAAGCCGACGACGGTGTATGCGGCCACTGTTTTAAGAATGTTTGAAACCAGCTTCCTGATCATGGTGTGTGTCGACTATAAAAATTACAGGTTGGGTAGGGTCTGTTGACGTTTCGTTGCGTGCTCAGTGCACCCTCGGCTCTCTTAAGGTGAGATAGAGGGCTGAAAGTATCTGAAGTGGTTGGACGATGAGTCAAACCTGCCTGATGATATCAGGCAGGAGAAGGGATTGGTATTCAGAAGTCAGGAGTTTTTCTGGCAAAAGCTACTTCCGGTCAAGCTTGAACACGTGCTCTGTAATGACTTTCAAGCCTTGGGCCTGCTTACGCGGCGAGGGTTTTGTATCTCGCGTTTCAAGCAGGTCAATCTCGAAATATTCACCATAGAGCTCCTTGACACGAGCAGGTGGAATACTGAATGGAGGAGGTGCTGCTGCGGTATCGTCATACTCAACAGTGATCAGCAGGATTTGCTCAATATCCGGTGCAATGCGCAGCAGCTGCTCTATATATGGTTTCTGCATGTCTGGTGGGAGTGCAATCAGAGCGGCCCGGTCATAAACAAATCTGGCAGGTACACTGTCTTCTGCAAGAGTGAAATAATCACCCTGAATGATAGCGAGTCGATCGCCGAACCAGTATTCATGCTCTCCAGCATTATGCCTGTTATGATCAAGATTCTGTTCTGTAAAAAAAGCATCCACAGCAATTTCGCTCAACTCGGAACCGAGAACAAAGTGTCCCTGTTTATGGAGCTCAGCCATATCAAGGCTTTTACCGCACAGTGGAACGAACACCATATCCTTTGGCATTGCCCTTATTTTTGGCCAGTGTTTGATGAGCATGGGGTTGGCCTGATCAAGATGGAAGCCAATGTTATTGCTCTCCCAATGAGACCGCCAGTTAATATCGTCCATTGCTATTGATATCCCGTTATCATGGTAGGACACTGAGTCAGATGCTTTTGTATTACAAATACCAACAATACCGGCTGTCAGCAGGAAGATAAATAGCTGAGTGTATTTCATGGTCAGCTCTCCACGCTGAAGTCATGCATACAAGGTAGCAGAATGCAACTGATTCTGATTGAAGGGACTCACGGAACCGGTAAATCAACGCTGGGTAAGGCTCTGGCTAAGAAGCTGGAGTCTATAGGTAATGTGGTTTCACTGTACGATGAATACGACCGGTCGAACCCCATTGATACCTGGGCCATCAATATGATGCGCAAGAGCCTTTTCGAGCAAAGGGCTTACCTTTCCGGTGAAAATATATTTCAGCAGCACTTGAGTGACCCAACCGTAGATACTTCCGGGCAGTGGATGACGTTGAGTGAACAGTTGATTGAAGCGCCTGAGCGGGTTGTTATTTTTGTGGGGAAATTCTGGCAGAACTGTATGATGCCCTGGTTTTTTCACGATGTTCCGATCGATCAAATCCTGACTCATCACCAGAAACTCTGTGAGTCAGTCATATCAGCTAAACCTTTGCTGGTTTTTCTTTCCTGCAGCGATATGACAGAGGGGCATAAGCCTCTGGTTGATCGTGGTGAACTGTTATCTCCCATGTTGTTAAGCCTTTATGGATCATCTTTCTGGTCGCGCAGGCACATGTCTGAGGGCACAATGCAGGAGAAGGGAGAGTATTACCTGCAGCAGTGGCAGAGGGTGCTAAACCAGCTCTATCGGGATATTCCTTTTTCCCGACTGGAGTATCCTGATGCATGGAAGCAGTGGTCAGATGACAGTGTTTTCCAGGATAAAATACTTGTTGAAATAACCGGGCTGACCAAGGAATAAAAACAAACCGGCTTAAGCTGCCGGTTGGTATATGATGGTGTCCTGTAGTTGAGTTTCAAACTCATCCCAGTTCATGGGGGTACTGCTGATGATTTCCAGCCGACTGTCAGGGCTTTCTTCAATTTCAATAATACTGACAACCCCATCCTGCATATTAAAACCTCTCACACCCTGATCGGTTTTTGCTACCGCCTTCAGCCGCTGGGCAGTCTGGGCGTTGATCAATGAGAACAGACGTTCAAATGAGAATGACGCACTTTCAGAAAACAGCCAGCCGCAGCTGAAATGATTCTGGCCTTTGTTTTCCTTGCGGAGAAACAGCTGGCCTTCAGGCAGCTTGAGCTCCACGGGTTCCATGGTTTGGTCTTGATGAGGGCTTTTGTGAGCATGATGGGCTTTAGGGTTAACGGGTACACGATCACTATGGGGAAGGTCCAGCCATTCTACTGATAACTTACCCTGCTTGACCCAGGCAGTGACTGGCCTAGGCTCCGGCAGCTGATCTGCAAACAGCTCAAAACGTTTTCGGTCATCTTCGCAGGACAAGTCTGTTTTGTTGGCTGCTAAAACATCGGCCAGGTGAATCTGATCCCGGAAATTGTCATTCTCCAGGTATCGGTCATCTTCAAGATTCCGCGGATCCACAAGGCAGATAATGGCTTCCAGACTCAGAATCTCCTGATAATAGTCGCCCTGGAGCGTGTTAATAATTTCCTGTGGATGCCCCAATCCTGTAGGTTCAATCAGCAGCCGATCCGGTTTGCTGCGGGCAATCAGCATATTGAGACCAATCTGCATGGGCAGCCCAGCCACGCAGCACATACAGCCACCGGGCACTTCCCTTACTACCACATCATTTCGTGCTGAGGATCCCTGTAAAAGAGCACCGTCGATACCGACTTCACCAAACTCATTGACCAGTACAGCCCAGGTCTCATCTTCGGGCTTCTGTTTCAGGAGGTGGAGAATGGCAGTGGTTTTTCCGGAGCCCAGAAACCCCGTGATCAAATTGGTTGGAATTTTCTTCTGCATTGTAATAACTGTCCTGCAATTTTCTGGAAATATTATCGTGAATTGTAAAGGCAATTTAAGAAGTTAGCTGTTATGTCGGTACATTTGCCATATTGAGGATCTTTCACTGATGTGGGTGATGCTATCTTATTCTGCTCATAGGCTTTTTCGTTAGTCTAGACTTTTTGCCCATTGGTTCCTGAGAATAAAGTAGGACTTCTAACAATGAGTAACCCTAGGGTGGAAGCTGGAAATAGTTGTCTCCGACAGCCCTCATCATGTCTGGATGGGGGGTGGAAAGATAGTGGAGGATATTCGTCGAGGAAAGTAACGCTAAAAATAGATCCTGAAAGCACTGTTTCTAGAGAGAAGGATATTGAGTTACAAAGTGATATAGAAATAGAGCTTTTTTCCAAGCAAATTATTCATAGGACGATCGACAAGATGTATGGAGGAAAAATAAATTTAGATTTGCGAAATAAGTTGGAGGAGTTCAAACAAGACCTGGATGTTTTTGATAATACTCTGGCTGACTTGGTCGGATGTAAGCTTCGACCTTATCGAATAACTATGACGCCCAATGAGGAAAATGGAGCTAAATACAAAGATGCGATGAAAAAGGCTATTGATACTGTTATTAATGATATTAAAGATACACATGAAGAGAGCGTAGTTAATGGACTTACATCAGTTTCCAACGATATTCAGGGATTGCCTGCTTGTTTTTTTTCACTGATGCTTCAGCGTATTGATGAAGGTCGGCAGAATTTGCCAGCTGAGGATAGCTTCTTTGTTAACCCTGAATTGATTGCGAAGTATCCAGAGAAATATCAGATACAGCGTATTGGAATGCAAGTAAGTCAATGGCTGTTTGCTGTTGGTGTCGTAGCTGCTGGCTCATACCGCCCTGACAGCAGAGGTGTGCTTCTTCTTGATAAGGGGGATGCGGGTGATCTATTTAGTTCACTTATTGGTATAGCAACAAATCGCCTGAATATTACCAAGGATCAAGCTGTTGCAAGAATCCTGTCCCAACCAGACTTTGTCTCATCATTACACAATGGTAGTGAGCCAAAACTTGACGGATCAATTCTGGGCAGTTTTGATGCAAGTGCCGCTTTATATATGTCTGCTCTTGCTTTAGCAAATAAATATCACCTTTCTGAATATGCAGGTATGTCCACAGCGATGGTGCTAGTGAGAATTAAAAGAGCAATTTTCTCCTTGCCTCAATGTTTTTCTCGTGTTTTTTATCATCACGTTGGACGCTAAATTGTAAACTGATGGCACTGCTGAATGAGAATCAGTGAGGTTAAAGGGGAAAGGCCTGATAAAGGCTCAATTCAGGCCTGATACAGATATTCAGTGCTTTTTACGAGCATCCCGAATAATAAAACCTGCTACACCGCCACCAACAATGACTGTTGCCAGAACCACAAGTACACCTGCAATTACTACTGTGTCGAGATACATAACCTTTTCCTTTTTATACGTTGTTTTATGAAAATTCTGTATCCCGTCAGGTTAAGGGGTAGTCAGAAAAAATGATTGATGCAGATCAATCAGGTTGGCTTCAAGAAGCCTGCCTGATAATCTCGGCTGCTGCATTGGCGAGCACTTCACACCCGATGATCAAATCCTCTTCGCTGGTGTCTTCATCAAAACTGTGGCTGATACCCCCAATACTGGGAACCAGTAGCATCCCTGACGGCATGACGTGAGAAAAAATTCCGGTGTCGTGTATTGCGCCGCTGGACATGACCTGCCAGTTGTTTGGGCAGTGCTGCTGGGCTATATGACAAAGTACTTCCTGCACTTTTCCATCCAGACGAACAGGCGCGATATCCGTTTTTTTTTCAATCTGTATTTCAACTTTCAAATCTTTCTGCAGGGCTTTTGCCATTTGCCATAATGCCTGCTCCATCCGGTCCAGCTGAGCTGGTGAAGGGTCTCTGAACTGGAGCGTCATAGTGGCTTTACCGGGAATAACCGAGACAGCTCCCGGATCAAATTCAGCATGCCCAATGGTCCAGACTGATTGTTTCGTCCCAGTCTGGCGGAATCGGCGATTGAGAATGGTGGCAAACTCCATCATGGCCATACCGGCATCCCGTCGCATGGCCATTGGTGTTGAACCTGCGTGGTTACTTTCACCGAAGAATGAAATTTCAAACTCACGACAACCGGATATCTGGTTAACGATCCCTACCTGCTTTTGTGAGATATCAAGTCTGGGGCCTTGCTCAATATGAATACTGAGGTAGGCAAGGTAGCGCTCAGGGTCATATTGCTCACTGTTGCCATCCAGACTGACCGCCTTTAAAGCATCTTCCAGACGGAAACCATCAGCTCGAATTGCTGTATTGATCACCTGCGGCTGTAATTGCCCCAGAAACCCTTTGCAGCCAAGAAAATCATGGAAGGTATTCTCTTCATCAGCCCAGGATGCAATATCTACTGACAAGTGTGCGGTATCCGGGTTCTCCGCGAGAGCGCTGTAGACCTCAAGTGCACAGATAACGCCATAGGCACCATCCAGCCAGCCTCCAATGGGCTGAGTGTCGGTGTGGGAACCTATTAATAAGGTTCGGGCAGACTTTTTTGAATAACCAATAACGTTTCCAAGGCCATCAATCTGGGCGCTCAGGCCAGCACTGGTCATTTTCTCCCGCAACCAGTATCTGGAGTCCATATCAGCCTTGGAGTACATCTGTCGAACGACTCCGGTTTTGTATTGTCCGAATTTTCTAAGCTCGTAAAGGTTATTGAGCAGGCGGTCTGGATTTATAGACACTGACTTCATCGTTCTTATACCGCCCTACTGAAAGGGACACAGAGATAATTTATTGTTTTTAACGTAGGCTTTACGTGTCGCTGAGTTTGACAAGCTTATGTCAACAGGCCCTATACAACGTCATTTTATGCAGAAGTGATGCAAGAGCGTTGAGTTGGGTCAATGGAGATAAACGAGGCCAGAAAAAGTTCTGGCCAGAGTTTAGAGGGTTTAAATAGCAGGTTTTAGAGAGTTGAACCTGCTGGACTGGCAGGAATTATATGTTGCCGGAAATTGTCTGCTGACTGCACCCAAAGATATTTCGGTAAAGTACTCCGAAGGCAATCGTAGACATAGGGACTGTCCAGATCAGGCCGAGACCCAGTGGAATCATTGCTACTAAATTAATAAGCATAATCACCAGTGTCAGACCGAAAATGGTAAACCAGCGTTTGTGGATGGCTTTTCGAGAGGTCTCAAGCGCTTCCCAAACGCCCAGGTTCTTATCCACCATGAGAGGAGTTGCCAACATATAGGCCACTGACAGATAGATCCCGGGGATGATCAGTAATACAAAGCCAACCAATATCAGAATAAGCATCAGCAGATAAAGACCGAATAGCGGCAGCGTTTTACTGAAGTAGTCAAGCATCTGCCCGGCTCTAATGGGAGCATTGACGGCTCGCCGGACCCCAATCATGTATATACCAGCCCACAGAGGCATAGTGATGGCCAGCATGGTTAACTCAATAATAATTTCCAGTACGCCACTTTCTGGTAAGACAAGAGCAGCCATGGCGACGGCAAGTATTAACAGTATATAAATACCAAAGTAGAGACCCATGGCTAAATGGATTGTCCATTTGGCTCCATGGGTTTTTTCCCAGGACTCGCTGAGCAGATTACTGATAGAGAGCTGGTAGTCTCCAGCTAGGCCTTTCTCTAATGATCCATGGCCTTCCATGGCTGGCTCAGAAGGTTGGTTGTCAGGTTTTGATGACATGTGCATTCCTTTTGCAATGATTATCTGGCAGTAATAAAAAATAGTTTAGCCTATACAAAGCAGTGAAATACGCCCTTGTTAAATATGGTTGCTACTCTTTTTTTCTGGTAGCAGTGATAACGACCTCTGATTGTTTTAATAAAGCCTGCTATGGCCAGAGTGGCATTGATAATGCTTAAACAACTCAACCCCTTTGCATTCTCTCAGGTTTGTAGCCCTGCTGGCTTGTGATAGTTTGGTGTATTGGTTGTTGGGGCGCTCTAATAGCTATGCGCCCACTTGATAACACAAACACTCAGGCAAGGCGAACGACGCAGGCCCCACTGGGTCTAAAGGCATGGTGGTCTCATTTCTAATTGGGAGCGACCCTGAATAATGAGTGAACAGCCGTGGTATCAAATGGAGGTGATGCACAAAAAGGGAACATTTTTTCTAATCAGCTGTCAGGAAGGAGATAAAAAGGTGCATTCGGTTCAACTTTCAAAGTCAACTATTGAGCAACTTCTGGCAGTAAAGCGGCGGATTAAAAAAGAATTTGGTGAAATTATTAACCTGTCTGATGATTCGCTGGTTTTTCATTTAAAAGCGTATTGGCGGAAAACTGCAGTTCAAGAAACCAAAATGTTGCTCCAGCAATGTGTTAGTAACCTGGGAGAGGAAGTGACTGGGCAGGTTGATTCAGTATGGCAGCCTGCAAAAAGGATCTATCGGGGGCAGGTAGTTAGTGGCTGAAAACAAAACAGGCTTCGGGTAAGAAGCCTGTTCATTAAAGCTGTGAAACCTTTTGGTAAAGAGGCAATGGCTCTATTACTGCTTGAAAAATTCGCCCAGCTTGGAAGCCAGCATCATGTTGCCTTCAGTGCGCAGTTTACCAGTCATGAATGCCTGCATACCGTCCAGTTCTCCGCTCATCAGGCCAACAAATGTTTCGCTGTCCATGATCAGGGTAACATGAGCGTCATCTTTGGTGCCTTCGGCAATTTCCAGAACGCCGTCTTCAATGGCAGCGTAGTAAGCCTTGTCATCAGTTAGGTCGAACTGGAAAGTCAGAGTTTGACCGGCCGCAGCAGACTCGTCAAAACGGCCTTTAATATTTTCGAGAACTTCCTGAACAGTAGCCATGGTTTACTCCTTTCTCTTTTAAGGAAAGCGGACACCTGCTTCTGACAACCAGAGGTGTCTGTTTATTTTATTGTTAGTAACACGCTATTTAATCACGGCGGATTAGATTGCACGGTGGTATTGTTAACAGCATCACCAAGATGAGCATCGTCCATTCTGCCTATGCTTTGGCTGAGGTTATTAAAAGCTATAAAAAGCGGGTAATGGATCAAATATGTGGGTAAGCACATTTCCATGCTGAAAAATTTTCTGCGCTCCCCATATACGCCTAATGACGCGTATCATTTAAGTAAAGTGCCCAGACTGCAACCTTCCTTTTGTTGGTCGACATGGCAAAGGGCGCAAAGGTGATCAGCGCTACCTCTGACAGAATGAAGGCTGTAAAACCGAGTCGTTCATGCTCGAATATCATTACAGGCGTGCAACAGGGGCATCGGGAAAGACATTGTTAAAATGGCCATTAATAGCAGTGGCATCAGAGATACCAATAGGGCTTCTGGTGTCAGTAAAACAACCGTGATGAATGTCCTGAAAAGCAAAGAAACTTTTCTGCTGCAAATCAATCCAAACATCACAACCATGAAATTTGATGATTATAGTTTTTTCAGCTTTACCCGTGCATCCTCTGTTGTGAACTGCCAATCCATTTTTGCTTCCACCTGGTTTCGATCATTTTCCCAGGCTGCTACTGCCACTTTCAGTGTGTCCTGGTCGGAAATTCGCTGGTCAAGACACTGACGGCTCAATATGTTCAGTTCTATTTCTGTCATATTGATCCAGCTGCTATGCTCCGGCGTATGATAAATTTCCAGTTTGCTGGCTATACGACAAGCCTCTGTAGCTTCAAATACTTTGTAGAGTGATGCAGGTGTGAGTATTCAAATTATCCATCACCAGACGGATGGTATCTGCCTCAGGCTAATATACATCCACTAACTGCTTAATCTGCAACGCCCAGTTTTTTGCTGTTCTCCCGTCGGTGACCTCTACATGCCTCCATCCCTCAAGAGGAGCAAAGAGCATAAATAGACTACTGACGCCATTGCGCTCGTACTCATTGTCATAACGCCCAGGCTTACCTTCTTTTATCGAAATTGGTGCTCTCACCTCTTTAACTTGCTATTTGCTGCTTTCATCCATGCAGACAAGTGATTTCGCTGGATCATGAGGCAGTTTGTAAACATCCAGAATGTCTTCCATGGCGCATACAAATTCAGCATTGGAGGGATATACCACTCACGTTTCTACCAGAGCGTTATCTCATTTTTTTAGCTCTCTGGAAACAGTAGCTGCCGAAACGGTTTCAACCACTTCAAGCTCAATCAGCTTGTCGGCGAGCAGCTTCATAGTCCAGTGACAAACACTCTCTGGCGGTTTGGAACAAGCCAGGGTTACCAGATGGGCATGCTGTTTACCATCAAGACTTCTGCGGCGGTCCCTTACGACTGAATTTGCTTTTAACGGCAATATCCAGGCCTTCTTCAACACAACGTTTACGCACTCTCTGTACGGTTGGTATGGAAACAGTACAGACATTCGCAGCAGCTGCCTCGCTTAAAGCAGGGCCATTTTCATCCTCTAAGTAAGAATTACTGACAAAACTGTTATAACCAGAACTTTTAATAATGAGAATAGTCATAATAAGCACTTTATTTGACTCTTTATGCAAGGTACCTGATCATGATTGATTCTATTGATTTTGCGACTCAACTCAATCATTCATCTATATCACTAGAGACTAAAGATCAAAGTTCTATTGAAGGAGTGAGAGTTTTAACGAGTGATGAATTGTCGCTGAAAGTAGTATGTATGCAATCAAAAATTCAAGAAAAAATTGACAGAAAACTATCTTCAGGATGGCTCTTTTGAAAAGTGAGTGGGTAACGCTGTATTCTTAATCCAATACTCTGCATGACATCACAGGCCTGAAGACACTCATGGAAGAATTGTTTCAGAATGCCCTTGGAATCAGTTATCCCTGGTACATTGAGTCAATTGAGTTCAATACTGAACAATCCAGATTGGATATTTTTCTTAACTTTCAGCGAGGGGCAACCTTCAAAGATAACAGTGAGGATGATCCTTCTGGCAAGGAGTACCCAGCATACGACACCTTTCAGAAAGAATGGCGGCATATGAACTTCTTTCAACATGAATGTTATCTTCATGCACGCGTACCAAGGATCGAGCGGGATGATGGGAAGTTCCGCCTGATCCCTCCTCCCTGGAGTGGCAAACTCAAAGGGCTCACAC
>OODV01000036.1 GCA_900299555.1 uncultured Endozoicomonas sp.
GGCTTTCGTTTCCTGAAAAGCCCGGACTTTCTGGTCTCTTCACTCTATCTGAAGAAACCGGAGCGCATTGAAGCGCTGTTGATGGTGATGACACTCTGCCTGATGGTCTATGCTGCTATCCAGCACAGAATAAGGTACGAACTGAAAAAGCGGAGTCGTGTGTTTCCAAACCAGAAAAAGAAGCCCTGCCAGAATCCAACAGCAAGATGGGTCTTCTTCTGCTTTCAGGGGATTAATGTATTAACGGTCAATAATCAGGAACAGCATGTGGTCGGTTTGAAGGAAAAGCAGTGGACGATCATCCAAATTTTAGGCATTTCTTACGAATCGGTTTATTCCTGATAGGGGTGGTGAAAGACAGTTCTGAACAGTACAGCTACATTTGAAATTGATCCTGTAACGCCGGATGAGATTGTTGAAAGAATAAAAAAATCTCACTGCTTTCTGGTGTTTGAGGAAGAGAACTCTGTTCTCGGGTACGCTTATACATCAAAAACTTGGGTTCAGGAAGGTGGGAGTAATCCAGAGCGGTGGTTACAAGTTTGATCGAGCTATCGATCTGGCAGCTTTCATTGGTTAGAACATAGAGAAATAATATTCCGATTTTATGAGAGTTGAATTTTAGTAGCAGGTAAGAAACTACCTGCTACATAATTTTATGTGTCAGGCTGCAGCCTCTTTCTGAATAAGATGAACTTCCCGCTGTGGAAATGGAATTTCAATACCTGCTTCATCCAGCGCAGTCTTTATGTTTTCATGCAGACTGAAGTATACGTCCCAATAGTCACTGGACTTAGCCCATGAGCGCACTGCAAAGTTGACGGATGAGTCCGCCAGAGCTAATACACCAATGGTCCATGCCGGATCTTTAAGCACTTTGTCATTGGATTGAAGTACTTGCTCAATTATAGCCCGGGTCTTTTTGAGGTCAGCTGAATAGCTGACACCAATAACAAGGTCAATTCTTCTTTGTCCGGTTCTTGTGTAATTGATGATATTATTACTTAAAATATTGTTGTTGGGCACAACCACCATTTTGTTGTCTGATGTTATAAGCACGGTCGTGAAAATCTGAACAGACTCAACAGAGCCGGCAACACCGGAAACTTCAACAAACTCTCCTTTTTTAATTGGACGGAAGATGATTAATAAAACGCCGGCAGCAAAGTTTGAGAGTGAGCCTTGTAAAGCCAGGCCAATGGCCAAACCTGCGGCACCAATGATGGCAACCAGGGAGGCCGTTTGAATACCAACACGACTCAGTGCCGCAACAGTGACAAACGCTAATATCAGGTATTTGGTCATGTTGCTTGTGAAGCTGGCAACAATTCCATCAACCTGTTTCTTTAACATAATTTTATGGATAGCGTTACTGACCATACGGGCAATAAAAATACCAATAACCAGCGTTAGAAGTGCTGAGACTATATTTACGAAGTACTCAATAAATAACGGTTGGTTATTCTGTAGCCAGTCTGCAGATTGGTTGATAAGATCAACACTCATGTATGACTCCTTGTTTAAGCTGAAGGCGAGAAAGAATATTTCTGGTGAAGAGAGTATCAGAAATCCAGGGGACATCAGTCGTTTTTGCCAACTTACCTGAAAATAGGTATGACGAAGTGACTCTCATTAGCAATTGGAAGATGATTCAGTCTGAAGCGATCGTTAACTCCAGACCATCCTCACTACTCTGGTGCCCATCCATTTTAATCAGCAGTCGCATATTGTTTGAAGAGTCTGCGTGCTGTATAGCCTGTTGAGCAGAGATTTTTCCAATCTTGTATAGTTTGAATATCGACTGATCAATGGTTTGCATTCCTGATTCCTTAGAGCGCTCCATTAAATCAGGGATTTCATCAATCTTACCTTTCTTGATAAGGTCTGCCAGTGCTGGTGTATTGAGTAGAATTTCATGAGAAGGACTGACACTGTTCGCATCTTCAGAGGCAATCAGCTGTTGCCCCATTATACCATGCAGACTCAAAGATAAATCCATGAGAATTTCTTCATGCTGTTCCTGGGGGAAAAAGTGAACAATCCTTTCCAGAGCCTGATAGGCCGTATTTGCATGAAGTGTTGCTATACAAAGATGTCCGGTCTGAACAAACTCAATAGTATGTTTCATCACCTGTGGAGAGCGGATTTCCCCGATAACGACAAGGTCTGGAGCCTGACGAAGGGCATTAGAGAGCCCTTCTTCATAAGTTTTTGTATCAAGACCAACTTCACGCTGGGTAACGATGCAATTATTGTGGGTGTGGATAAACTCAATGGGGTCTTCGATGGTAATGATATGACCTTTGCCCATTTTATTCCGGTGGTTTACCAGTGACGCCATGGATGTTGTTTTACCTGCTCCCGCGGGGCCTGTGATCAGTATCAAGCCGCGCTCCTGAAGAATCAGGTCGCAAAAAACATCGGGTAGGCCAAGCTCATCAGGTTCAGGTATGTGATGATGGATACGTCGAATCACCATGCCTGGCTCGCTCTTTTGAAAAAAAGCACTGATACGAAAACGCCCTGACTCCGGGTTTTGGGTAGCGTAGTTACACTCACGGGTTTCGCGGAACTCCTGAAAACGTTCCGCTCCCATCATTTTTTCGAAGATATGATAAGCCTGGTCGGAGGTAAGAGGGACTTTTGCTATGGATACCAGTTGACCATTGACTTTCAGGCAGGGGGGATAGCCGACCGTCAAAAACAGTTCTGAACCGTTACGATCAGCCAGCAAGGAGAGTGCTTTATTGATATCCACTGTAATAAGAGTTTCAGGTTGCCGGGACTCTTGTTTTGTCGGCCTGGTTAGCTCTCTCTTAATGCCTGGCAGATATCTTCTTCCATATCTTCTGGCTTGGTAGTTGGGGCGTATCTATCAATAACTTCACCTTTGCGGTTCAGCAGAAATTTAGTGAAGTTCCATTTAATCTTCTGTGTGCCCAGTAAACCCGGTGCCTCGGATTTCAGGTCTTGATAAAGTGGAGCGGCATCATCTCCATTAACATCAATCTTTTCAAAAACAGGAAAGGTGACACCGAAGTTTTTCTCACAAAAGGCACCAATCTCCTCACTGTTACCCATTTCCTGGCTACCAAATTGATTGCATGGGAAGCCAAGAATGACAAGCCCCTGATCTTTGTATTTATTATACAGCTCCTCGAGGCCTTGATACTGAGGGGTAAAGCCGCATTTGCTGGCTGTATTGACGATTAAAACAACCTTGTTCTTATATTCAGCCAGTTGCTGAAATTTGCCATTGAGCAAGGGCATTTCGTACTTCTGTAGTTCCATTGATTGAACCTCTTTGATGGCTCTTTTTCTGATTAGACCAATGCAGCAAGAGTCCCATGCTGAGCAAGCTGTTTTTCAGCTTATCAATAATGGACAGAATCTGATCGAGAAACAACAAAAAAACGGCCTGATATTCAGGCCGTAAAGATGAGGATTTGCGAATCACTGGCATTAGCCAGTTAGTCAGGTCTGAAATTTCGTTCGATGGCAGTCCCTCCATAGGTTGACTGATCAAGTGTTCGGGATGGCTCAACAAAGGCTTTGGGAGAGTCGGGTTGAGCCGAGAGTTTATGTTTAACCTTAATGAGAATGGTTATCATTCTAGTCTCAAGGTCTGGAGTAACGCAAGTCCTGAATGAAAATAAAAATGATTTTTGGTTAAAGTTTGTGATCATCATATTTTTAATGCGGTTATTTTGTTGAATGGAAGTGATTTAACCAGAAATCCCAACTATTCAATCTAAAGCCTCAGAGGCCTATTCGTGGCAAGTCGCTCGTGGCTGTGTATGCTTTAAATAATGATGGTAAATAAAAAACAGTATATGGAGATGGTTTTGACAAGGCGGCTGGGTATTTTACTGTGTGATGAGCATCATCCCGATTCAATTAAGAACCATGGGGCTTACGATAACGATTATAAGTCTATGATTGAGGCTGTGATGCCGGGACAGTGGCAGTATTCGGTCTGGCGGTGTTACGAAGGGGACTTCCCTCCATCGGTGGATTGCTGCGATGTATGGATTATCAGCGGTAGTAAGTCCGCCGCTTACGACCAGGACCCCTGGATACAGACAATAAAATCCCTGGTTGTAGAACTGGATCAAAGCCAGGCGTTATTGGTTGGAATTTGCTTTGGCCATCAGCTGATTCATCAGGCGCTTGGTGGAGAGGTTCAAAAATTCCATGGGGGCTGGGGGCTGGGAGCTTACCCCGTAAAAGCTACTGCAACATTTGGAGGCTTTCAGCATGGAGATACCATTCGTATTTTGGCTGTACACCAAGATCAGGTGATAAAGGTGGCTCCTGGTTTCTCGCTATTGGCAACATCCGATTTTTGTGAAAATGCCATTACCCAGAAAAGCTCTAGAATTCTGACATGGCAAGCTCACCCAGAGTTTGTGGATGGCATTTTCAGGGATATTTGTTCGAGACTTCGTGAGACTGTTGATAGTAGCTTAATTAGTAAGGCTCTGAATGAAATTGGTTTACCTGATGATCGTGTGCAGGCAGGTAAGGCTATTGTTCATTTTCTTGCAGGCAATGGCTTAATGCTCTAGCAGCTCAATCAATGTCAATTTGCCATAGGGATCTCTGTAGAGTTCAGCCTGCCAGTTTTGGCTACTACTCATCTGAAAAGCCAGCATATAACAGGTGCCAAGGATATTTTGTATCTTAGCATCCGTTACCTTTAGAACTGAGTCTTGTTGAAGGTCTTTGGCCGCAAATTTAGCGAGCTCCAGAACTTCCTGGTTTGGTCTCAATACCTGCCAGCCTCCAGCGTATTTTCTGTGGCCGCCGTTTTTGCCTAACGAGTTTCCCGATGTTGAGCTTCCGGCCATACAGGCTGATAGCAGAACTGATAATACGACGATGCTAATCAGTTTGAACATCTTTATGAGCCAGCTGGAAATCATACAATAGAATTTTAGATCAGCTTTGTCACTCAAGAAGAGGTTTTGAGCTTTTTTCCTGTTTTATTACAGAGTTCATCCAGTAATAGCCCGCAATTACCCTCAGTGACCTGATCACGGGGGATCATTTCGATCCATCCGCTTTTTCCTGATACCACAATAATATTGTCTTCTACCGTGATCATCTTTACTTGCTTATAGGGGCGAAATGCAGGTTTCAATAGTGAGGAGCTGATTTTGATGCCTGTCTCTTCAAGGATAAGGGTGCGGGTTTCCAGGTCAAGGTCTGGTTGGTAGTGGAGACTAAAGCGCTTATGAACGGCATACTTCAGGCCAAGATTCAGTATCCAGAAGGTAATGAAGGCAGAGCCAAACAGGCCAGAAAGCAGAATGGTGCTTAGACTGTTCCGAAAGACCAGAAGCGGAACCAGCAAACAGGCAAGCGAAGCAACCCAGATCACCAAAGTATGCTTCGGGCTGTATTTAAGCATCAACTGATTGATGCGATTCTGGGCTTGCCCGGTAATGTGATAAGTAATATGCATCAGAGCGCTTTGCGGTATTTACCTTCGTAGTCAAACAGCTTATCAATGATCTTCCAGTAATGTTTTTCTTTCTGAGCAATGACAAAGTCAGGTTTGCGAAATTTCTTCCTGCTGTGGATAACATTATCCACAGTTGACGCCCTGAATGGCTCTGCACGATTAATCAAGGCATGCTTGCCAAAATGATGGTAGAAGGCACCTTGTTGGGATGGCGTATCCAGTCTGAAAAATTCATTAATTTCGGCACCATCTTCATCATGGTAGGTGATCTTGATTCTCTGTTTGCCCTGAGGATCTTTATCAGCACTCATTTCCATACCAGAACACCGGATCACCATGCAGTTCTTAAGGTTCAGAGCTTCTCGAAGTTTTTTATCCGGATCTACCAGTCCGTTCTGGCAGCTGTGGCACTTCCTGGCAGCAATATCATTTTCAGCACCACACTGATTGCACTCTTTAAAACGGTAGCGGAACTCACATTGTTCTTTTACTTCTCTACCGTTGTCATCCAGAAACGCTTCAAAGCCCTGGCAGCGTCGACCATAGTGTTCAACCAGGTCGCCGTCACTATCGGTAACACCCCAGAAATTATTCTCGTGTCCACAGGCCGGACAGGGAACCGTTACCGGTACAGCTTTGGAGTCCGGTTTGGGGTCACCGACTTCCGGGCTGTATAAACTGAAGCGGTTGCCGGCATAATCAATAATCAGGCAGTCTTTTTTGTTCGGAGCGAGACGTAGCCCCCGACCAGCTATCTGCTGATAAAGGCTGACGGACTCTGTTGGGCGCAGTATGGCGATCAGGTCAACATGGGGTGCATCAAAGCCTGTAGTGAGTACTGAAACATTCACAAGAAATTTGAGCTGCTGCTGTTTGAAGGCTTCGATCAGGCGATCCCGCACTTTTGATGGCGTATCACCAATAATCAGAGCGCTCTCATCTTCTGGAAGGTAACCCATGATCTCACGGGCATGGTCTACCGTAGACGCAAACACCATGACGCCTTTACGGGTTGTCGCTTCTCTTTTTACCTGCTCAATGATTTCACGGGTGGCCCGGGTTTTTCCTTTTAATAACTGATTCAGCTCCTGCTCTCCATAACGTCCAAAGCTGTCTCTGGATAGCTGGCTGAAGTCATAGAAAACAATAGGTGCATCAACGACCTCTGGTGTCGTGAGGTAACCATTATCAACCATGTAGGAAAGTGGCAGTTCAAACAGGCATTCTTTGAAAAAACGAGGCTCTTCTGTTCTGACAGCCCCTTTGTTCTCAGAGCTTTGGTGATACTGGTACAACCAACCCATCCCCAGGCGATAAGGAGTTGCTGTTAAACCGAGAACCTTAAGGTGTGGATTCAGACGTTTAAAGTGTTCAATGACTTTGTGGTAACTGGAGTTTTTTTCCATGGATACCCGGTGACACTCATCAATAACCAGCAGGGTGAATGTTTTCTCATCCGGCGTGTTTTGAAACTGCTCCAGGTTTCTGACAACGCTTTGCACACTGCCAAATATTACCTGTTCAGAGGCCTCTTTTTGCCCAAGTCCTGCACTGAAGATAGAAGCCTTCAAGTCATAGCTTTCATACTTGGCGTGGTTCTGCTCTACCAGTTCCTTTACATGAGCCAGCACCAGAACACGACCTCGGGCGATACGGGCCAGTTCAGAGATAACAAGGCTCTTTCCTGCTCCTGTGGGCAGTACAAGCAGGGCCGGATCATCGGATTTGCGAAAATGCCGTATCACACTGTGAACGGCATCTTTTTGATAGGGGCGGAGCTGGTAGACCATTAATCAGCCAAATCTCTTTTGAAGATATTGGATAATATCGCCGGATTCATACATCCAGGTGTCGTCTTTGCCCTCTTCCAGAATACGCAGACAGGGTACCTGAACCTTGCCTCCCATCTGTTGTAATTCATTACGGGCCTGAGCGTCATTCATGGCATCCACAGTCTGTATATTCAGTCCCAGTTTATGAATAGCTCTGCGAGCTTTGATACAGAAAGGGCAGGCCTTGAACTGGTAAAGCGTCATATTGGCTGTTTGTGCATTCACCTGGGCTTGTTGTTCTGGTGAGCGAGCCATCGCTTTAGGGCGGGTAAGCTTATCCGCAGCCGCAATACCATAGCCTAATACATTACGAATAATTTTTAATAGCATAGGTTTCTAATACCAGTGGAAAAACTCATTGTATCAGCTAAGTCAAAGCTTATGACTGATGACTATGAGGTTTATACGAAATCGAATACTCGGTGTATGATGTGGCACGGATAATAAATGACAATTAAATTTCTACAAGGAAATGCCATGAAGCCGGAAACCATTGCCCTGCATGCAGGCTATGAGGGGGATCCAACAACTCGTGCTGCCACAACACCCATCTATCAGACGGTATCTTACACCTTTGATGATACCCAGCACGGTGCTGATCTGTTTGATCTGAAGGTTGCGGGCAATATTTACTCGCGAATCATGAACCCAACCAATGCTGTGCTGGAAGCGAGACTGGCAGCTCTGGAAGGTGGAATTGGTGCGCTGACGGTTGCTTCCGGCATGATTGCCATCACCTATGCTCTGCAGACCATTGCGGATGCAGGCAGTAACATTGTTTCTACCAGTCAGCTCTACGGCGGGACTTATAATCTCTTTGCCCACACGTTCCCGCGCCAGGGCATTGAAGTACGTTTTGCTTCCCATGACGACTACGATGGACTGGAAGCGCTGATTGATGAAAGCACCCGTGCTGTTTTCTGTGAATCCATTGGCAACCCTGCCGGCAACATTGTCGACATCCAGAAACTGGCCGAACTGGCGCACCGGCACGGTGTACCGCTGGTGGTGGATAACACGGTCGCAACGCCTATTCTGTGTCGTCCAATCGAACATGGTGCCGATATTGTGGTGCACTCCCTGACCAAGTACGTGGGTGGCCATGGTACAACGCTGGGTGGTGTGATTATCGACAGTGGCAAGTTTGACTGGGCTGGAAACAAAGAGCGTTTTGCCATTCTCAATGAGCCGGACCCTTCTTATCATGGTGTCGTTTATACCGAAGCACTTGGAGAGGCGGCCTTTATTGGCCGTGCCAGAGTGGTTCCATTACGGAATACCGGTGGAGCTCTGGCGGCGCAGAGTGCATTCCAGTTAATGCAGGGGCTGGAAACACTGGCATTACGTATGGAACGGCACTGTGAAAACGCAGAAAAAGTCGCTGTTTTTCTACAGAGTCACCCTCAGGTCAGCTGGGTCAATTATGCGGGGCTGGATGATAGCCCTTATCGTGCAACGGCGGATAAGATCACCGCTGGTAAGGCTTCCGGAATATTAAGCTTTGGGATTAAAGGCGGAAAAGAAGCGGGAGCCCGCTTTATTGATGCCCTGCAGATGGTTCTTCGGTTGGTGAATATTGGCGATGCCAAGTCTCTGGCCTGCCATCCGGCATCCACTACCCACCGTCAGCTTAACCCTCAGGAGCTGGAGTCTGCTGGCGTTTCTGAAGATATGGTTCGCCTATCCATCGGAATTGAACACATTGATGACATCATTGCGGATGTTGATCAGGCGCTGCAGGCCAGCATGGCTTAATGATCCTGTGCCAGCCAGACTCCTGTCTGGCTTTCCCTGCTCAGGCTTTGTACGAATTGCTTGAAGCAATATCGACGTGCTAGCGTTCGGCCTCTTTAAAAACAACGATGGAGGATAGGTTGATGATTGTAGTAACCACTTGCCGGACGCAGATGGAAATAAATCTCTAATCGAGTTTTCTGGTCCGGTCTTTTGTTACCGGGGCCTTACCGTCCCTTGATAAACAATCGTTTACAAGATGATGTCGTTTACTTTGAACCTATAAGTAACGCATCAGGGCTTTTATTCATGTTGAATTTACTCGCATTAAACCACTTGGGCTGGCGCTCTTTCTTTCAACAGCAGTTGTCACTGGATGAACTGGAAGAGTGCAGTGTTGCCAGAGTGATGGAACACCACCGCTCAAGCTATGAGCTGATGAGTAATGAGGGCTCTATGCCTTTGCCGGCAACTCCCAACTATCCGGCAATGACGGTTGGTGATTGGGTACTGCTGGATAGAGAGCATCGTCTCATACGGTTATTGGAGCGACAATCACTCTTCAGTCGTAAAGCTGCAGGGTCCAGAGTGACTGCCCAGCTGATCGCTGCCAATGTGGATACCGTATTTATTGTCTGTTCAATGAATCAGGATTTCAGCCTGAATCGAATTGAGCGCTACCTTGCACTAGCACATGAAGCGGATGTAGAACCGGTGATTGTTCTTACCAAGGCGGATCTCTGTGACGAACCTGAACAGTATGTAGAGCAGGTAAGACAGCTGGATTCCCTGCTTATGGTGGAAGCCGTTAATGCACTGGATATATCGAGCGTTGAGGTTCTTATACCAATCGCTTTTTCTAAATCCTTTAGCTGATGCCAGCTATGCTCAGACATCATTATCAAGCGTTTTATCTGGAACAGATGTCTCGTCGACCACAGCTACCCG
>OODV01000105.1 GCA_900299555.1 uncultured Endozoicomonas sp.
TCACGGTTCTTTTTCTGGCTGTGCTGTCGGTGGATGCGACAGGCAGGCGCGTTCTCTGAACAACGCTCAAGGATCAGGTCATCGAGAATAACGGGAACCGGTTCCTCTTCAGGTGCTTTGGAACTGACTAACAGTGTCAGTTGATGAGCAAGATTTCGCCAACGCCAGCACCCGAAGGCAACCCAATGATGATAGCTGCTCCAGACTTTATCGTACTGGATGGCAAGCAGAGCCTGAGTCAGGAACCCCTCACCGGAGAGCATGCTACCAATGAGCAATTCGCAAAACACTGGTGCAGCTTTCGCAGAAACAGCTCTGGTAAGGAAAGTAATATAGAACGAAAGTTCTTTTAATATTTTTGTTTGTTCTAAAGAGTACATCACAACCGCCTGGATTTATTATGTGTGACGGTTGGTTTAACTCATATAAAAATTAAATCGAATGTACCAGTGAAGCTCTAAAGCTGAGTAATGGTTTACTCGAAGGCTTGAATTCAGTTATTCAGGCAGCCAAGCGAAAAGCAAGGGGGTATAAAAAGCCTCACTTCAAAATCATGGTATATCTGCTGACAGGTAAGCTGGACTTTACCAAGGTGAGCAAAGCCTGCTTACCCACATGAAATTAAAAAGAACCAATATTTTTTTATTTTTTCTGGTTTAGGCTGTTTGTTTCGCTCAATCTGATCAATTGTTGGAGTGTGCAAGTAAGAACCTATTCTATCGTAATATTTTTTAATCTCAGATAATTTTAAAATTCTATTTTTACCAAGCGATTTAAATGTTTTTTGTTCAGTCTCGTTCTGGTTTTCTGCTGCAAAAGATAATGTATATGTTTGATCAGCAAAATGATCTATTTCCAACAATAGAGTGAGCAATTTCCTTGGTTGCCAAGTACTCAGTTTTTATTTGATAATTCTTTTTTGTAGTCTTCTGCTCTGAAATATATTAAAGCTTCTAAAGCCATTCTCAATTCAATTGCAGCATATATAAATCGATCAGGATCATTTTAATCCAATTCTTTCTTTGCACGCTTAAGATTATTCTCAGCCTGTCTTCTATATTTCAATTTAACTCCTAAATTAGTTGTGTAGAGGCTGCTAACATTGTATTAGAACTCAAATGAGTAATATTGGATATTGAACTTACATGAGATATATCCCCCAGTTACCTTTCTTATGGACTCAGGTGAGATATATTACCCTTTTTACAGGCTTAGTAACTGTCTGATCAATAAAGCTTTTTATAATATATCTCCAATATCTCGGAGTTATACCGCAGATGAGTCTTTTGCCCCTGACTGAAAATCACAAGCGTCTCGGCAATAGAAACTATTAATCAAAAGAGAATGACGTTCTTCGCTGTTCAGGGTCCCAGTGAGTAATTCAAAAACTCGACGAATACGACAAAGACGCTACCGCCCGTAGATTTGCCCTGATCGTATTATCATCAGGGGGAGCAGGGTTCCTGGTAGCTCAGTATATCTTTATTAAACCGAAACCATTGTACAGATACTCTCTTTAAAACGGCTATAGTCTTATATCAATAAAGCCGGACTCCCCCATAGAAAACGCCCACAGAAGCGGGCGTTTGGGGTTTAACAGCAAGTCAGCCGCTAGAAGTCATAACGGATATTGGCCAGCCAGGTATCGGCACTGAAGTTAGAGTTCCAGCTCCGGTCGTAATTGGCGGAGATACTCACGTTGTTGTTTAACCAGTACTGTACTCCAAAACCTGCCTGGTAATTGGTGGTTTCAGGCTCCACACCAGTTATCGGGATGAAGTTGTCCGTACCCAGGAAGCGGATGGACGTATCACCACGGTCGGCGGCAAAGTCGTGCCAGGCCATCAGGTTCACCTCTGGAATCAACAGTCCGCGTTTGGTTTCAATGCTGGTCATCGCCCGAAGGCCTGCACCCAGCTCTACCGTTTCAATGCGCTGTTCACCAACCTCTGAGGACAGGGTATAGCTGTCAGTATCAACCCGGCTGTAGTTAAAGGCCTGCTGAGGCTCAACCAGTGTGTCACTATTGTCAAATGCAAAGGTGCGACCAACTGCAGTTCTCAGAGCCAGCTGAGCAGCTTTGCTATCGGCAGTGAACTGGGTGTTTACTGCAATTGCTCAATATCCGAACGGCTGATACCAAAGGCGATACTGCTGTCCATAAAGTAGTCCTGCTGCCTCCAACTGCCATAGGCGGCCAGCAGGTAGCTGTCGGTTTCACTGTTGTTTGGACTGGCTTTTACATCGGATTTGGTTACACCGTATGTGACGGCCAGACCTGCAGTCAGGGTATCGCTCAGGTCAGCATCGGCACCGATGGTAAAGCCACGGGTGCGGTAATCATATCCTTTAATACTGTTAGCTGAGTCTGCATCCTGCTCACCGTTGGAGCTGATTGCCTGAAGCCACATGGAGCCAGGCTCAATAACATCACCGGCACTGATACCACTGGTACTGCTGCGGAAACTGGCAATCCGGGTAAACACAGCTCCCAGGGTTTCGCTCTGAGCGGACTGGCTTGCACCGATAACACCGGAATTATCAGGTAGAAGCTCATCCGCTATCTGAGCCAGTTCTTCTGTGCTTGAGGCTTGTTGTACAGCTTGGCATATGGAATCACACTGACCTTCTGGGAGGTTCTGATAGGCCTCCATATAGGCATCAAGAATCATAACCTGATTACTGGAACCACCAGCGCTTTCAACCAGTTGACCAAAGTCGTTGGTAGCGACAGTCACGCTGAGGCTGTTTACCGTTACTTCGGCCAGTTCTGCAGTAATGATGGCAGAGCCGGATTCAACGGTTACACCGTTGTGAGAAAGTGCATTACCAGACAATGCCAGATAATCGACAGGATCCAGGTTTACCTCAAGGTTCTGCGAGGCGGTAATGATCAGGCGGCTGTCGCTGCTCAGGTAAATATCACCCTCAGTGCTCAGCATCGCTTCCGCTGGGTCGGTCTCATTGCTGATATTCAGACTGAGCGTACCACCGTAAAGGTTAAGGTCTCTTTCAAAGCTACGGGCTTCACCGGTCAGCGTCAGGCTACCGCTGGATTCAATATTGATGAAGCTGCCACCATAAACGTTGCCGTCCAGCGTGGTAACACCGTCAACATAAATCTGCTCGATATCGTGCAGATCTCCGGTGATGCTGCCACCATCGATATACGCGCTGTCGCTGTTTTCTTCTGTGCTGCCAAAAATACTGCCGATGATCTGGCCGGCTTTCTGTACCAGTGTCAGCGGTGCAAAGGCGTCGCTGTAGTCGATAGCGGAGAGCGTTTCACCGTCATTACCACCCGTAATGGAGCCATGGTTTTCGACGGAACCATCATGGTCAGCACCAAAGCTGGCGTAGATCGTTGCACCCTGATCCGAGCTGATGGTGCCGGTATTGAGGATGTCCCCATTCAGCTCGCCATTGATGTGGATGCCCTGGTAGTCGCCATTGATGGAGCCTTCGTTATAAATGGCGGCCTTCTGGCTGCTTTCACCATCAAAACCGGTGGATAGCTCATCAATATAAATACCGATGTGCCTGCTGTTGATGGTACCACTGTTGGCAATGCCGGCTTCCAGGGCGCCATCGTTCAGTATGGCTGCTTCGATCATGCCGTCTTCGACCAGGATGCCGTAGCCTGCGGTAATATCACCGGTGTTCAGAATGCCGGCGCCAACCCCGGTACCGTCAGTAACGGAGATACCACGCCCATAGTATGGGCCTTCTTCTGTGACGGTGATGGTGCCGCTATTCGTGATCATGCCTTCGACGTAAGAGTCTTCAACGGATATGCCTTCGTAGTTTGCATTGATAGTTCCGATGTTCACGATGTCATCAGTCAGAATGCTGTCGGTAACATTCAGGCCATAACTGGCATTATCATACCGGCATTACCCAGGCCTGTCGCCTCAACTAAATCAAGGCCGATACCGTAGGAACCTTCAGCCGTTGCGGTAATCACACCACTTTCGTCGTTAACAATAATGCCAACGGATAAAGGGTCGTTGTTTTCGGGCAGTATTGGTCCGGGAGGTGGAGGCGGTGGGGGGAGATCCTGTACAGCAAGCACCGGACCAAAACCAGGATAACCGGAAACTACAATGCCTTCCCCGGCATTGAGGATGCCGTTGTTGTAGACACCAGTGGTTAACTCACTTCCAGCGATGTTGATGGCAGTCCCGTCCGCCTCAGAGACATTGATGGTTCCTTCGTTGGCAACCGTACCAGACTGCGTGCTGTAGAGTTGAATATCAGACCAGTCAGCGTTAATGGTGCCAGTGTTGACAACACCTTCTGTCAAACTGCTTCCAACGGACTCCATACCAATAGCACTGTTGATGATACCGGCGTTAACCAGACTCTCTCCGGACAGGAAAAAGGCTCCCATGCCAAAGCTGTCGCCATACTCCTCTTCGTTGTCAGTGGCTATGACGCCATTTTCATCATTGACGATGATGCCAACCTGTGAGCCTTCATCATCACCCGCCACTTCGATACCGGCGTAACCGGCATTTATATGTCCACTGTTGTATACACCGTCGGTGAGGTTGCTGTCGGAAACATAGATACCAATATCACCAGCCAGTATAGAGCCAAGGTTTCCAACACCGGTAGCATTCACACCATTTAGTTCAATACCGCTATTACCGGCACTAATGCTGGCATCAGCATTGTTAAGCACGTACTGAACGGTGGTCTGGCCGTCACCCCAGCTGTCCAGAGCGATACCCGAGCCGAAAACATCGATATCTCCGTTATTGGTGACATCTTCTGCAATCTCACTTCTTCTGATATAGATGCCTGCACCGAAGCTGTTGTCATACATCCGTGGCATGGCTTCCTGAGGCGCTTCGATTTTGATCAGGCCATCGTTAGTGATGCTGCCTTCAATGGTGCCGTTTTCGGCATAAATACCTACCCAGTCAGCAACTATTTTACCCAGGTTTGAAATGCTGCCGATGACCGAATGATCAATATCAATACCTGCTTCTGTGGCATTAATAACGCCATCTTCACCATTGATGATGCTGCCGACATAAGAAGGCGTGATCTGGCAGTTTTGATCCTGCTCATCACATTCACCATAGGCAGAAACAAAGATACCACTGCCGTCCAGGTATTCTGATGCAGGCTCGTGGTCACCTACTGGGTAGTCAATGTATTGGCCATTGGCCTTTATCTGACCGTCGTTGCGCACCGTAGCTTCTACCACGGCTGCATCCAGATAAATGCCCGAACCGGCGGTGGTTGTGATCACACCACAGTTACTGATGTTAGCGGCAGAGGAGGAGTCTACGTAGATACCATCCCAGAATTCAGTGACAGTAATGGTCCCTTCGTTGACGATATCTCCAACATCGGAGCCATCCACAACGATGATACCTTCCCTTGATGTGGTGATGAGGCTGTCTACACCTATATTACCCACAGTTCCATCGATCATGGCGTTTTCAACCAGGATACCGAACATTTCTCCCCTGTCGGTATTGGTTACAGCAACATCGATTGTTCCTGTATTGATGACATCGCCTTTAACGTGAGCGGCAACACTGTCACCTTCTTCTCCACGCCACTTGCTACCAATGTAGATACCACCGAACCGGTCATCCTGAAGCTGTGGCTCCTCCTGGTTTCCATCTGTGACAGCGATGGTACCGGTGTTTATAACACTGCCATTGATGATTGATGTAGCGATCTCCTGATCTTCACTCCCACCGGGTGCATCAAGAGGCATGGCGTTAGTGATCTGGATACCGAACATGCCCCGTTCAGCATACTCTTTGCCGCCAGTGGTCAGCTTAATATCACCGTTGTTGACTACTGCGCCCAGAACGCCATCAACTTCCTGAGTACCAGTGATTATACTTTTGGAAATCAATATGCCGGAGTTATCTCCGGTGATGGAACCATCATTAATAACGCCTTGATTAATGATGGAGTCGTTTACCAGAATAGCGTCGTAGACTGGGGTTTCAGCACTGCCAATGCTGGCACCTTCGGCATTGACCATACTGCCAATAACAATGGTGTCCCAGGCCATCATAAAGTCATCGGTGAGTTCACCGGCATTCACCAGGTCACCACCGATGTCTGTATTTTCAACCAACATGTAAGTGGCACTGCCTGCGTTAAGTACATCGCCATCCACGGTCAGCAGCTCTTGAGGACCCGATAAATTAAATGAGGCATCGTGCCCATCGTGATGGCTGATATCACCCTGATTGATAACGCTTCCCTGTATCCAGCCTTCACCGACGTTACCCGCTTCTATCTTCAGAAAACTCAGGTCAGAAGTATTGGTGATATCACCGGTAACAATGCCTTCAACTTCGATATGGTTGACGTTGTCTGGAGTTGTTATCGAAATATCACCACAGCTGGTGCCATCATCAACGATAATTTTATTCACACCATCAACATTTTCTGGAGTACAGGTTGCTGCTGCCCCCATGGAATAAGTGTGTAAAACGGCCAAAACCGCTGTGCTTAGCAGCGATTTCCGGAAGAGATCGGTCCTTTTCATTATTGGAACCTCTGAAAAACGCTCACTAATCCAGTAAAATCCTGATGACTGGATCAGGG
>OODV01000228.1 GCA_900299555.1 uncultured Endozoicomonas sp.
ACGCAAAATTCAGCAAAGAACACTTAAACGACGCCGTAAGACTAAATCCATTAAGTAAAATGGACACTTCTTGGACACATCGGTAATTTGGAACAAAAGAGCTAGAATAAAAGGAAGGAAAATCAAGGAGTTAAGAAAGGAATATGGCGGTGAGGGAGGGATTCGAACCCTCGATACGGGTATAAGCCGTATACTCCCTTAGCAGGGGAGCGCCTTCAGCCTCTCGGCCACCTCACCGGGAACGAGGGCTATATTACCTTGAACACCTTGAAAAGCAAGTCTTTTGTATTGATGTGAGTACATCCTATGCACAAAAAACCTCCAGACAGGCATAGAGTGTGTACTCGTCCCTGAAAAAACCAAGAATCTTTTTTCGCTGCTTTTGCAGTGACTTCAGTCTCGAGCTAACTGCCCTCAAAAACTGGTCTTTGCTTTTTAATACCATTCGCCCGATATGACCAGACTTGAGAACGCTTCAGGCAAGCTCTACTGGGCTCAGTTCTGGGGAATAAGGCGGCAAAAGATGAATCTCCAGAAGTCGCTTTTCGCCTGCAGGATATTTCATAATCTTTTTGGCCTTATGCGCCGAGTACCCATAAGTCACAATAATCACAGGGTTTTCATTAGAGTTGACGATCTGCTTCAAGAGTTTGATAAACACACCTGCATTGAAACCGCCAACTATGGTCATGTAGCGCATCTGGCCTATCCCACTACAGCTGCGATCATGTTAATGCCAAAACGTGCTCCGGTTTTGGTGATAGTCTGGGTTACGCCGTGCCGGCTCCAGGTTGTGCTACTGTGATAATCAGAACGAATGCTGGCTTCATCAATAAAGTAGATAATGGCAACGTTCTCTTCAGCCTGTTTGCGTAGTGCGGGATAACGAGTACCCAGATACTCCTGCACTTTTTTTCATCCTCCTGCCAAGCTTTTCTAACAGGGCGCAGGATGTCAGGCCAATGCGTCGGAGCATTCTGTCTTGATAACAGCAGCCACAATGTCTCTGGTCCAGAGAGCTTTATAAAAACCGTAATCTGTTGGCTCTTTGGTGAGAATAATTTTGGCCAGAATAGCTTGTTGCTCAGTTGTGAGTTTTGAATTTTTGCTGTGAGCAATCGAGCGAGTTTTCAGGGAAGCCATACCGCCTGAACGGTAACCTGAGATCCGGTGGTAAATACATGATGAGTATGTTGCATACTCTTTATAGATAGACTCTGAACCTTTGCTCCATCCAGCCATTTCTGAATAGCCTCAATGGGGATGGCTTCACTCACATCATGGGAAACTTTACGACCGTCGACCTTGCTCATGAGCACCTCAAAAACTGAGGTGCCAGGATACAAAAATCTGCCGTGCAAAGTGCTGGCTCATATCAATAACCAAGACCGTTGCCTGCCCCTTGGGGTTGCATCAGGTACAAACTCTGCCATTTTAATCCGGCCAAATAGTCAGAAAGTTTTCCACTTAACTTATTTCCCCTCCCTGGAAGGCACAGACCTTATATCCCAACCACTAGAACCGTTCCAATTTATAGCCTTGCATGTGACTTTAGTGCTGAGTTCAACCGTCGGGCAAACAGTATACAAATTAAATTTTTCTAACCCCGTTATGAGCATGGTGAGCTGGACAGAAAGGCAATAACCGAAAGGGCATAAAAGCGAAGTGATGAGTCATAGCCTTTATGCCCTAGGGGTATTAGCTATGGCGAGGAGCTTCAACGCAAAATCTCTGTCCAGCTCGACAATGGAATTTAGAAAATGCAATTGGTATTACATCAATCCTTTCACAGCACCACTCAAAGCACTTCTGAATGCCGGTCAACTATGAAACAAAAACTTACACGGAAGATAAATCAGGTTATACAGAATATTCCCAACTCAAAACATCACTTCCATGAAATGCAGATAATCAACCAGCAATACTCCTGATTTTATTCGGTCGGCTCAAGCAAGCAATAAATATTTAACTCAGGTTAAAACTATCAGTGAGATAAAATCGGAAATAAAAATATTTCAAGGTTTTATTGAAACGAAAATGCCTGACATATTATCAGGCATTTTATAAAAACTGTCTTAAAGAATTATTTACAGTTCAAAAACTCAAATCAGAGACATAAACGAAAGTTTTATAATTATCAGTAAGATTCACATTCGTATCCAAACTCATAACCTTCATCTTCCTCATAAGAGCGACCAGTTCCGCCTTTCTTATGCTCTTTCTCTTTTTGAATTCTCTGGTAAATCTCTTCCCGATGAACGGCGACTTCTTTTGGCGCGTTGACACCGATGCGAACTTGATTGCCCTTTACACCCAGAACAGTGACAGTGACCTCGTCCCCTACCATCAGGGTCTCTCCTACGCGGCGAGTCAGAATCAGCATTTCAATCTCCTTATTTACATCTCTGTTAAGTCAACAACCGTCAATTCTGAGCACGCTGGTGCATTGGTTAGAAGCTGATGAAATCACCCAATTTAATCGCGTGATACTATACGACACTAACCCCAGTAAGACACTATCAGGCCTAAAATTGCCTGACCTTCATACTGCTTTAGTACTCAGTCTAAAGTACTGAAGTATATGCCAGCTCTACCGTTCATGCTTAAGAATTATTCAGCAAACCCAGTCTAGTCACCAAGTTCAAGATTTCCATTCGTATTTTTACCTGCAGGAAATGCTTTGAGGGCTTGATAACTATGCTCCCTGCCAACATTGCACGTTGGGCTTAAGAGCAAACAGAGCCCCTCACGAGGCTCACGGTTTAATTATATTGACGTTTTAGACCCCATTATCTTCCATTGGTTCCCTGTCCAACTCAAAAGCGGAATGGAGTGCCCGGACAGCCAGCTCCAGATACTTTTCAGCAATAATCACGGAAACCTTGATTTCAGACGTCGAGATGATCTGAATATTTATTCCTTCAGCAGCCAGGGCTTCAAACATCTGAGTAGCTACACCGGCGTGCGAACGCATGCCAACCCCCACAATAGACACCTTGGCAATTTTCATATCGCCATCGTACTCACGAGCTTCAAGCTCTTGTACGATCTGCTCGACAACCACGGTGGCCCGGTCATAGTCATTCCTATGGACCGTAAATGTGAAGTCAGTGGTTTTGTCTTCAGCAACGTTCTGAACAATCATATCCACTTCAATATTGGCACGACTGACCGGCCCCAGTATTCTGGATGCCACGCCGGGAATATCCGGTACGCCTTTAATCGTCAGCTTGGCTTCATCTCGGTTGAATGCTATGCCGGAAACTACCGGTGACTCCATGGCGCTACCCTCATCCAGTGTAATCAGTGTTCCAGGGCCATCCTGGAAGGTATGCAGAACTCTAAGATTAACGTTGTACTTGCCAGCAAACTCAACAGCTCTTATCTGTAGAACCTTGGAGCCCAGACTGGCCATTTCCAGCATTTCTTCAAAGGTAATCTTGTCCAGCCGACGAGCACCTTCCACCACCCGGGGGTCGGTTGTATAAACACCATCAACATCGGTATAGATCTGGCATTCATCCGCTTTCAAAGCCGCCGCCAGCGCTACTGCCGTGGTATCAGAACCACCACGCCCCAGTGTAGTGATATTGCCTTCTTCATCACACCCCTGGAAACCAGCAACGACAACAACACGCCCAAGTTCCAGGTCTTTTAAGATGCGTTCACTGTCAATGCGTTTTATTCGAGCTTTGGTATGGGAATTGTCGGTAACAATGGCTACCTGACTGCCGGTATAGGAAGTAGCAGGGCAACCCCGCTCATTTAGAGCCATGCTCAACAGACCAATCGTCACCTGCTCACCAGTAGAGAGTATGACATCCATCTCCCTGGGCGTGGGTTGCGATTGCATTGAATGGGCAAGATCAATCAGCCGGTTGGTTTCACCACTCATGGCGGAAACCACAACAATTATGTCGTGCCCTTGCTCTCGGAACCCCTTAACTTTGTCAGCCACGCCCTGAATTCGTTCAGGAGTGCCTACCGAGGTGCCGCCAAATTTCTGTACTATTAGCGCCATTTTATTCGTTCTACTTCAATCAGCCATGACCAGAAGCTAAGCTTTCCCTGTACCAGCTTCCTGCTAACGCCCCACTATATCTTACAGAACACTCTTATAACAAAAGGCATTCAGGCAGAAGCCAGACAGCGTAAGCTGCCATCTCTATCATTCAGTGGACGGCAGAATGTACCATGAATCGCTTTTGGGTTGTATGCTTGACAGCAATAAAAAACGGGCTGCTCCTTGAGGAACAACCCGTTTTTACACTTACTTGTCAGAATAGCTGACAACTATGATCGTACTGCTTACAAATGACCTTCCAGCCACCCCTCAATAGACGACAGTGCTTTTTCAAGATTTTCCGGCTGAGAGCCGCCACCCTGGGCAAAATCCGGACGACCACCGCCTTTACCACCAAGCTGTTCAGCCACCATCTTCAGCAGGTCACCCGCCTTGACCCTGCCTGTCAGATCCTTGGTTACACCGGCAGCCAGAGGCACCTTACCATCTGTTTTAGTTGCCAGGAAAACAATACCGGAGCCCAGTTTGTTCTTCAGCTGATCCACCATATCCCTAAGGGACTTTGGATCGATGCCTTCCAGCTCAGCAGCCAGCAGTTTAACACCATTAACCTCGACAGCTTGGGAAACCAGGTCAGAGCTACCAGCACTGGCCAGCTTCTGCTTCAGCTGCTGCATCTCTTTTTCAAGACTTTTACTCTGATCAACCAGTGCCTGCAATTTGGCTTCCAGACTTTCAGGCTTGGCCTTAAGCATACGACATGCGTTGCTCAGCTCAGAAAAACGTGATTGAACAAAGGATTCAGCACCTGCTCCAGTCACGGCTTCGATACGGCGTACACCGGCCGCAATGCCACTTTCAGCAACAATACGGAAAGAACCAATGTCACCCGTTCGGCTCGCGTGGATACCACCACACAGCTCAATGGAGAAGTTGTTCGTACCCATGGTGAGTACACGCACTTCATCGGCATACTTCTCACCGAACAGGGCCATGGCTCCGCTTTCTTTGGCCGCATCCATATCCATCAGTTCGGTCTGAACAGGTGTGTTGGCACGAATTTGTTCATTCACCAGCTTTTCAATAGCTTTTAACTCTTCCGGCTTGACGGCTTCCAGGTGAGAGAAGTCAAAACGCAGACGTTCAGGATCAACCAGAGAACCTTTCTGAGTCACATGGTCACCCAGCACCTGTCTCAGTGCTGCGTGCAACAGGTGAGTTGCGGAGTGGTTTAAAGAGGTAGCATGACGCTTTTCAGCATCAACACCGGCAGAAACTTCTTCCCCCTGACGCAGCTCACCGGACACCACTTCAACCATATGCAGGTGATGATCACCTTGCTTACGGGTATCCACGACTCGCAAAGAGCCTGTGGCAAAATTCAACAGCCCGGTATCACCCACCTGACCACCAGATTCTGCGTAGAATGGTGTCTGCTCCAGAACGACCATCGCCTGCTGGCCTTCACTGATCAGGTCAACCTGTTCACCTTCCACAAACAGAGAGTGAACGCGGGCCTGGCCAGCCGTATTGTCATAACCGGTAAATGCCGTAGCCCCTTCAATTACCAGTTGATTGTTGTAATCAACGCCAAACTTGCTGGAGGCACGGGCGCGCTCACGCTGAGCTTCCAACGCTTTTTCAAAACCTTCGATATCAACTTTCAGATCACGCTCACGGGCAATATCTTCCGTGAGGTCAACCGGAAAACCATAGGTATCATAAAGCGTGAACAGGGTTTCTCCCGCAATAACATCACCTTTCATAGTGGCGATGCTCTCTTCCAGCAGCTTCATCCCCTTATCCAGGGTGCGGGTGAACTGCTCTTCTTCCTGCAGAAGAACCCGCTCAATCTGAGCTTGGTTCTTCACCAGCTCTGGATACGCTTCGCCCATGACCTTAACCAGTGAGCCCACCAGCTTATAGAAGAAGGATTCCTTGGCTCCCAGTTTGTGTCCATGACGGCAGGCACGACGGATAATACGGCGCAGAGTGTAACCACGACCTTCATTGGACGGCATAACACCATCGCTGATCAGGAAGCTGCAGGAGCGGATATGGTCAGCAATAACTCGAAGAGAACCTTCAGTTGTAGCAACACCACCCAGCAGGACAGACGCATCGTTCAACAGAGACTGGAACAGATCCGTTTCATAGTTACTGTTCACATGCTGCATGACGGCAGCAATACGTTCCAGCCCCATACCGGTATCAACAGACGGCTTGGGCAGTGGCTGCATATCGCCATTGGCCTGACGATTGTACTGCATGAACACAATGTTCCAGATTTCAATGAAACGATCACCGTCTTCTTCCGGAGTCCCCGGACGTCCACCCCAGATATGGTCACCGTGATCAAAGAAGATCTCAGTACATGGACCACAGGGGCCGGTATCACCCATCTGCCAGAAGTTATCCGATGCGTAAGGTGAACCTTTGTTGTCACCGATACGAATAATATCGTCCGCTGAAACACCAATGTCGTTTAACCAGATATTGTAGGCTTCATCATCAGAGGCATAAACCGTGACACAGAGACGCTCTTTCGGTAACTGGAGAGTGCCGGTCAGGAAGTTCCAGGCGAAATGAATCGCATCTTTCTTGAAGTAATCACCAAAGCTGAAATTACCCAGCATCTCAAAAAAGGTGTGATGACGGGCGGTATAACCGACATTGTCCAGATCGTTGTGCTTACCCCCGGCACGCACACACTTCTGAGACGTAGTTGCCCGCTTGTAGTCGCGCTGTTCACGACCCAGAAAAGTATCTTTAAACTGGTTCATCCCGGCATTGGTAAACAGCAGGGTTGGGTCGTCATGGGGCACCAGAGAGCTACTGGCAACCACTTCATGACCATTTTCCCTGAAGTATTCCAGAAAAGCAGAACGTATTTCGTTAGTCTTCATATACAGTTCCCACCGGGGGAGTTATCTCTAAATTAAGGCAAAATGGGCATTATATAGGAATGACAGAAAAAAATGATCATTTCACAATACCAATAAAGGGCTTTTATGCTGTTTTCTTCCAGAAAACGTTCTAGCCTCCTTCAAGAATTCGCATCGATCGTGCGTCTTCTTCTCGTTTCTGCCCTTTGCGGGCCCATAGATATCGGACACAGTACACCTGAACGACAGCCTCCAGCAATTGCCGGTGATGGCGCTCTCCCAACTGCTCAAGCGCCTGCGCGGCAACCTCTGCAGTACACAGGTGCTGACTCTGACGATTTCGCCTGAGGCTGTAAATGGAAGGCTCCTCAGGCTTCAGGCTGAGCAAATCCAGATTCTGCAGATAAGGGCTCTGCCGATACATTTTCCGCGCCTGCTGCCAGGTCGCATCAATAATTATAAAGGCAACCTTCCTGCCATCCATCCCCTGTCGGCCCCAACATGCTTTTTCACTTTGCTCTTCAACTGCGTATTCCGCCGGAAAGAGCAGTACTGGCTGATAAGCCGGATCATCCAATAATGACACAAGCTGCTCATCAGGCATGGTGCGGCTCCATTTGAATAACCGGGTATCCGGTATCATGGCTTGAATCAACTTGCCGGTATTGGTTGGCTTATCAAACTCCTTGTCATGTGTAATCAGCCAGAAACAGGCAGATGAATCTGCTCTCGGGATCAATGCACAGATACAGGCATGTTCCGGCAGCCGACATTGCCTGCAGGCACCATCAGTATAAGGATTTCGAGGCTGACACTCATTTTTCATCTAAAGACTTTTATCCAGTTTACTGTGATCATTAAGCTGATAACCCAACAAATATCTCACTATTTATGCTTATGTTAGGGGGGGAGTTCTCAACCCACATTCATGGTGAATAATGATAGCTGAACAAGCCAGTACAACAGCTTCGTCCAGGGACAGCTCACACGCCTATGCATTATCCAATCGATGAGAGCATGCAAAAGAGCGACTTACCACTCTTCAAAATGCTTGTGGTTGAACAACGCAGTCCTGGCTGAAATTTATCAAACCCAGTGATCATTGTCTCGAAATCGAACCAGTCAATGGCAGTATGGAGGAATGGATCGCTACCAAAGTAACCTACAAAGGCCAGCTTGATGCTCTGGATATTAATGACCAGTGTTTAACCGATACTTCCAGGAAACAAAACAACATCAAAACAATTCATACCGGTGCCCTGACTTATGGTTTGGGTGTAGAACGATATGACTTGATTTACATGCGATTCGCTCTGTGCCTGTTGGTGACCAGGTACGGATAGACCGATGTACCAGGGCGCTGAAAACCGGTGGTACTTTATTTATTCAGGACCTTATCGACCTGGACTACTCTCGATCACTTACCCGAAGTCAGCCATGAGTTAAAAGCGTATCTCCATAAGCTGGCCGCAGTCGCAAATAAAACAATGGATTTCAGTATTGGCCCTGTACTCCCCAACCTGATGCAAAAATCCGGACTCAAGCATGTTCAGGCACAAATCCAATCCGACTGGGCCACCGGTGGATCACAAATGGCAAAAATGTCCTGCCTCACACTGAAACAACTGGACTCCTCCGGCCTCTTTGATAATGTCGAACATCACAAGACCTTATTCAAAGAGCTTATGGAGCCCCCTTCATCAGGCTGGTTTGGCTCCTATACCGTTTTTTCATCCATCTGGAAAAAAGAGCACTAACTTTACCCTTTGAAATGAATTTCCTGCCACAAAACCAGCAAAAGGTCTCTTGAGGAACCTGCTTCGTGGGCATTAAGATGTCAATGGGATCGTTAATTAGCTTGAAAGCTTCCCCTTAAATCTGGACCATTGTCCATCTCAACAGCCTGATAGAGCCGTATGCAACGTAATTCTAAATATCCAATCGGAACGCCCGGCAAACCATGGGGTGAGTCAGAACGCCATACCTGGCGTGAGCAAACCACCATCAAACGTGAATACCAGCAGGAAGTCATTCCAAAAATAGAAGCGCTGGGGCAGCGTTTTAATATTAAGCAGTATGGCGCACTTTCTTACGATGAGGCGCGTTACCCCCTGCTTTGCATTAAAAGCAAAAACTGGGATAACAATAAACCAACCGTCCTGATTACTGGTGGTGTACATGGCTATGAAACCAGCGGTGTTCATGGTGCCATCAAATTTATGGATACTCAGGCAGAAAAATATCAGAAAGACTTTAATTTCATTGCCGCGCCCTGCGTAAGCCCCTGGGGTTACGAAACCATTAACCGCTGGAACCCCAATGCGGTTGACCCAAACCGTTCTTTCTATAAGGACAGCCCCGCGGAAGAGTCGTCGAATTTAATAAAGCTGGTTTCAACACTGGGTGATGTACTGGTTCATTTTGACCTCCACGAAACCACGGATACCGATGAAACCGAGTTTCGCCCTGCGCTGGCTGCCCGCGACGGTGCTGACTTTGTCGAATGCAGCATTCCTGATGGCTTTTACACCGTTGGTGATATTGAAAAACCGCAGCCAGCGTTTCAGGCTGCCATTATCGACTCAGTAGCCAAAGTAACTCATATCGCCCCGGCTGATGAAAAAGGCAATATCATCAACTCACCCATGGTTCAGCACGGTGTTATTAACTACCCAATGATCAAGCTTGGCCTTTGTGGTGGTGTAACTAACTGCATATACGGAACGACGACGGAAGTCTATCCTGACAGCCCAACAGTTACCGACGACGAGTGTAATGATGCTCAGGTTGCTGCAGTTACAGGCGGGCTCGATTATGTAATCAGTAAACGGTAATCGCGATACAGCGCTTCCCTTTTCGATAATCAACACGAAGGTACAAAACCACAAAGAACCTTGTAAAGAAGATCTTCCGATCGACGACAATAGAATCAACCCCAGAGATTTTTTCTTTTAAGCCTTGTGCCTTCAATCCACCAGTCAAACGCCAATATTCTCATTCCATAATTCCGGCTGCTGACAAATAAAGTCTTCCATTAATGTAATACATTCAGGGTCATTCACCACGGTCACGTTAACACCACGACTTTGTAAACAACACCTCTTCTCCCATGAAGGTTTTGTTTTCACCTACCAACAATAGCGTTACCCTGCCGTACATCCAAGTTGACGACACAGAACTAACCAAGATGAGCCGCCTACAGAGTACTGCTAGCAATATGTATTAATGCTACATCAACCCAGCGAAACTGGAAGACAGCTTTGGGCTCCCTGAAATTTCTTTCTTTAAAAAAAGAAACTCATTCTTCCAGACCTTTTGCGCTGCATCCAGAAACCATTTTTGATAGCCTCTACTTATTTCCACTGAAATAGCCAGTCAGTTCTGATGGACATACCCATCTTAGCAAGGACATAGATCATGACTACGGAAGCCCGTTACATCGTTGCATTGGATCAGGGTACCACCAGCTCGCGAGCCATCATTTTTGACCACACCGGCAATATCGTCGATATTGCTCAACGGGAGTTTACTCAACACTACCCAGAGCCAGGCTGGGTTGAACACGACCCCATGGAGATCTGGGGTACGCAAAGTTCTGTTTTGACTGAACTACTCGCCAAAGCGGGCATCACTCCGGATGAAGTGGCCGCGATTGGCATCACCAACCAGCGTGAAACCGTTGTCGTCTGGGATAAAGCCACTGGCAGACCCATCCATAATGCGATTGTCTGGCAGTGCCGGCGAACCACGAACATTTGTGAAGAGCTAAAGCTCCAGGGATTTGAAGAATATATCCGCGATACGACAGGCCTGGTTCTGGATGCCTATTTTTCAGGCACCAAAATCAAATGGATTCTGGACCATGTAGAAGGTGCAAGGGAAAAAGCAGAAAACGGCGAACTGTTGTTTGGCACCATAGATACCTGGCTGATCTGGAAAATGACTGAAGGCCGCGCTCATGTTACTGATGTAACCAATGCGTCCCGTACCATGATCTTTGATATCAACCAACTGGATTGGGATGACAAACTGCTGAAGGCTCTGGACATCCCACGGCAGATGTTACCTGAGGTGAAATCCTGCTCCGAGATTTATGGCAGAACCACCATCGGCGGCACTCGCATTCCCATTGCCGGTATTGCCGGTGACCAGCAGGCAGCCCTGTTTGGTCAGATGTGCCATGAAAAAGGCATGGCAAAAAACACTTATGGCACAGGTTGTTTTCTGCTGATGAATACCGGTCATGCACCGGTTAAGTCTGAGCATGGTTTGCTGACCACCGTGGCTTGCAAACTGAATGGCCAGGTCACCTATGCTCTGGAAGGTTCTGTTTTTATGGCAGGAGCTTCTGTCCAGTGGTTACGCGATGAACTGGGCCTGGTTCGAGACGCTGATGATACCGGCTACTTTGCCAGCAAAGTTGATGACACCGGTGGTGTTTATGTGGTGCCTGCGTTTGTTGGCCTGGGTGCACCCTATTGGGATCCATATGCCCGTGGCTCAATCATTGGTTTAACCCGCGGAACCAACCGCAACCACATTGTCCGTGCCACCCTCGAAGCCATTGCTTATCAAAGCCGCGATGTCCTGGAAGCCATGCAGCAAGACTCTGGTATAGATCTGGCACAGTTACGGGTAGACGGTGGTGCAGCCAATAATGAATTTCTCATGCAATTCCAGGCCGATATACTGGATACACCGGTCATCTGCCCGGAAGTGACTGAGACTACCGCAGCGGGCGCAGCCTATCTCGCCGGTCTGGCCGTTGGCTTCTGGAACAATATTGATGAGTTAAAACAACGAATTTCTGTCGACCGGCAGTACATACCAACCATGGAATCTGGAAAGCGTTCAGCACTATATAAAGGCTGGAAAAAAGCAGTGGGGCGTTCACAACACTGGGCTAACTGATTTTTGAACCACGAAGACCATATATGGTTCGCCCCGTTTTGCAAGAGCCTGTTTTACTGATTGGTAAACAAAGATAACTGCCCACATATATCCGGCCTGTTAACGGTGCTGTTGTGATGCAGCCCCTGGCCCTGATGGGAATCCGCACAACCTGTCCTTAATCACAGAGTCGACTTCAAAGAGTCGGGCCTTCGTTCAGGTTTCAGGTTGTCGGTTTTTACCTGTTTGCCATCAATAACTCATTCTCTTCGCAATCGTGGGCAACACATGTTGCCTCAGTGTTTGTGTTTCCGTTAACGCCTGACCTTTATCAGGATCAGGCCGCTTTATAAGCTTCCCGTCGGGTCATCACCACCCAGGCAATACGGGCAATTTTATTGGCCAGCCCGACTGCAGCAATGTTCTGATGACTC
>OODV01000532.1 GCA_900299555.1 uncultured Endozoicomonas sp.
TGGCTTTCGAAGAGTTTTACATCGCTATTAGTAATAGCCATAGCAAATCCTTATGTTTGGTTGACATAAATATTGAATGGATTGTGTTAGGGAGGAACTTTTACAAAGGAAATTAGTCTTAAGTGGAAATCAAACAATTAAGTAACTCATGATTAACTGCTTTAAACAATCCTTCTGTAATTGTTGGTCTTCACATTCAGATTATAATTCGGACCATGACTCAGTAAATACCAGAGCCAAGGTCTATGTGCATGATTCAAACCATGTCGATTCTTCCAAGACCGGATCACAATCTAAATTTCGATGCCGAAATATTGCCAAAATAGAAAAAAATACGTCTATTATTTCATTAGATCTTAGAGACACTACTGAAACTAAATTTGATGGCGCTCTGCTTATCAGCGTTAACTTTCAAATAAATAATAAAACATTTGCATCAATAAATGGAAATAACAGGGATGAAGAAATATCAGAAACAACAAAACAACTCCATGATTTTTCCATTAGCATTTTAGATTGTGAAGGTAACAGGTGTTTTCATACACCTGATAAGAAATTCCAAAGAAATCTCATGAAATGCATTAATGATGGTATGGTAAGTTTTTATAAGATATCAACAAACCCAGATGAAATTCACGGCCTTCTTGGAAAAACTTATAGAGAAATTTTTGGCGACAATTTTAACATCCCTACCTGTATAGAGTTTGCTCGGTATTTAAAGTATGGTATTGATGATCGCAACAATATTACCAGCCATTTAGAACCTTTAAATTATATTGATGACATACAAGATGCTCCAGAGTTTTCACACGTTGTAATATTAGATACTAAAACTAAAGACTCAATTCACGAATTTATCCATATCGCCCATGGAATATGTTTGAATAAGATCGGAATAGGCCCGATCTACTTTGCTCAGTTTAACCAGATAATTGAGTGCTATGATCTTTGTTCAAGTAGCTATCGGTTAGCACTATCACGACAAAAACTACATTTATTCCAGTCTAACTTGTTACAGTCAACAAGCGAAGGGTAATAAAATACTGGTCACTATCCTCTGGATAAGCGAATGGTAAAACCTGCTGTGCCTCTACAGGAGCACCGTTAGAGCGGTCAAAAATAACGGAGAACTGTCGATTATCCGGGAGCGTCAGATTCATGTTTTTATTAGCCGCTTTGGAAAGAGCAAACAGGTTCTTGACCGTCAGCCGGGATACCCAACCGGCCTCACCATTGCCAGAGAGAATGATTGGCCTGCCATGTACAGCAATTCCCACTGAAGTGATTCGAGATAACAGCACCAAGGCTTCCAGCCAGT
>OODV01000518.1 GCA_900299555.1 uncultured Endozoicomonas sp.
GGGAAAGAGATCTGGAAGGAAAAGTTCATAGCCTGAATTTGACCTGACAGACACCCTCTTGAAAATCGGTAACTGTCAGGTCAGGTCTGAACTTCTACAATTCATAAACTCTTGTGCTATCTGCATTTTCTGGAGATAAACAAAGGCTAAAACTGCTGCAAAAATGTGATTTCTGACAGGCTGTTCACTGCGTACCTGGAAGTGTTCGATGTGGCAAACCTGCTTGATCGCTCTATGGTACTGCTCAATCTGCCAGTGCTGGTCATGGATTTTGGAGAAATCGTCGCGCTCAAAAGGGACCTCCTCTGGCAAGTAAACCACGTAGTGGCGACGCTGATCTTTTAGCATCGTCCTGAACAACGTGACCTTGCCGAAGTCTTTCAGAAATACATCCAGACCATTGTCTGGTATGTCGAGTTCCTGAACCTGCTGCCACTGACCTTTTACCAGTGATACTGTCCTGTTTGTCTCAACGGCAAACATAAACCCTGACTGATGGTTTTTTATCGTCTTCAAGTTTTTGGTGCAGCTGTACCAGGAGTCACCGGTTACGAATGCTGGTTTCAGTCCCCAGGCCAACACTTAAATCAACATTTCCTGGAAGTAGTCGTTTTTTGTCTTACCTTCCGATTTGTCATATATCCTGTAGTTCACCGGCATGTGCAACCCTGATATGTCGGTGTAATTAAGGGTGATGAGGTTAATGCCTTTAACGGGTCTGTGATGCTTACCAGGCCAGAAATACCCCACAAGAGCCACAGAGTAGCTGTAAGGTTTATCGAGAACACTGTCATCAACACTCAAAGTGCCACCGGTTGGATTCAAGACTTCCAGAGCTTCGTCGTACATATCTTTCGGTTGATAATTTTCACGATGAAGGAACCGGTTTGCGTTGTGGTGAGAGATACCTGTCACTTCTGCCAACCTTGTGCATTTTTATGATTTGGGTTCGCTGATCAGGAACCCCATGTACTGTGGAAGGGTGCAACAAGCGGTAGTGGGTCGAGTGGTACTTCTCACTTTCATCCCTGAAAAAACAACAATTTTTGAGGATTATCAAATTTTACAAAGCCCTGTCAATGCGTAAGTCCTAATTAAGTACAAAGAGCAACCACGTAAGAAAATAATGTCTATTCCCGGTTGATCAACACATGACGAAACATCACCTCATACAGCCAGGCTCGAATACTATCTTGTCAAAGGACTATCTTCGGTGAGAAAAGGTGAACCATGGATCTTGTCAAACGTTTCAGCTCAAAGTCGACCTAAATGGAGATATTCCGAAGACATTCAGCCTTATTGCTATTGCAGATACATAGACAGACTGCAGCACATACCATGAAGCCACCGTTTACCAATCTGTTTTGCGTAGGTTTTCAAAGCCCCTAGGAGCCTGTCGGACTTACCACTGACCTACTGCGAAAAAGCCGAATTTGGCCATTTTTTATGCTGCTTTTCGTTGAAAAGCCCGATATTCGCCTCAAATCAGCATAAAAACTGTCTCAAATCGGACTTTTTCTCGCTACGGTCGGCTAAGTCCGACAGGCTCCTAGGGGGTGTTCTCAATTAGTTGACGGGTGTATGTTTGAGGTATATTTTGCATCTTTTTTCAGTCAACCATGCCTCTTACAGTTCTTCGCAATGATCAATGGAATCGAATCAAAGACCTTCTGCCTGGAAAATCATCAGATTGCGGAGTGACTGCCAAAGATAATCGCAAGTTTCTCGAAGCCGTTCTGTGGATTGCCAGAACTTGAG
>OODV01000283.1 GCA_900299555.1 uncultured Endozoicomonas sp.
ATTTTACTCAGCGTATAGAGAGGCAGAACCTGAATTTCAGGACACGTCTGAAGAGGTTGGCTCGACGATCTATTTGCTTTTCAAGATCAGAAGAAGTTCACGATAAAGTAATCGGAGAATTTATCTACCGAGAGTACTATCAACTCCTCTGAACCTCCACCAAATAAAGATATCATCGTTGTTCAGACAAAGAAAAATACTCTGGGGATGCATTTGATGGGGCAGGCTTATTTTTCTGCAAAAATCATGGACCGCTTCCAGCCAAAATCCATAAAATCCGTAGCCATTTGTGGATCCCCTGACTCAGAGATGCAGGCTCTGTGCGATCAACATACTATCGAAGTGGTGATCATCCCTGAATCCGAGAATCCTGATAACTAATCCATATGCCCTGAGCCCCCGATAAGCAGGATCCGCTTTTTCATCCTGCACTAATACACAATTGTCCATACCCACACTCACCCAACTTGGACAGCTTTCCCCCATAGAGGCAAAACCGGAGTTTTGATCCTGGCCTTTACCTTCTCCCTTCTGAG
This sequence comes from uncultured Endozoicomonas sp., assembly GCA_900299555.1. GTDB lineage: Bacteria > Pseudomonadota > Gammaproteobacteria > Pseudomonadales > Endozoicomonadaceae > Endozoicomonas. The sequence goes on from OODV01000283.1 coordinate 537, forward strand.
AGAGTTGGTAAAGTGGTGAAGCAAATCTTCACCAGCAAAGCCCTAGTGTTAACGCTGCTTAGTCTATCGTCACAATGGGTTCAGGCAGACCCGGTCTCTCAGCAGTGCGCCACCGGCTAGATATCCCAGTATTGATAACGCTGAGTCGTAAAACACTGGTCTTTCATTGTGAATATATAGGACACCCACAAACTTGACTGATCATCCAGCTGTCCTAACTTTCTTTTGCCTCTAAAATTTTACCATTTGGACAAAAGTACTTATGACCGTGCCCATAGCAGTTTAATTGATCCTCGAAGCACGCCTTACTGCCACTGCATGGCCCGGTGAGTGCGTCGAGCGTATCTTTGAAGAAAGAATCAGTTCTCAGGTAAAAACTATGGTCATCGTCGACAGTTGGTGGTAGATCGACTTACAGAATTGGTTTCTATTTTTGTAATTGAAGTTCGTGCATACGCAGTGATGTCTAATCACTATCATGTGGAATTGCATATCAATGCTCAGGAGGCTGATGACTGGAATACGGATGTTGATCTGAAACGCTGAACTCAATTGTTCACTGGGCCTTTATTGGTTTAGTGGTATCTAGCGGGCGTTACATTGAGTGAAGCTGAAAGACATCGTGTTGACGAGTTTGCAGAAAAATATCGGCTGAAGTTGCAGGATACCAGCTGGTCTGTGCGCTGCCTGAATGAATATCTAGCCAGAGAAGCTAATAAAGAAGATAAGTGTCGTGGGCGATTCTGGGAGGGTCGGTTCAAGAGTCAGGCGCTATTGGATGAAGCTGCACTATTGACCTGCATGGCCTATGTGGATTTGAATCCTAACAGGGCCGAACTGGCGGATACACCGGAGAGATCAGATTTTACGTCTGTAAAAGCGAGAATCGAGAAAACAGTTGATGAAACAAAGCCCCGCGTTTAGCAGGGCTTTATACGATTAACTGAGCTTACGGCCTTTATTCGCCGCAATTCTTAACCGCAGCGCGTTTAATTTGATAAACCCTTCCGCATCGCCCTGGTTATAAGCGCCGGCATCGTCCTCAAAGGTCGCAATGTTTTCATCAAACAGCGAATCATCAGAACGTCTGCCAACCACCGTGACATTGCCCTTATACAGTTTCAGGCGCACTTCACCGTTCACAGGCTCCTGGCTTTCATCAATCATCTTCTGGAGCATTTCCCGCTCCGGTGACCACCAGTAACCGTTGTAGATCAGCTTGGCATAACGTGGCATGAGTTCATCTTTGAGGTGGGCCACTTCCCGGTCCAGAGTAATGGATTCAATGGCTCGGTGTGCCTTGAGCATAATGGTGCCTCCGGGCGTTTCATAACAGCCCCGGGACTTCATACCGACGTAGCGGTTCTCAACAATGTCCAGACGACCAATGCCGTTCTCACCACCAATCCGGTTCAGGAAGGCCAGCACCTGGGCCGGGGTCATCTCTTCTCCATCAATAGCAGCAATATCGCCCTTGCGATAAGTCAGGTTCAGGTAGGTGGGTACGTCCGGCGCGGCTTCCGGTGAAACGGACCAGCGCCACATATCTTCTTCCGGCTCCGCCCATGGGTCTTCCAGAATGCCGCCTTCATAGGAGATGTGCAGCAGGTTGGCATCCATGGAGTAAGGCGATTTGCCTTTCTTACGCTCCACTTCAATACCGTGTTCATCACAGTAGGCCAGCAGCTTTTCCCGTGAATTCAGATTCCACTCACGCCAGGGCGCAATCACCTGAACGCCGGGCTTCAGTGCATAAGCACCCAGTTCAAAGCGTACCTGGTCATTTCCTTTACCGGTGGCACCGTGAGAGATGGCATCTGCACCGGTCTCATTGGCAATTTCAATCAGGCGCTTGGAAATGAGCGGTCTGGCAATGGAGGTGCCCAGCAGATACTCACCTTCGTAAATGGTATTGGCTCGGAACATGGGAAAGACGAAGTCACGGACGAACTCTTCGCACAGATCGTCAATGTAGATCTCTTTAATCCCAAGGGCTTCTGCCTTGGCACGGGCTGGTTCGACCTCTTCCCCCTGCCCCAGGTCAGCAGTAAAGGTGACGACTTCACACTCGTACGTATCTTCCAGCCATTTTGCAATCACTGAGGTGTCCAGGCCGCCGGAATAGGCCAGAACGACTTTATTGATCTTTTTCATTGCTCAACTCCAACTACATACCGCAACAGGAACCTGATAACAGGAAGGGGTAAATATTCTTTTTTTTTGAATAATAATTCATAACTAAAGTTTCGCCAAGATGCTTTCATCATTATTTGGCCAAACCTGAGATCACTGTCGATAAAGCCTGGCGATAATATCATCAAAAGTGCAGAAATACGGGTTATACCTAGTATTTTTATGCATCTTTTCTCAAGCCCCCACTATTAAAATTTCCTTTTTTTCGCTAGGATGCCCATCCGGTTCAATCATATATAACCGGAACAGGTACCTTCCCACATGAGCCAAATAATGACCATTACCCGCCCTGATGACTGGCATCTCCACCTTCGTGATGGCAATGTTCTGAGTGAAACGGTTACAGCAACCGCCAGAACCTTTGGCCGGGCGATCATTATGCCCAACCTGGTACCACCGGTAACGGATGCCGATCTGGCCAGCCAGTACAAAGCTCGCATAGTCGAGAACGCACCGGCTGATTTGGCATTTCAACCCTTGATGACGTTGTATCTCACTGATAAAACGTCCCGTAAAACCATTCTGAATGCCCATAACCGGGGTGAAGTGGCTGCTCTCAAACTCTACCCTGCTGGCGCAACCACCAATTCGGATTCCGGCGTCACCAATCTCGAGAATATTTACGAAGCGCTGGAAGCCATGGCGGAATGTGGTCTCCCCCTGCTGGTGCATGGTGAGGTTACCGATGCCGAGATTGATATCTTTGACCGGGAAAAGGCATTTATTGACCGCCACCTGGTTAAACTGGTACAACGCTTCCCAACCCTGAAGATCATCATGGAGCACATCACCACGGCTGATGCTGCCCAGTTTGTCAGTGAAGGGGGTGAAAACCTGGGCGCTACCATCACTGCCCATCATTTGTTGTATAATCGCAACCATATGCTGGTTGGTGGCATCAAGCCCCATTATTACTGCCTGCCGATTCTCAAAAGAAACCTGCATCAGCAGGCATTGCTTGAGGCTGCAGTAAGCGGCAATCGTCGCTTCTTCCTGGGAACCGACTCTGCTCCGCATGCCATTGGCGCCAAAGAGTCCTCCTGTGGTTGTGCAGGCTGCTACACAGCACCCGCAGCGATTGAACTTTATGCAGAGGCCTTTGACATGATGGGCGCTCTGGATAAACTGGAAGCCTTTGCCAGTTTCAATGGCCCCGATTTTTATGGCCTGCCCAGGAACCAGGACACTATTACCCTGGTAAAAGAAGACTGGACCATGCCAGAATCCATTGCATTCGGTGATAACCGGGTGAAACCTCTGAGAGCCGGTGAAACCATATCCTGGCGCCTCAAACCATAGCCATGCGCTGCACAGCTTTAAGCTGAAAACAGCCATGAGCGGAGGAAAAATACCGCTTTTACTGCCCCCATGAACATGGTTGCAACCCGCGGTATTTTTCTACAGTAAAGAGTTAAGGAGAAGCCTTTGAGGGCCGATGACAGCCACTCCATGGCCAACAGATTCCGCGGCTTTCTACCCGTGGTAATTGATGTGGAAACCGGCGGCTTTAATGCTGCCACGGATGCACTGCTGGAAATTGCAGCCACCGTTATCGAAATGGATGAGCACGGTTTTATCCATCCGGGGCATTCTGAGTCATACCATATCAAACCATTCGAAGGCGCCAATATTGAACAGGCTGCTATCGACTTTATTGGTATTGATCCCTTCCACCCGCTGCGAATTGCCATGGCGGAAGAGGATGCCATCAACAAGATTTTCCGCTCCGTCCGTAAAGCGGTAAAAAGCCAGGGATGCAACCGGGCTGTGCTGGTTGGGCACAATGCCGCGTTCGACCTGGGGTTTGTTATGGCTGCGGCTGAGCGCTGTGATGTGAAACGGAATCCGTTTCATCCATTCTCCTGCTTTGACACCGCAACGCTGGCCGGCCTGGCTTATGGACAAACGGTGCTGGCCAAAGCCTGTATCGAAGCGGATATTGATTTTGATAAGTCAGAGGCTCATTCCGCCCGTTACGATACGGAAAAAACCGCGGACCTGTTCTGTACCATTGTGAACCGCTGGAAAGACCTGGGCGGCTGGCTCTAGTACAGGAAAGGGTTTATACCCGTTCAGTGCCTCCACTCTCATGTTCCGCGGTTTATTGAAACCGCACGAGTATCTGAACCACAAAGAGCATGACGTTCTTGAAAAGAAGGCTTTGTGCTCTTTGTGTCCTTTTTGGTTTTAAAACAAGGCTTAAGCCAAACCTACACGACGACTTCTTGCATGGTATCGTGACTACTATACCGCTGCCCTTCTATTGCCCTGCTCAAGATCAAGCAGGTACTGCTTCATCTCAACTCCATAGGCATAACCGGTCAACTTACCGTTTTTCCCGATCACCCGGTGACAGGGCACAATCATTGCCACCGGATTAGCCCCATTGGCAGCACCCACCGCCCTGACCGCTTTAGGTCGGCTGATATTACTGGCGATGTCCTGATAAGAGCAGCTCTTTCCATAGCCAATCTGCTGTAGCTCTTGCCATACCTGCTTCTGAAAGTCGGTACCACGAAGATCCAACGCAACCGTGAATGAGGTGAGTTCTCCACAAAAGTATTTATCCAGCTCCTTTTGTGCCTGATCAAGATGCTTACGTATTGACTCTTGAGCAAGTGTTCCAATATCTTCAGCTACGTCGAGCAGCTCACTCTCTGTGTTGTTTTTTTTCACCAAAAGAACCGAGACAATACCGTCCACAGATGCTGATAGTTCGAGTTCGCCGACCGGTGAATGCATCAAAGTACGCCCCAACAGGGTGGACTTATCAATGGAATAAACTGCAACACACATAATTTACCTCATATCCGATGAGTTAATTCAGGTCCAGTAAGGAAGTAAAATGTAATCATCCCATAAAGCCAGTAGTTAACGGACAAATCTATATTTATAACGCGATGGGTTACCCGTATTTTCTTGGTGGTTGCGAAATGTACTTTTGAGTGATCGAACATATTGTAAGAAAATCGTTTTTAACTCATCAATCTAATCAGCTGCACACCAAAAAAATGAAAAAAAATTTCACCTTAAAAAATAACAAGAAAATTACTTACACCAAAAAACTCCTCATGCTATAAGTCAGCTTTCATAAGGAGAAAACAGTGGACGCCTCTCTCATATCAGGAGTTCAGAAAGAAGATAATAATACCTTTCTGTACATTTCCTATGTCGTTTTACTTGGCAGTTGCTTTCCAATCATGAGATACACAAGTATTCATTTCGACACGGTAAACAATAATGCCATTCGTTTCCTGGCCGGGGGAATCCTGTTCCTGATCATGGTTATAGCCAGGTACAGAAACGAGGTGAGTAAACTACTCGCCGAGCCTGTGATGATCGTCAAACTACTTCTGATCGGCGTCCTGATGACGGTCAATATGTATTTTTTTATGAATGGCATGCAGCTGACAACAGCATTAACTGGCAGCATTTTTTCTATACTCGGGATGCCTGTGGCAACGATTATGGCTTCAATATTTTTCGCCGATGAGAGAAAGAAAGCCGCCAACCCAAGGTTTATTATTGGCTGTCTTTTATCCATAGCCGGCTCTTTCATTTTTATTTTTAATGCGGACACTACAGGTAATAGTGAGAACTTCATTTTAGGTTCTGCTTTCTGGGTGCTGGCAATTACCATTGCTGCCATGCAAAACTTACTGGTGAAAAATCTTGCAAAAGATCTTCACCCTGTTGTTATCAGCGCTTCAACCGCAACCATTGCCGGCCTGATTTATCTTTTTATTGCCACGGCCACTGGAAAAATCCAGGAACTATCAACCACACCGGAGAGTTTAATTATTTTCCTGATCATGGCTGTGATGTACGGAATGCTGGTAGGCATGCTAATGGCGTTTTACATTATTAGAAAAAGCGGTGTCATCACCTTCAATATGCTTCAGATAATGGCACCGCTATCAACGGCTATTATTGCCTACATTACGCTTGGGGAGACGATCTCAACGATACAGGCTTTTGGCGCAGCCATCGTCGTTTTCGGATGCACTCATTCATTAAAAGCCAATAGAGTAAATTAGAGCCTGTTGACGTTTCTTACGTGTTCAGCATATCAGGGCGCCCCTATGACAGGTGCGGCATTACAGTATGGCCGGCGGCCTTTCAAAATGCCACAGCGAAGTTATAGCTATACCCTAGGGGGTGTTTACAAAAACAGTTATTCACACGTTTTTGTAAATGACGTATCAGACAATAATAGAAAATGGGGCATTTATGGAGTCACTTGTCGAAAAACTAGTAACTCCATCAATAGTCAAAGCGAATACAACCGCGCGAGATACTCAGCAACCGCATGGTCATCACAGTGACCTATCCGCTCATAACCGGGTAGACTGTTTACCAGTGCAGGGTCAGCATTCCCCATCACTAACCCATTACCGACCATTGAAAGCATTTCGACATCATTCATACCATCGCCAAAAGCAATAGCGTCCTGAAGCCCATACCCCTTAAGCTTCAATACTTCTTCCAACGCGGTTCCTTTACACACGCCTGAAGCCATAATTTCAAAGCACTCAGGCAGAGAGTATGTCATATAGAGTTGATCACCATAAAGTTCACGAGCCTGGTCAGACAGTGGCAATAAGTCAGCATGCGACTCTGCAACAAAAAAGACCTTCTGGACGGCTCTGGTGTCAACAGAATCAAAATCGGCCAGGTGATAGGCAAATCCGCTCTCCTTACTGAAAGCATGGAGGTCTTCATGCTCAACCTCAACCATCCACTGCTCACCTTTGTAAACGTTGGTATGAACCTTATCTTCAAAAGGTTTACGAAGAGCTAATAATGGATGCACCAGCTCAGGAGTAATATCGTGCTGAATGATCATTTCGCCTTGTGGGTTATGAACTCTGGCACCATTACTGGTGATCAGATACATATCTACACCCAGCTGTGCTCTTATTTGTTCAACATCCTGATAGTGACGACCTGTAGCAAAAATAAATTTGATCCCTTTTTCGCTGAGACGGCAAATAACATCGCGAGTTCTTGGCGACAACTCATGCTGTTTATTAAGAAGGGTTCCATCAAGATCGGATACAACCACTGGATACATTCAACACCTCAACCTACATCACTATTTGGACTTTATACGTCGGAGGAAGAGTACCCTGTATCACTCAAAGAGCAGGCATCCTGTCTCTTCCCTGGCAAAGATACCCGCTAACCTAAATGCTGGGGAAAAATCGTTCAATCAGTAGTTTTAACAGCTAAGAATAATTTACAAAAGCCTTTATCTTCTATTGAAAATAAAGGCTTTACAGCGTATCAGTCAGGCAAAATCAAGTTGGCCATCCTTAAGAACAATGTTGATAGTGTCGCCTGGCTTAAACTGGCCTGAAAGAATGGCTTCTGCCAGTGGATTTTCAATACTCCGCTGAATAGCCCGCTTAAGAGGCCGGGCACCATAAACCGGATCAAAACCCACTTCAGCCAGCTGATCCATGGCTTCTTCCGAGAGCTCTAACTTGAGATTATTGTCGGCCAACCGACGGTCCAGGTTCGCCAGCTGGATTCTGGCAATAGACTTGATCTGACTCTCTCCCAGAGGGTGAAACACGACAACTTCATCAATACGGTTTACAAACTCAGGCCGGAAGTGATTACCCACCACCTCAATCAAGGTGTTTTTAAGTTCCTCAAAATTGGTTTCGCCGGTCTCTTTATTCTGGAAAGTTTGAATCAGGTCAGAGCCCAGGTTAGACGTCATGACAATAACGGTATTTTTAAAGTCTACGGTTCTCCCCTGACCATCTGTCAGACGACCATCTTCCAATACCTGAAGAAGGATATTAAAGACATCCGGATGCGCTTTCTCAACTTCATCCATTAAGACCAGGGAATATGGCTTACGACGCACAGCTTCGGTCAGGTAGCCTCCTTCCTCATAGCCCACATACCCCGGAGGTGCTCCAAGCAGGCGGGACACCGAGTGTTTCTCCATAAACTCTGACATGTCGATACGAACAATGGCATCCTCCGTATCAAACAGAAACTCAGCCAGTGCTTTACAAAGCTCTGTCTTACCAACCCCGGTAGGGCCAAGAAACATAAAAGAGCCATTGGGTCGGTTCGGATCAGCCAGCCCGGCGCGGGAACGTCGTACGGCATTAGACACCGCCACCACAGCCTCATCCTGACCAACCACCCGTTTATGGAGCGAGTCTTCCATACGCAGTAGCTTTTCTTTCTCCCCTTCCAGCATCTTGGCCACAGGAATGCCCGTCCATTTGGACACAACTTCGGCAATCTCCTCTTCCGTTACCCGGTTTCGCAGCAGCTGATGCTCCCCGGTTTCCAGGACATCCGCCTGTGCCAGCTGTTTATCGAGTTCCGGCAAAGTTCCATACTGGATTTCAGACATTTTGGTCAGATCGCCTGCCCGCCTGGCCGCTTCCAGCTCAATTAACAACCTCTCTTTTTCTTCACGCAGCTTCTGCCCCCCCTGAAGCTGAGCTTTTTCTGCTTTCCAGACATCTTCCATGTCGGAATACTCTCGCTCCAGCTCACCAACCTGCTCATTCAGTTTGGCCAGACGCTCCTTGGACGCTTCATCGTCTTCTTTCTTCAAGGCTTCCTGCTCGATTTTGAGCTGAATCAAACGGCGTTCCAGTCGATCCATGGCTTCCGGCTTGGAGTCCATTTCCATGCGAATACGGCTGGCGGCCTCATCAATCAGGTCAATCGCCTTATCCGGCAGTTGTCGATCAGTGATATACCGCTGAGACAGTTTGACTGCGGCAATAATTGCTGGATCAGTGATATCAACACCATGATGCGCTTCATAACGTTCTTTCAGGCCACGGAGAATAGCAATGGCGTCTTCTTCAGTTGGCTCATCCACAAGCACCTTCTGGAAGCGCCTTTCAAGAGCAGCGTCTTTCTCAATGTATTGACGATACTCGTCCAGGGTTGTAGCCCCAACACAGTGCAGCTCCCCCCTGGCCAATGCAGGTTTCAGCATATTACCGGCATCCATGGCGCCATCAGCCTTACCGGCTCCCACCATGGTATGAATTTCATCAATAAAGAGAATAATCTGACCTTCCTGCTTGGCCAGGTCATTCAATACCGACTTAAGCCGCTCTTCAAACTCCCCCCGGAACTTGGCGCCGGCAATCAATGACCCCATATCCAGCGACAGCAGTCGCTTCCCTTTCAAACCTTCAGGCACTTCACCATTCACGATACGCTGGGCAAGACCTTCAACAATGGCGGTTTTACCAACACCCGGCTCACCAATAATGACCGGGTTATTTTTGGTTCTCCGCTGCAGAACCTGAATCGTCCGCCGTATTTCGTCATCCCGGCCAATGACTGGATCCAGTTTGCCCTCTTCTGCCCGTTCCGTCAGATCTATGGTGTATTTGCTCAGGGAGTTGCGATTATCTTCTGCGTTCGGGTCATTAATGGCGTCACCACCACGAATGTTTTTAATGGCATTTTCCAGTGCTTTCTTGCTGACCCCCTGACTGCCGAGTAATTTTCCAAGCGGACCACTGTCTTCCATCATCACCAGCAGCATGGTTTCACTGGAAATAAACTGGTCCCCTGCCTGCTGGGCCTTTTTGTCCGCAAGATTCAACATTCGATAAAGCGCCTGGGACGTCTGGATATCACCAGTCGGCGATGACACCTGAGGCAGCTGTTCCAGCATACCGGTCAACTCACCTCGAAGGGTGCTAACATCAAATCCAACCTGCATCAGCAGAGGCTTGACCGAGCCTCCTTTCTGATCGATCAGTGCAAGTAAAAGATGCACAGGCTCAATCTGACTGTTATCTTTGCCAATAGCCAAAGACTGAGCGTCAGCCAAGGCTGACTGGAGCTTACTGGTCAGTCGATCCATTCTCATGAAAAACCTCCCCACAGAGCGAATATCTTTGCCTTTAATCATTAATATGGCGTCAGACAAAGGGTTTTCAAGACAAGAAATTAATAGATAATCTGCTCATTCTAGCAATCCGGGAAAGGCGAACATAGAAAACTATTTTGATGTAAATTTATTTAAAAAAACATCGCCTCCAAAAATACTCTGCTTTACTCACTGCATGCTGAAGTCATATAACTTTGACTCAGCACCTCGCTCCTATGGAAGGTTGAGCCAAATAATCAACCAATTAATTAATAGTGATAAAAATATGTTCGGCAATAACTTCTCATACACTAATCCGCTGGAATCAAGCTATCTCTCAGCCGCTTTTTTTGGTGATGTATCAAAACTGTTGATAGTGGTTTCGGGAGATAAACTCCCCGATAACT
>OODV01000013.1 GCA_900299555.1 uncultured Endozoicomonas sp.
TCAGTCCTTTGACAACAGGTTTCAGGAAAATATCAATTGGTGTGGTGAAAGACAGTTAAGTACTTAATTCAGCCTCCTTTATGGCTAGCCCGCCGGAGTTTTCAATGAAAGCAGTTCAATTTGGGATTGTGGTTATGTCTGCACTGTTGACAGCCTGTAATACTTTGCCCGAAGGCCGATGGCAGGAAACCAGCCCTGCAGTAAAAACATCACCTATCACTCTGGATATCAAAAAAGATCGCATCTCAGCAAATGCCGGATGCAACCGATTGATGGGCTCCGTAAAAATGGCTGGTGACCAGCTGATTGTGGAGCAGCTGGCCAGCACCCTGATGATGTGCCATGGTGAAGCTGCCAGAAAGGAAGCTACTTTAAAACAGCTTTTGGATGATAAGCCAAGGGTTCAGATGTCTGGAGATCAACTGATACTCAGTACCAATACATCCAGCTATATATTCAAAAAGCAGCCCAATATGGAAGATGGTGTAACGCGCTTCATTTACATTGCTCCGGAAAAAACTCACTGTACCGGCGTCGGGCCAATTGAATGTTTGCAAATTCGCGAGTCCGAAGATGATCCCTGGACCCTGTTCTATGGAAACATAGAAGGTTTTGAGTTCAAATCAGGTACGGCTTATCGTTTACGAATCAAAGAGTTTGATGTGCCCAACCCTCCGGCTGATGCCTCCAGTAAGCGGTGGATACTGGATCTGGTTGTCGAGCAGGAATGGGTTGGCAACCAGTAGAAATCATTTACCTCTCTGGAATCATGCAGGGGCTCACACCTGCCTTACAACAAAGCATCAATAAAATCCAAGAGCCTGTCGGACTTTTTCTCGATACGGTCAGCTAAGTCCTGACAGGCTACTAGTGCATTCATTCTGAAAATAAACAAACTTATCATTTAACAACTAGTTCCATGGAACCAATTAGATTATAAAAAGTCCAAGCGGCTTTATTTCACGAAAAATGATATTCACGCTGCATCAGGATGAATGATGAGACTTCAAAAAAACTTACTCATTGCTTTCTTGCTATTTACAACCACCCTGCGTGTAAATATTACTAATGCAGAAGAATCCACAAATATATGGTCTCAAAGAAAAAGCATTCGGAATTACATGTCCGAGACGCGCTTCTTTGATAGGCTCGACTTTTCCAAAACAATGCCAAACTATCACTCTCTTAGCCCAGAAGAGCAGGTTTCAAAAGGCCGTGAAGCCACCCGAAAAGCATTAACAGATATATCCATTGAATACGCTCATACTCAATTAGAAAAATATGGAATCTATGGGGGCATACCACTGGTGGCAACAGGCGTGATACTCAGCCAATTACCTTCACACCTCATTGGATCAGTCCTGACTAATGCATCTCCGGTTGTCCTGACAATAGCTGGTTTTTTATTTATTGGTGCCGGACAGCAGCTTTACTATATTAAGGAGCTCCCTCAACTTCCAGAGGCTGACCTTATTATTGAGTATGGGGCAAAAAGACACTTCCTTAATAAAGTTACCAGGGCATATCTGGAAGAGTCTATTTTTTACCGATTCTGGCAAACTGAAAATACTGATCAATATGACAAATTAGTTAAAGTGATGGATAAAGCTCTCCGCATGCCAATGCATACCAAGCTACTGGTATACGATCAGGAGAAAACGCAGGAAAAACTATGGCATTATTCCACAGAATTGAAAAACAGATTAATCCGGTTTGCTTTCTCTGAAATAATGATTCAGAAAATGATGCCTAAACCAGAGGGTCACTACCCCGTTTATTTTTATGGGTCTCCCGGGACTGGTAAAACTTATGCGGCCAAACATCTTGCCTTTGCCATGGGAACTAATCTTGCTACGGTGACGCTGGATGGCGCGAACATTGATGAAATTATCGGAACTTCATTTGACAGTCTGGAGGCCAAACCAGGATTACTTTTAGAAGCTATAGTTGCGAACACTTCATCTATCCAGGATATCAACCATCACAATCAAGTACTGTTAATAGACGAATTTGACCGTCTTTTTATTGATGGAGATAAACAATCCCAGGATATTCTGGCATTTTTTCTGAAAATATTAGATCCTCACCATCGATATTTTTACAGCCCTTATTTAAAAACAAATATCCGCCTTCCCGATACGATTATACTGACTGGAAATACTGATATTCATACCGTAAGTATTCAAAACCAGCAACTACAATCTATGGCATCAAGACTGGAAAGTATTTTTTTTGATGGCTTTTCTTCTCAAACAAAACAAGAAATAGCATTCAGCTTAATGATTCCTAAAATGGAGCAAAGCTATAAGTCTATTTCCGAGGAACTTGCCGAATTTTCAATATCAGAAATCGATCTGGCAAGAATTGATAATTTTATTCAGTCTGATACAGACCCAGGATTGCGAAGCCTGGAAAAATTCACTCACGAAATTTTTGAAATAAACCTCCAGCAGCTGAGCAAATCTGGCCTGCTTCAGACAGGTTTTTAACAACAGTCCTAAAATAAGTACTTGTTTTTTCCAGAGCTTAACTAGACACCAATAGTTTAAGTCGAAAATACAATCTTAAAATCAACAATGTAAATATATACAACAGCCACCCCAGCCTGAGTCTAGAATTCTCTTTTTGTTCCATAAATAGACTTATTAATTTATCTCAAAAAACCGAATAAAAAATGAACTCTTATGAAATTCAGGCTAGAAAGAATTATATACATTATTCTTCTTTTGATTATTGTCCCATCTAAAGCATCACAAAATATCGCCGGAAGTCTTGGGGATGACCAGCAGCAACTTAACTATATCCGAGACTATATGGCGACTCATCGAATATTTGATCGCCTGGACTTTCTCCCTGCCAGAAACAGCTTCCGAAGAGCCAATATTCTGGGAAAAATAATACCAATTGCCTTTTCTAACTACTGTATAACTGCCCACTGGCGAGAGCATAAACTGAATAGACGTCCAGCTTCGCCGCATAGATTGTTCCAGGCCTCGCAGC
>OODV01000061.1 GCA_900299555.1 uncultured Endozoicomonas sp.
CGAACATTAAGCTCGAAACCCAGAGCAGCATAGACTGCTTGTAGAGTCGGTAATATAAGAGAATTGGCCAGTTCAGAAGTTACACTGGAAATGCTTTATTAATTTCAGAAATAAACTTCTCAAACGTCCGTAATACCTAAGCTCTAAAGCTGAGAAAAACTGCTATAAGTCAGTTTCCAGAGATCTGGCAGCCCTGTTTCGGGGCTCTGACAGGGGGACTGTTTCTGGAGGTTTTATTAAAGGTTGCTGGGAAAATACAGCAAGCTGCTGTACTTACTGTTTAAGTTCAGTAATACTTTTTTCACAACCCCCTCTGAAAAGGAGATGTTTACCTGTAGCTGTTCTGAGGCAAGCTAGGGTTTTCTGTTCTGCACAGCTAACCGCTGGATAGTTTAATAATTCTAATAACTACGGGTTGTTAGTTGCCTTGCTCAGGATGGTGACAATGTCAGTTTTTCATTTTTCTCTCGTTTGGGGCTTCTTGTTTTATATCAGCCTGCCAGCCTTTCCTGCCTTTTACCTTGACCGGGAAATAGAGTATATCGATATCAATCTTGATGAGGTCGGAAACCGCTTTACCAGAACCATAAGCTTCAGTTTTATGTCGGTGTGCAATGTTGATCAGAGCTTCCCTGATTGCATTGGCGAAGAGCATAACTATAAGTTTGGCCTTTCACTGAATAATGAGGGTTAAAATAATACCTTCTCTCCATGGCCTCCAACACCAGCACCGGAACTTGACCACGGAGAGTTAAACAGCTTTGTCGCTAATGCCAGCTACAGCTCTCAGGGAGCAGAGATTCCTACCAATGCTGGAAACTGGTCAGACAGTTTCGAATTAAATGAGCCACAGGGAGTATGGCGTACAGCCTCTTTAGATTTAACGTTCAAAAAAGGCAGGCTTAACGACCTGGCCCCGGGAGAATACCAGTCAATTTATCTTGTCGGTCTTGATACCGGGTTCATCAGTTTCGGCATTTATAATTTCTGGGAAACTCTGGAAATACGGCTTCGCAGGGCAGACAACAGAAAAGTCAAAGTCAGCAAGCTCAATGATGCCATTCTGTATCTATGTGACTGATGGTGATCAGTATGTACTGAGAGCTAATGGCAACAATGATGATTATAAAAATCAGTTCAACTTGATTAATGGCAATGATCGGGTTGTTTATAAAATGGACTTCTCGCCCGACCACTCTATCTGGCAGTTGAATGTTCGACCTGGAGACAACCTTTACGGCTCTGGAAGTTCAATAGAAAACTGCAGTAATGCCTATAACGCCTGGCTACGTATTTACCTGGATGGATCTCCAGCCAGTAGTGGTACATACATGGATACTGTCACCCTCACTGTCAGTGCTGTCTAAACTCTGAACCTTCATAAGCCTTATCAAATTATGTACTATGTCCTTACCCTGTTCTGGTATTGATATAACTCTATCTCTTAGCAGAGGCTACCTTAATGGAAAAAAGAATAATAACAGTAGTTACAGGAGTACTGCGTTATGTTATTCAACGCTTTTGTCTTTGCCTTCACCCTCCTCTTTTCTCTCGCTTCCTTTGCGGATAATGACTGTAAAAAATCCGATGCCGACTGTGCCAGAAGCAATGACGGAACCTACTACTAGTGGATCAAAATTAAACGTCTCTATCCCGTCGAGATGGGACAGTGGGGTGGCGAAGAGATTGCCAGTGGAGCTACCGAAGCCGCAACCGATGGTTGACTGTTCTGCCTGATTGCCTACCGGGAAAATCGACGCGGGGCAAAAAAACGTCAGCTGAATGATTTTCAGGTGCGCTTTGATGGCTCCAGGCAAAATGGACAGTATGTACTTGAGAGCAGTTCCAGTGCAGCATTACCCGTTACACGGACCCTTCTGGATGCCGATGGTGATTCTCAGAGCGGATTTTCGGATAACCTGTTAAATACACCTTTCAATTTTATGGCCAGCCAGCAGCATCAGCAGTGCAGAAATAATGAGTATGTTGTTCGGGCGGAGATTAAACGATCGGATATTATCAGTAATGCTTTTACTAACCGGTATGAAAGCCTCTTTACATTAATTACCGAACATTCAAATTCTCAGTTACCCCTAGAGTTGTGTTTACATTTTCTATCTACTAATGGATGCTAGAGCCCATTAATTATAAAAATTACTCTGTATTGATATGCTTTTGCTAGAAATACTACTGCTCTCCTTAATTCTCTGCATATCGCCGACTGTATTTGCAGGCATTTATTTTTCTCCCATAACAGCACCTGATGTATACGTTTCTATAGCCTCTCCTGAGTGGGTGGACTACCAGTTTTCTGCCCGATTCGAACCTCGCTGTACCAGTGGTTGCACAGGAACCCAGGATTACCAGCTAGGCTTTTCCGATGAAGGTATTAGTGGAGATAAAGCCGCACCAAGCTCACTGATTGTCAAAGAGCTGAAAAAGGTTATGCAACTGTCGGTAACATTTACTGGCGGGGGGAGCAATGGCACTAAAGCCTTTGAACTAGGGGGCTGGTCCGAGCATATTGATCCAATTGAAACATCTGTCATCGCAACCTTCAACCTCAGACTCAACAAAAACAAATTAATGGAGCTGGCAGATAATCAGGACAAGGTGGTTTTTTATCTGGTAGGTGAAGATGTCGAATCAACACGGTATTTTGACTCAGAGAAGGTTGAAATTTACGTTCAAAGGCAAAAAGAAGTAAAAATTTCCGGCCTACATGATGTAACTCTTTCTGAAGAGGCAAAAAGTGCCAAAATTAAGGCCTGTGTATACAGCAGTACCGGCTATGTATCTTTTCAATTCAGTGGCAGTCATAGCAAAAGAAATGAAACCTTTAAACTTGCTGATCAGAAAGACGTCCCCACGACAGTTCCTTACAAGCTGAAGATGAAAACCAAGGAAGACAATAGCTTTAAAGAAATTGAGTATGATGGCTTTGGAGAAGGTGATAAGTGGGAAGTCAATCGGACACATGTAGACTGCAGTAATCAAAATGACTTTAACACGACGTTCAAAGTCAAAGTCACCAATAAAAATATCAAAGACCTGACGGCAGGTATCTACACTGACACGATGACGATCACGGTAATGCCCCGGTAGCCATCGAACTGGTGAAGGTTTAGTGGTTCTACATCAAACCAGTTCAACCAAGCTGGAAGGCGGCTTTACGTACCAGACTGCGCGTTCCGCCCTTTGAGCTCAAGCCAGAATGCCTCTGCCGTTGTTGCAACGACTTGAAAGACGTGAGTATTCCTGCGTCCTTGTGCCTGGTCAGAAGCATTCCGGCTTGAGCTGAGAAAGGAACCTTATGTCAACAGAATCTAAAGCAATCTCTTCAGTCAAACCTGAACAGGTTATTCCCTATGATTGTTCCACGTACCAGAAAATCGGGTTGATTATTTGAGCCGGATTTTGGCATGAAGAAAAACAGTTCGGCAGCTTGCCCTTTTGCCAGCGTGGTCTGTGGATTTTCCGGAAATACCGTTTGAGCTCCATTTTGAAGTCGTTGTACCAATTCACACAGAGCCTGCTCTCCTTTCTGCCAGGCCCGGAACAGTACAGTAGTGAATGTATCTGTACATCTTGGGTGTACCTGCCCAAGGCCAAAGCTGTCAGAAGCAATAAAGGTCTCCGGCTGTGCCAGCAGCCAAAGCAAATCCTCTTCCTCGCAGAATGCACGCTGATAGGTTCCGCCACCATTGAGCGTCCTGCAGATTGTCAGCAATGCCTTTTCCAGACTTTCTTCCAGTTCACTGGCAATAGTTCCCAGTGTCTTCTGGTTGAATTGGGTATGATCACAAACGACGGTGGTTTCTGCCAGCCTGGGTGGCGGGTTGTCTACCAGCCATTGGCAGACATCCTCTTCGCTCTGCTCCTGCCAGAAGTCTGTGGTTGGGAACAGGGATGTCAGCGTGGTGGAGGCGAAAGCAAATGGGTATGTATCCCAGCTTAATGGAAATTTGCTATTTTTCTGCCATTCCAGCAGTGTTTGATAACGTTCTGGAAACAGGCCCTTGTGGCTGACTCCCCCGAATTTCAGGTGGCTGATATGGCATCGTGCCGCTGTTCCTTTATGCCAGCTCATGACTTCCTGAATACTCTCAAGGATTCGGTCCTGCTGATCTCTTACATGGTAGCTACAGCATACAGGCAGTCGGGTAAGCAGGCTGTTCATAAACCGGTATAAGCGCTCCGGAGGAAGGCTTTTTACCGGATGATAGTTCAGGCTGAGACTGAAGCCATGGAAAGGGTGACTCTGATATTGTGTAATGCATTCATTGATTCTTTCTTCCAGAACATCATCGCTGCTGAGTGGGTAGTTATAGAGAAAACTGTTGATACCAAAGAGCTGGTATTTTTTGACCGGCTCTGTCTGCTCAAGAGTCTTGAAAAAGCTCCCATGAGGTGCTGAGCATGGCGGTATCACCGAGAAAACCCGTGTAGATGATATAATCGTCACGTGACGTTGATTCCGGATACACAGGATGGAAGCCACACAATCCCGTGACCTGGCGGGTGACTCCCTGGCCAAGTGCGTAATCACGGGCTCTTGAATCACTGGCGGTAAAGTCTGCATGGGTATGGATATCGGTAATGCCGGGAATGATATAGCCGCCTTCCAGATTAAGCGTTGTCTCGTCAGCTTCTGGTGCTCCGCTGTGGCAGATAATGCCATTGTGAACCCGGAAATGAGGCACAAATATGAACTGCTGGCCATCCCAAATATGGGCATTCAGAAATAGTGCTGATAGTGAATTCACAGTGTTGTTCTTGATGATGAGGACGTGGTAGAAGCACCATAAATCCCGGCTTCATCACTGGGAAATGCCAAAAGTTGATGTGGAATGCCAATTCGGCATGAATCAGTTGACCGTTGTCATCTGCTCACTGGCATGGTTTCTGATAGCCTGCAGCCTTTGTTAAGCCTGTGCACAAGAAGTACCCATGAATATTGTTGAACGCTTCCTGGACTACACCCGGATTAATACCACCACTCACCGTGAAAACGGTGCTGCTGGTATCATGCCTTCATCTCCAGGCCAGATGGAACTGGCAAAATTAGTCGCCAGTGAGCTTGAAAGGCTAGGGCTGGAAGATATCGTATTGCGTGACAGTGCAATTTTAACGGCGACGCTTCCGGCCAATACCAACAGGAAATTACCTGTCGTGTCTTTCTTTGGCCACCTTGATACCAGTGCAGAGCAAACCAGTGATACCCATGCGCAGATTATTCACTATTCAGGTGGTGATATCTGTCTGAACAGTGATCTGGATATCACATTAAAAGCATCAGAGTTTCCAGAGATTGCCCGGTATCAAGGGCAGGATATTATCGTGACGGATGGCACCAGCCTGCTGGGGGCTGATGATAAGGCCGCTATCGCGGCTATTCTGGATGCATTGCAGACCTTGAAAAATAATCCTGAGATTGAACACGGTACGGTGAAGGTCGCCTTTGTGCCTGATGAAGAACAGGGGCTGCGTGGTGCCAAGGCTTTTGATGTGGAAGCGTTTGGGGCCGATTTTGGCTATACATTGGACTGCTGTGGTATTGGCGACTTCGTTCACGAAAACTGGAATGCCGGTGATGCGGTCATTACCTTTACCGGTCAGTCTGCCCATCCCATGTCAGCAAAAGGCAAGCTGAAGAACTCGTTACTGATGGCTCATAAATTTATTGCCATGCTGCCAGCGGGGGAAGCGCCGGAATATACAGAAGACCGTGAAGGGTATTACTGGGTTAAAGAGCTTACCGGTAACAGTGCCAGAACCGTGTTGAAAATGGATATCCGGGACTTCACCAAAGAAGGTTATCATAGTCGTATGATGTTCCTGCGGACACTGGCAGAAAACTGTCAGGCTTTATGGGGAGAAAAGGCGGTCAATATTCAACTGTCTGACCGTTATGAGAATGTGGCCAACAGTCTGGAAGGCGATGCCGGATTTCCTATTGAAATTGCCCGGGAAGCTTATGCTCGCAACAATATCACCATGAACGCCGTGCCCATGCGGGGAGGTTACGATGGTGCCGTGCTTTCCCAGAAAGGCCTGCCTTGTCCGAATATCTTCACCGGCGCTCATAATTTCCACTCTATTTACGAATATCTGCCCGTGAAATCTTTGCAGGCTGCCAGTGATGTAGTGGTGGATGTGATTCGAATAACAGCGGAAAGAAAGTTTGAGTAAACGTACCCGGCTGGATCGATTTCTTGCCAAGCATCTGCAAGTCCCCCGTAAACAGGTTCGCCTTGTTTTATGGGCGAACCGCATTACGGTAGATGGTGATGTGGTTCGGGAGATGGATTATCAGCTACATGAGTTTCATCAGGTTGCCTTGGACGGGCAGCCTGTCAGAGGGGATAAGCCCCGATACATCATGGTGCACAAACCGGTTGGTGTGGTCAGTGCCACTAAAGACGATATTCATCCAACGGTGCTGGACTTGTTACCCGAAGAAGAACGACACGGACTTCACATTGTGGGTCGGTTGGATCTGAATACTTCGGGTCTGGTATTGCTGACTAATGATAGCCGCTGGTCAAAAGCACTGATGGCACCGGATCATCATGTTGCCAAGGAGTATCTGGTGACGCTGCAGAACCCACTTTCCGGCGACTATATCCCGGCATTTCGTGACGGCATGTATTTTGGCTATGAAGATATTACAACCCTGCCAGCGACTCTGGAAATTTTAGGTCCTTACCAGGCAAAAGTTGTGCTGGTGGAAGGTAAGTATCACCAGATCAAGCGAATGTTTGGCCGCTTTCGTAACCCGGTGGTTGGGTTGCATCGCAGCAGGGTGGGTAATTTGGTTCTGGACAGTGACTTGTCACCCGGGCAGTGGCGGCATTTAACGAGTGGTGAAATTGCAGCTGTATAAGAAATAGTATTCGGGCTTCATGGACCGGCATCCTTCAGTTATGCTGCGGGAGGAGTGAAAAGGGTCTAGGAAGAAGAGTTATTGTTGAAAAATTATTCTTTGACCTCTGAGTCCCTGAATATGGTAAATCAACGCTTACAGCTGCTGAACACGAATCAGTGAACCCTCTGCTTTGTTGTTGTGCTCCTCAATCTCATGGGCCGTTAGTCTTTTCCATTCTTTAGTTTTTAGCATGTCCGTTGGTAAGGTTAAGTAATACCAATTGCCTTTTCTAACTACTGTATAACTGCCCACTGGCGAGAGCATAAACTGAATAGACGTCCAGCTTCGCCGCATAGATTGTTCCAGGCCTCGCAGC
>OODV01000371.1 GCA_900299555.1 uncultured Endozoicomonas sp.
TCAGTCCTTTGACAACAGGTTTCAGGAAAATATCAATTGGTGTGGTGAAAGACAGATACTGCAAAACAAGAGAAGTGTCAGGAGGGCTATCCCAAGAGCAGTTACGGACTTAACTTACTTTTTTGTTCTCACTGTTCAATAACTGCTTGATCTCAATAATCTCTTTGATATACTTCGCCGCACTTGAGCAACGGTCACTTCGCCAAAGCACCTCAACGATCCACTCGATGAGAAAAAGCTTTGAAATCAGCGAACAGATGACATAAGCTCAGTGAAACGAATTACCCTGCCGGTGTGATGGAATTGGTAGACATAGGGGATTCAAAATCCCCCGCCTTTGCGGGCGTGGCGGTTCGAGTCCGCCCACCGGTACCAAATACTTCAAAGCATGAAATGCTGTGTGACTTCAAGCAAAATTTTATCTCTTTTTGCCTATATGGTGTTATTCGCAAATTCCCCCTCCTGATTTCTTGAACTTTCGGTAACTATTTGCTGGTAATTTTGCACCCCAATCTCTTGCACCCCGAACTTTCCCAAGCTTTATGAAGGGAACTTTCACAACATTATTGCTTGTTTATCCAGTAAAAATTTTGCCCGAAGTTACGAATGTAAATTTAAGGCACAAAAAAAAGCACTCAAATATGAATGCTTAATGGGATTTTTTTAAAAAATGCGGGAAGTAAATAGAAACGCTTAGGGGGGAGATGAGTCTTAGCTGGCTTGCCACTCCTTCATGGCCTGACCCCATAATCGAGTGAAATCCTTGTATCTAAATCCATGATACTCAACCAAACGACACCTGACTCTATTATAACTGGGTACAACTCCTTCCTTCTCGAGAGCTACAATGATCTTCGATATCTGGTCAGTAAATTGATGGTATCGCTTATCACTCTCTACCTTTCGCAAGTTCTGATTCTTTTGCACCAGAGAACGCGTCAACTCAGGAAAATGATAAGAAAGAAAACTAACACCCACCTCCAGCCTGCTGGCAATTTCCGGTAATGGCATAATTTTTCCTGATAAAGCATAGATCTGAAGTCGTTTTTCAATCTCCTCCATCCCCAGTGACGAGTTAAACACTTTTCGAACAGTTAATCTGGCCTCAGTCAGCTGCGGTGCAATATCCTGATGGTTAAGCAGTAACTGTGACGGCAAAACATTCACTGCCAGGCAAAAATCAAGAAAGCTGGTAAGCGTTGGTCGATAACGGCCAGAAACCCATTGCGAAATCGTTCTATCAGAGAAACACACTGCTTCGGTCAACTTTGTCACAGCACTGCAACCGGAACGATTGACAACCATCATCACCCCACCCTTAAATTCCTGACTGACATCAATCTCCAACAATTGATAACGGCACTCAAAAAGGTCATAAAAATACTGTTCCCTAGAGGTCACCTCTCTCGCTTCACCCCCCATATAACCGAGAAAACCACCGCACTGGGTACACCAACCAATTTTTCTTGATGAAGGTAGCGCTTGTTGATTAGCACCACAATCCGGGCATTGACTCACGAGCGCCAACTGATGAACAGGACAGCTTTTTACCTCCATCAGGGAGAAAATCAATGGATCATAAACAGGTAACGATTGCCGCATCGCATCCAGATAACACTCAGGGCACCAATGCTTTTTCTGCCGGATAACACCTTTGCCCATTGAGTCGAACAACTCCCTGAACGGCATCATTGTGTGCCGCTCAAGCCCCTTCATACCAGTGAGCCTCGATAGAGCCTCACTGTACTTCCTGGCATGTCCCCGGTAGCTATTGAGCACCGACAGCCCATCTCTGGAAAATAACGAGTTCCGGACAGCCCCAAAACCAGCCTCAGGATTTACCACATAGTCGATTAAAAACCTTGGACTACAGAAGTTCTTCAAGGAAATCCGGTTTATCAGGCTACTCAGCGCCTCTACCAAAAGCGCTCCTGACGAAATCCCCTTGACTGGAATTAAACGACTACTCGAAACCTTCATGAAGCACGCACCTCCTTACGTTACCTTATCCCTACCAGGCTTGCGCTCACCAGGCTTTGTCGAACCAGATTTCGATTCTTTTTCAGGCCCCCCCATCAGAATACTCCAAACCTCATCCATACTTACCGAATTGATCAGAGCCCCACCCGCCCTGATATCTTTGGCAATGCGCTTAAGCGCCATTGGCTCCAAGCGCTCTGACTCAAAATCTTTCCAGCTAACATAATCTCTATTGTCGTTAAGCGCACTGTTGAGCGCTCTCTCCATCCACTGCTTCAATATGCCCACGCAGCCACAGGAACCAACAAACAGATCTTCCAGCCTACCCATAACACCGTCGGATAATTTGGCCGGATAAAAAGCAAACAAAGAAAGGAATGCTTCTTCAAAAGCTTCAATATCGCCACTTGAGCTGGCACAGTATGGTGAAAAATTAATGACTTTGGTTCGCCTGGCCAGCTGCCCACTTCCTTCCAGAAACCTCAATAATTCATAATTCCCATCCATAACCAGCTTGAGCTCCCCTTTGTTAGAAATGGACTTCAGGGTTTCCATATAGAGATTCATGAGGTACTCATCCCTACAGCTCAGGAGAAAATGGTGCGCCTCATCTACAAACAAATAGCGCACCTGGCGAGACTCAATCGCCTCCTCCATCGCGCTCATCAACTCCTGCTCCGAGTTTTTACGGGCAAGTACTTTCTGCATTTCTTTAATGGGAAATCTTGAGCTGTCACTCAGCATCAAATTCCGTCTGGTCATACCAATATCGACACACTGAATCAGAATCGACCTTGCAAAAGCGCCCCACTCGAACTTCTTACTGCGAGGACTCCTCACCTCTGAGTACAGTACCGGCATTTCTGGGCAATTCTCCTCCAGGGTCGCAGCATAATGAGCCTCCAGCTTTTCATACTTCCTGTGATGCACCATTGATTTACCAACCCCGGTAGCACCTGGGATAAGGATGATCTGATTTGCATCAGATGCCAAAGCCAGATCCAAAGCCTCTGACACTTCAGTCAAGCGCGAATGAGTGATTATTCCCTCAGTTTTGAAATAGTTTTTCTTGCTCTGTGAATCACTGGCAAGAATGCTTTCAGGAACAGCACACTC
This sequence comes from uncultured Endozoicomonas sp., assembly GCA_900299555.1. Lineage (GTDB taxonomy): Bacteria > Pseudomonadota > Gammaproteobacteria > Pseudomonadales > Endozoicomonadaceae > Endozoicomonas. The sequence goes on from OODV01000371.1 coordinate 3,097, forward strand.
AGGCGAGAAGGCAGCTTTAATCTTTGCCATTAGAATTTCTCCGGCTTATGGCTTGATGGGTCCATCTTCTTATTGAACAACCCTTTCGAAGGCTTTAATTTAGTCTGAACAACAACCTCAGCGTCACATACATCCTCCTTCAGCTGAGCTTCCTTGCTATCCACAAGAGACTGGGCCGCCTGATGACTTTCAACGACATCATTTGCCGATTTCGTCTGGAAGAAGCGCGCAGCACTTATCTCTTCACGAGAAAAACCGTCGTGATACTTATCTTCCTGACAACGGCGTCGGGCAAGCACCCACTCCGCCCCCAAACAGACCGCAATATAACTATTATCCGTAGGATCATAACGAATCAGGACATCCTTCCCTGTCCACTCAGGATCATTAAGCTTCTCATGTACAAAGAGCTTTTTATCAAACTTTACTCCTTTGCCAGACAAAACTTTCCGTGTTAACTGGCTATCTTCAATAAGTGTCAAAGCCAGAAATTCTTCACTGTATTCAATACCCCTGACATCTCTGGCGCCATGTTTTTCAATACTCTCACTCAGTGCAGTAGCTGGTGAAACCCCTATTGAGCTATGAGTTTGGTTTATATAGAGTTGAAAAAGAAAACTTTCGAGCGCTTCTTTAAGCTTCTTGATATTCCAAAGAGCCAACCGGTAAGGATTAACCTCTTTAGTCATCTGACGAACATTTCTGGTATTTTGCGTATTACCCTGCATCTTATAAAAAAGAGAGGTATTCAGCGTTCCGAACATCCGCTCAATCAGCGAACCCACTTTCGGCTTACCTGTTCGATCTATGATTGTGACGCCATATCGGGCGCAGAGCTTCTGAAAGTAGACACTTTTAAACTCAGCCCCACCATCCACCACCAGCTCTTCAGGCAGTCTTCCGTTACGCCGCACACAATCTCGAACCACCATCATCAAACTGGCTCGTGACGGGTTATGAAATGACAGGTAAAACCCAAGAGGAGCGCGACTATAGGCATCAATCAACAACGCTAGCCAGATTCGATACACATTTTTTTTCCTTGCCCTGATATGCTCCCTGGCCTCTTCAGCACTCAAAACCCTCATAGTAGCGAGATCAATCAAGGTATGGCCAGCATGTGCTCTTTGATACGCCCGCTCACCATGTGGGTCAGAAGTATCAATTGAGGGATCAAGCCCCGGGCGCAGATTATTGGCGACTTTAGAGCCATGACGGGACTGTGCAAGTAGGTGCTTTTTATGATCACGAACTCTATTTCTAAATGTTTGCCCGTTAACAGTACCAATACCTAATTCGTCGCACTCTTCTTCAAAGATCGCATGAACATTAGAGGAATGTTTAGCTGTGGCCGTTTTGAAATGCTTCTCTATGTTCTTTTGAATTAAGGACTCGACCGGATCTGGAACCCTTTGCGATCGATTACCCTTACGGTGATCATTATCCAAAAGGCCATAGTAGCCACAGCCAAACTCAATCTGGGCCTCGTGAAAACGGTCAACGTAATTGCCAACAGTTTCAACACAAACTCCCAGAATATCTGATGCTTCTTTCTTTCCAATACGATTTTCATTTATCTGAGTAATTAACTCCATACGCCGATTAGCGTCAGAAATATTCTTGGAAGAATAAGCTACCAAGTGATTCCGGTGAACCTTCGCATGATCTGTCTGATAAATCTGACGCAACGCGCCTGATTCCACCAGAACTCCAAGATTGCTATATGAATAATTATCGATTCGATGCTGACCATCAGGATCAATAATTTTAACCATGATTGAATTACTGGGCTCATCAAGGGAAATTATTTCCCAACGAGTATCACCATGCTGATACAGATTTCCAGCTCTTATTCCTGGACATTTGAAAACAATAAATCAGAAGGAACCATCGACTTCTGCTTGCTGATGAAGCTTTTTTTCACATCATCCGAAGCGAACAAATGGCACTGAGCAGGCCTTGAAAAACGCTCATTATCCCAGTCAGCCACCAGCCGGTTCTGTCCAATCATCCATAAAAGGTGATCAACTTTAATCGATTTGTGGCAACTCAGAAGATCTTTCATTGAGATCACTTTCTGCTCACGAACCGTCTTCAGCACTTTATCCTGTAACTCTTCATCTACAGCAGGAGTGCGACCATTGATGAAATCAGCAATATGGCAGGCATTATCAATTCGAACGGTCTTCTCACGATTCCTGATAAAGAACTTATGACCGAGACCAGTACCCTCAAGCACTTCATCGATTGCCGGGTACACCCAGTCATTATCCTCCAACCCATAACGCCCAGGATGCTTCTGACTAAGCTTAAGCATTGTTTCATCAGAGTCCTTGCACTGAATGAAACCAATAAAGTCTTTACTGACAACGAATAAATCGGGAGTATAATCTATTGTTTTCAACACTCCGTTTTTATCAGGAGCTTTGATTTTGAATTTGTAAGGCTGACACCTGAAAAGCATAACATCAGGATCCATTTCAGCTAATAGCAAGTAAGCCTTCTCAACCCGAAGGCTTTCGAACTGGACCGTCATGCCATTCTTGTAGCTGACAAATCGCCCCGATGTATTGTAAACATTACTCTTCACCTTTCGAGCAGGTTCAGACGAAAGGATATGATCTACAATCGAAAGCCCAGACTCTGTGACTCCTCTCGATTTGCAGTACAACAGAACTTCATCATTTGATAGCAATACAGACTCCTTATTGTTTTCCTATATGCTCCCTTTTTCAGAATTCATATTTTTTCCTGTGAAATCAAACTCGAAACGCCCCAGTATAATTTGACAAATATAGCCATTGCGTTTATAATTTTTGTTATCCATACACCCTAAAAATAAATAACATATAGATTTCATATAGTTATTCGTTAGGCTTGATCCCCCCCTTCTTGTCTGAAAAATATCAAAAATGTACTATTAGTTATCCATTTGATTTTTATAGCCTCCTGCATTCTTTGAGAAATTAGCATATATGCTAATTATAGACACTTTATGACATCCAACCAGTCTCCCCAAAGCCGGTTTGTAGAAACCGTCCTCAAAAACATCCTCGATACCATAAAAAATTCACCAGAAGATTCAGGTCAAGGCACAGGGATGACACAAAAAGAGCTGGCTAAGAGAATGGGAATTAGTCCTCCTGTGCTATCAAAAATCCTTAAAAATGGAAATCCTACGCTTGAAACTATCTGGCAACTCAGTAATGCTCTGAAGGTTGATCCTGTTGTGTTTTTTAAAAATACGGAAAGGGGAAAGATGAACCGACTTCTGACAGAAATGAAAAATCAACTTGACCAAAAAAAAGTTGATCGTTAGCTGGGCCTCTCTAGCGTCTGATCAATGATGCTGGGCAAGCTTTGTTCCTATTCCATATCCTTTGCCAACATCACCTGCAACCTGCCATTTTCCGGCATAACCAGCAAAAAGCGTTCTTAGACGTCCCAACCGTCCAAGCTCATCACTCTGCTCATGAATTGGTCTTAGAATACCACCTCCCCGCTTCGTGAGCGTTAATATTGAAACCAACCGGTGACGATGAGTGATCTGTTACGTTAATCTACCCAATCATTCTTAGACGAACGATCTGGCAGCATAACTTAAGAAAAACGCTGTATCTGAGAAGACCCTCAATTTACCTGAGGCATGCTATCAAACGGAGGGGTTAAAAGTTCTTTAAACTGCTACTGCCCTTGACCTCTCTGACATATACTGCCCGTTCAACTCAATAACACCAATATTGAAAAGGATGACAGCTCACTATGAGCCGTTCGAAAATCGCCGTATTTATTGATGTAGAAAACCTTACCCACTGGCTTAAGGAAAAAGGCCCCGAAAAGCTCGTCACAGAGCTCAGTTCGACTGGACAGTTAATTGTCCGAAAGGCCTATGGTAACTGGAACACTCCTAACATTCAGGGTTTTCAGGCAGACCTGAATCGCCAAGGCTTTGAGCTGATGCACAACTACCATCCTGTAGCTGGCAAAAATTCATCAGACATTCAACTCACAGTGGATGTAATGGAGAGTGCTCTTCGACTGGCCGACGTGGAATGGTTTGTACTCGCTACTGGCGACTCTGACTTTTCACCACTCTTCAGGAGATTACGGGAGATGGGCAAAGAGGTCATTGGTGTTGGCCCAAGATCGCCTCTTAGTGAATCAGTGAAAACCTCCTGCACCCGATATATTTTTACCGATGCACCAGAAAGCCTGGATGAAGATACTCGCTCTGAAGAACTGAAAAAAGCGATAAAGCTCACTATCAGCACTCTCAAAACATTTGATGGCGCCGCAGACTGCTCTGTATTGAAAAATCGGCTAATTTCAATAGACAGCGCCTTCAATGAAAAGGCCTTTGGATTCACCTCATTCACTGACTTTCTGAAAGCCATCAACTCCATAGAGGTTAGTCAGCATGAAAAAAGAAAATGCTGGCAAGCAGCGCTGGCCCCCGAAAATAGAACGGTTACAGCCCCTAAACCCCAGCATCAATTCCCGGCACAACCTGAACAGGTCGACAATGAAGAACTGAAAATAAACTACCTACAACTTCTGAAAAAGCAAAAATGGCAACAAGTCGACAGACACACCCTCACCAAAGCCCTGACTTTAGCCGCAGCATTACCCCCCTTACCCAAAAAAGAGCTCCCCTCTGTTCTGGCAAAAAGCAGCAAAGGCCAGATTAACGAAGCAGATGCCAAACTCGTGATCAACATTCTGTTTAAAAGCCAGCTTTTTAACGCTTACCAGACCGACCTGCAGGCCGCCGATGCGGTAACGTGCTACCAACTAAAACCAAAACAAAACTACCTTCATGAAATTGACCGTGCATTACTTGCTAGACTTAACAACGCCACCAGTAAAATCGGACAGCCCATAAATTATGCCGTTGTTCAAACCATGACTTTCAACAAATATACTCAGGACTTGTTCCAGCAGATACTTCGGGAAGTATAAGAGGCCACAGAGCCTCTTGATGGGGTATCACGGTGCTCAAAATAGAGGGCTAATACTCCAACCCCCGAAAAGCAGGAGGCTCAGGTTGCATGGGAACACTCAACATCGACTGACATCACAAGATCTTCAATTGAAGCATGAACCACTTCTTTCTGAGTTTCAGACAACATCGAATAACCACTTAACCCCTCCGGCAGAAAGAAGTCATGCACCTCACACTCCAACGCCTTAGCCAACCTTCCCAGTGTCGAGCTGGTATACCCCTGGTTATTTTCTATACGACCAATCGCACTGAAATCCATCGGAGGACTGCACACCTCCGCCAACTCTCGCATAGTGAACCCCGCTTTTTGACGAAATTCACGGATACGATCCCCTGGTAGTTGAACGGCCATAAAATAACTCCCAATATGTTGTTGAAATTATATCAACAACATAAACAAAAGCCATCTTCTCTGCCCTGCTACTCCATACGAGCACAGAAAAACCTTATTTCTCAGCGTCTCCCTAACCCTATATAATCTGCCACTATTTTCTGCCGCCTGCGATCCAGTACAATGCAGGTTATACATTTAATGTCGTGCATTTATTGCTACGCAACCTGCAAAAGATATTATGGCTACCCACAAGCTCACACTTCCCAAGCTCACCAGTAGACTATTCAAAGCCTGCGATATCCTCCGTGGTAAAATGGATGCGTCAGACTACAAAGAGTTTATCTTTGGCATCCTGTTCCTCAAGCGGATGTCTGACCAGTTTGATAAAGACTACGCAATCAAGCAGTCAGAGCTTCGTGCAGAAGGCCATGATGACGCGGACATTACACTGCTTCTTGAAGATGAAGACCAATTCGACTTTTTCGTCCCACCCATGGCTCACTGGTCTAACCTCAAGCACCTTAAAGAAAATGTGGGCAACAGTCTGAACAAGGCACTGGCTGCGCTGGAAGATGAGAACATCAGCAAAGGGCTGGAAGGTGTACTACGACACATCAACTTCAACAAAACCGTCGGTAAAAAACCGATTCCTGACAGCACGCTGGTTGACTTCATTCAGCAGTTCGACGAGATCCCACTCTCCAACGAAGACTTTGAATTCCCCGACCTGCTGGGCGCAGCCTACGAGTACCTGATCAAATACTTTGCCGACACTGCTGGCAAAAAAGGGGGCGAATTCTACACCCCTGCCGAAGTGGTGCGCCTGCTGGTCGAAATCCTGGAACCCGCTGAGGGCATGGAAGTTTATGACCCGACCTGTGGCTCAGGCGGCATGCTGATTCAGAGCCGCAACTATGTGGCAGAAACCGGCGGCAACGTGCGCAACATGCACCTGCTGGGTCAGGAAGACAATGGCGGCACCTGGTCCATCTGTAAGATGAACATGATCCTCCACGGTGCAGGCGGTGCCGATATCCAGAATGATGACACCCTGCTGAACCCACAGCACGTGACTGCCAATGGTGAGCTGCGTACCTTTGACCGGGTAATAGCCAATCCTCCGTTTTCCCAGAACTACAAAAAGTCTGACATCAAAGGCTTTAAAGACCGTTTCCACACCTTTTTGCCCGAGTCTGGAAAGAAAGCCGATCTGATGTTTGTGCAACACATGATCGCCTCCCTGAAGCAGAACGGTAAGATGGCAGTGGTCATGCCCCACGGCGTATTATTCCGTGGCGGGGAAGAAAAAACCTGCCGTCAGCGCATCATTGAAAATGGACAGTTGGAAGCAGTTATCGGCCTGCCTTCCGGCCTCTTCTACGGAACAGGCATTCCCGCCTGCGTGCTGATCATCAATAAACAAGGTACCAGAGAGCGAGACTCGGTACTCTTCATCAATGCCGACCGGGAATACCGCGAGGGCAAAAACCAGAACAGCCTGCGCCCGGAAGATATCGAAAAAATCACCAGCGTTTACCGACACCTGCTAACCACTGATCAGACTGAAGCCGCCAAATACGCTCGCAAAGTGCCTATCAGTGAGCTGGCAGCGGAGCAGTTCAACCTCAATATTCGCCGCTATGTCGATAACAGCCCGGAGCCGGAACCACAGGATGTTCGGGCACACCTGAATGGCGGTATTCCCACCGTCGAGATCAATCATCTTAATCCGTCCTGGCAGGATTACCCGGGCCTGCGGGAAAGCCTGTTCACACCCCGTACCAGTGATCAACACTATCAGGACTTTCACAGCGCCATCATCTGCCTGGAAGACATTAAGCCGTTGATTGAACAACACGCCGCCGTCAACGATAAACACCAACAGTTCCAGACCGAGCTTGACCAATGGTGGCAAAGTGAACTGCCCGCCTTTATTCGCCTCGGTGATAACAAACCCGGGGCCGAGGGTGTTTTTGCACTGCGTCGGGAATCCCTTAACGCCATTGAACAGGCACTGGTGCCTCTCAAACTGCTGAATCAATACAAGGTCCGGGGCGCACTGGCCAACTGGTTTAAAAAACTCGAAGCCGATTTCAAGTCCATCGCCGCCAGTGGCTGGAATGCCGAACTGATTCCTGACGAAGCCCTCTTCGCCTCTCAATGTGCAGATGTAGTGGCGGAGCTTAACCAGAAAAACGCCCGTATCAACGAACTGCAGGGCTGGATTGATCAGGCAGACGAAGAAGATTACGAGCCTTCCGATGACAACCCGGTACTCCCGGCGGATTATGCCAAACAACTGAAAACGGACCAGAAAGAAGCAAAAGCACTACTGGCCGACTGCCTGAAAAGCCTGAAAGCACAGATCAACGATGCCTTTACCGAACTCAAAACAGCAGCAACCCTGACCAAAGGCATCAAAAAGGGAGATTTCACCCAGGGCTTAACAGCAAAGGAAACCAACTTCCCGGTTCATCAGCATATTCTTGCCACTGCGAAAACAATGGGAGTGATGCTTTCAAATGAACTCCGGATTACCGAACTGGCACAACAGGGTGAAACCGCTGTCGCTCAACTGGCTGATATTGAGTCCAAACTGGCCAACCATAAAGCAGTAGAACAGGAACTGAAAGGGCTGAAAGAGGCGATCCGCGAGACAGAAAAGCGGATGGATCAACTACTGGATGCTGCCCGTGAACAGATCAGTGCCGATGAAGCCCGCGAACTGATTCTGACCCGCTTTAAAGAGCAACTGGATTCAGAATATCAGGGTTATATTCGTGCAGTATTGCTTACGCTGGTCAAGGCCGTGGAAAACCTGCACCGGAAATATGCGGTAACGGTCAAAAATATTTTGAGCAAGAGGGATCAGGAAGCGGCGCTGCTGGATGGGTTTATGCGGGAGTTGGGCTATGAATAATTTTCATCCCATAAAGGAGTTCGCCAAAGTGCGGAGAGGCGCATCCCCTCGTCCAATTGGTGATCCATCTTATTTCGAAGAAAATGGCCAAACTGGTTGGGTTCGCATCGTCGATGTTACAGGAGCAGCGCAAAAATACCTCAGTAAAACGGAACAGTATTTATCACCATTAGGAGAATCAAAGAGTGTTCGGGTAAATCCTGGAGACTTAATAATGTCGATCTGTGCGACTGTTGGAAAACCAATCATCCTTGACATGCCTGCATGTATTCATGACGGCTTCGTACAGCTATACGACCTAGCAAATATTGACTCTGAATACCTTTACTATGTATTGCAATTTCATGAACAAGGTTTTGTAAAAAAAGCCCAGCCGGGGACACAAATCAATCTAAATACCACGATAGTTGAGAATGAGATCATTTTTGTACCTCAAGCCAAAGTTCAAAGGAAAATAAATCAAGTTTTATCTACCATCGACAACCAAATTACCCAAACCCAGTCCCTGATCAACAAATACACCGCCATCAAACAAGGTATGATGGCCGACCTGTTCAGCCGTGGCATCGACACCACCACCGGTCAGCTGCGCCCATCCTTTGAAGAAGTCCCTGAGCTTTACAAAGAAACCGTACTGGGTTGGATACCAGTGTCATGGGAAATTGTAGAGCTGCAAAATATTGCGACGGTAGAAAGAGGAAAGTTTACTCATAGACCACGTGATGATGCTCGCTGCTACGGAGGAACATACCCGTTCATTCAAACTGGGAATATTACAGCCTGTAAAGGCGGCCTCCTCAGCGACTACAAGCAGACATTAACGGAATTCGGTCGTAATGTAAGCCGAGAATTTCCTGCTGGAACTATCGCTGTGACGATAGCCGCCAATATTGCTGACACAGCCATCCTTGGAATTCCCATGTGTTTTCCTGACAGTGTTGTAGGAGTGGTAGTCAACCAGAATATGGCGGTTATTCGCTTTATAGAAATGGCTATCAGCCAGAACAAGAGCAAGCTCGATGCGCTGGCGCCTCAAAGCGCTCAAAAGAACATAAACCTTGAAGATCTTCGCCCACTACTGATTGTGAAACCATCAATCGATGAGCAAAGATCTATCGTGAAAAAATACGACTCTATCTCAAATATTATCCATACCCTGGAAACTCAAAAAAAGAAAGCTGAGCTTCAAAAAAAAGGGCTAATGCAAGACCTACTCACCGGTAAGGTGCCCGTCCCTGTATGATCAACCGCAAGCCAAATGAGCTGGCACCTACGCTATTGGTTGATGGACTGATCTTTTTATCAGCCTACTTCCCACTGTTTGCCATTTTGCTGATTCAGGACTTCAGGCCAAAAGCCGCCATCCCTGAAAATAGCTTTCAGGCTTTACTGCTAAAACAGTTCCCGGTATTCAAGCTGGATTCAGGCATCTATCTCCACGGCATCGCTATTGTTCTTTTTGGCCTGTCTGCATTGGCAACATTATGCATTGCCAAAAAGATGAGAACATGGCTTACCTGGCAAGAGGGCGGAAAAGCAGTCACCGTCTCAAGCTGTTCCCAGATCCATGGCGACATGCTCAACTACACCCTGCCATTTCTGATAGGTCTGTTTGCCTTTAACTATCAAAGCTGGCAATCCATCACGTCGTTGCTGGTCTTTTTACTGTTTATGTTCGCCTTTGTCCGACGAGACAGAGTGACTTTACTCAACCCCATCTTCCTGCTGCTGGGCATTCGGCTTTATCGAGTCAGTTATCAGGAAATTGGCACGCCCCATAAACGAGAAGGCAGAGTGCTCTGCCTTGGCGAACTGGTGCCTTCAAAAGAGCGTTTGTATCTGCAGGAAACCGCAGGTATTCAATTTTTATACCCCGACCAGGAACGAAAGGAATCAACTCATTGATGACTCCCTCTACAACTGATGCTGAAGTAACGGTACTTCACTCTGATGCAGCCAATGACGAGCTCTCTCAAACCCAGGTTGATCAGTCGATGCTCGATCAGCATCTGGCCAGCTTAAAGGCTCTGGATTTGAGTGATGCCACTGTGAATACCTATGTGGTGAAAATCAGCCCTTCCAACAAGAATAAGCGCCTCCAGAGTGTCATGCGCCTTCCCTGTGAAACTGCATTACATGACCGATTTAAAGGTTATGTTACAAAGTATATTTCTGATTTCGAGCATATATCGGAACTTAGGGATATCCATACCAATCAAGACAATCGTTTTTTCTACGTCGAAAGTGGTGCCACAGATTTTCAACAAGTAGTTGATTCTATCGATGCTAAGCAAGCACCAAGATCCATTAGTAATGAAACCGACCTTAATAATTTCAATGGTTATGTTATCAAGCTGCTGGAGGGTTACTCACCGGAGTAACCTACCCTGGCTTCTTGAAAATGGCCTGCAGTGCGGCACCAGCACAATCCGGTCTTCTAACTGGGTTGATATTGGTAATCCAGAACTGATCAGCAAACGTGGGGAACATCAGGTTCCTGTAGCTCCGGGGGGTGTTTTAAATGATTACGTGCCTTTTTACTTCACCCCTTTTTCCGTAATGATGCAGAATATCCATACCGGATGGAGTGTGCCCAAAAGGGCCAATGATGAAATGGTGATTCTCGTTTCCAGCCTGCATCATATAAAAGAATTAGGGCTTTCATTTCTGTTTACTGATAGCCATGCTTATTATATGTGGGCAAACTTTTATAACGACCTGTCTGATCTCGATAAGATAGACTGGAATATTCTTCAGCACAGAGATTTCAAGCGAGATCAGGATGACCCTGCCAAGTTCGAGCGTTATCAAGCTGAGGCACTGATATATAAACACATGCCCGCACAAGGTTTGTTGGGCATTATCTGTTACACCGACCAACTGAAATTAGAGATAGAGCAGCATTTGCAACAACGGAACCTCGAATTGCCAGTTTATGTACGTCCAGGATGGTACTTCCAATGATCAAATACACAACCGGCAATCTACTTGAGGCCCCTGCAGAAGCTTTGGTGAACACCGTGAATACCGTTGGCATCATGGGCAAGGGGATAGCCTTGATGTTCAAAGAGCGCTTTCCTCAAAACATGAGAGAATACGCCAAAGCCTGTAAGTCAGACAGTGTTCGGGTTGGGCAGATGTTCGTCACAGAAACTGACGAATTAATGGGACCACGCTGGATTATAAATTTCCCAACCAAAAAGCACTGGCGTCACCCCTCAAAGATGGAGTGGGTCATCAGTGGCCTGCAAGACCTGAGACGAATTATTCTTGAGAAGAAAATCAACTCAATTGCTATTCCTCCACTGGGCGCTGGTAATGGTGGCCTCCCCTGGCTTGAAGTGCGTGAACAAATAGAGCTCGCCTTGTCAGATCTGGATGCCGTAGAGATTCTTATTTATGAGCCTACGGCGAAATACCAGAATGTTGCAAAAGCCAAAGGGGTTGAAAAGCTGACGCCATCAAGGGCTCTGATTACTGAACTTATACGCCGTTACTGGGTTCTGGGAATGGAATGCAGTCAGATTGAGATTCAAAAACTGGCTTGGATTCTTGAAAGGGTTATTGAGTCACAAAATCTCACGAACCCTCTAAATTTACAGTTCAGTGCCCAAAACTACGGCCCTTATGCCAACCGGTTACAACATGTTCTGGAAGCACTGGACGGTAGCTATTTAAGCAGTGATAAGCGAATAGCAGATTCCCAGCCCCTTGATGTCATCCGCTTTAATGAAAACAAAAAGGCAAAGCTGAAAACTTACCTCGAATCGGAAGCCAGAGAATACCTGCCTGCGCTTGAGCAAGCCTCCAGGATTATCTCAGGCTTCGAGTCCCCTTATGGCCTGGAACTGTTAACAACGGTTGACTGGTTACTGAATCGTGAGCAATGCGAACCTACCGTTCAGGCGGTTATGACAGCCATAAAATCATGGCCTGCAGGCGCAGTATGGGCAGCCAGAAAAGAAAAACTATTTAGTGAGCGAGATATCAGTATTGCCCTATCCAGACTAATGGATACAAACATCACGGCCTGACTCATCACAGGAAGGCCGCTTTCTTCCAAACCACTGATCACCCATTGCACTAACATCTGGGTTCTTTGATATTTTTCCTTGTATGACAATCCCACTTTTATCATCATGTCTGACTGTTGATTTAAAAGTTTGGAGTCGTTTATCGTGAGCGAGTACAAGGAGGTTGAACGCCCCCTGCTGACCCAGCTGGCCACAATGGGCTGGGAAGTACACGACCTTGGCCCAGGCATCCCCAAAGATCCTGCAACCAGTTTTCGACGTTCATTCAGAGAAGTCGTTCTTTCTGATCGATTCAAACAAGCCGTTCGTAGAATCAATATACTGGAGGATGGTACACCCTGGCTGACGGATGAGCAGCTGGACGAGCTCCTGGAAGACTTTACTGACTTTGGAACCGATAAGCTGCTGGCTGCGAATCAGGAATTTCTTGAGCGTCTGTATAAATGGAAAGTCGACAAAAACGAGCTCACAGGCGAGGTCAATCCACCGGTCAATATCATCGATTTTTCTAACTGGCAAAATAACGAATTTATTGCCATCAATCAGTTCCGTATTGATACCCCCGGACACACAAAAGGCCATATCCGCCCGGATATTGTCCTCTTTGTTAACGGCCTCCCGCTGGTTGTTATCGAATGCAAAGAGTTCAGTAGCAACTGCACAAACCCGATGTTCCAAGGTATTGAACAGCTGCGGCGCTACGCAGACCTGCGGGAGCCAGATAATTCTAAAAACAGAGAAGGTGAACCCCGGCTATTTTTCACGAATCAGTTGATGATCAGCACCTATGGTGATGACTGCAAGTTTGGCTCTATCACATCCACAGAAGAATATTACTTTAACTGGAAAACTATTTATCCTGATACTGAGCCGTACCAGAGCCCCGAAGTGATGTTACACCGACCTCAGGAACAGTTAGTGCAGGGAATGCTTCACCCTCAACGGCTACTGGATATTACTCGAAGTTTCACCCTGTTCATGGATGCTGGCACCAATCGAATTAAGGTCATATGCAGGTACCAGCAATACCGGGCAGTGCTCAAGATTCTCGAACGAATGGAATCCGGTGAGACAGCACTCCAGCGTTCCGGAGTCATCTGGCATACCCAGGGCAGCGGAAAAAGCCTCACCATGGTGTTTCTCATTCGCCGCCTGCGCCGTATGGCCAACCTGAAAGATTACAAAGTGCTGATGGTTAACGATCGTCGAGACCTCGAAGAGCAACTGACAGCCACTGCCAGCCTGACCGGGGAAACAATCACCGAGATCAGCAGTTCAAGGGACGCAAGAGATAAGCTGGCATCGGACTCATCGAACCTGAATATGGTGATGGTGCATAAGTTTCGGGAAGAGGATGTTTCATTTCTGCCAGACAGTGTGCGTAAAGCACTGTCAGCACAACACAGTGCCGCCATAGCTGCCGACGATGAGAATAAGGTGGCTGAAGTTGCTGCTAATTATCAGGTTGAAGTGGCTCGTTTCAAAGAGTTCGGCGTTATCAATAGCCGTTCTAAAGTGTTGATTTTAATTGATGAGGCTCATCGAACACAGCGCAGCGGCAAAGACCGGGCCAGCCTTTCAGACAACCTTTTTGATGCATTTCCCAATGCCGCCCGTATTGCCTTTACCGGCACGCCATTGATTGCAGAACACCATACTGATCCGACCTGGAAACGTTTTGGTAGCAGTAAAGACGATGCCTATATCGACAAATACAAACTGCGGGATGCAGTGGATGATGGTGCAACGCTTCCTATTCTTTATGAAGGAAAAACCGCTGATACTGCCATTTATGACCGTGCAGGCTTTGATACCAAGTTTGAAAATCTTTTTAAAGACAGAACTGAAGAAGAGCTTCTGGCAATTCGTAAAAAGTATGGCGCCGAGGGGGATATTCTTGATGCCGAAAAACGGATAGAAGAAATCGCCAGCGATCATGTGAAGCATTATGTGCGCAGTATCATGCCTTCTGGCTTTAAAGCACAGGTGGTCTGTTCTTCCAAGCAGGCATGCATCCATTATCAGACCTATATTCGAGAAGCCATCAACACTCAGATTTCGGAGTACTCATCGCTACCCGAATCAGAGCAAAACATTGAAACGTTGCAACTGCTGAAGTTTCTTAAAACGGCCGTCATCATTTCCAGTGATGACACCTATGAAAAAGCGGACTTTGTTGCCGCAAGAAAGGCAGCTCGCGAGCTGGATGCCATTGAAAGCTTTAAAAAGACATTCGACTATGAGAAGCCAGAAACCGGTATCGCTTTTCTCATCGTCTGCGACATGCTGCTAACCGGCTTTGACGCTCCCATAGAGCAGGTTATGTACATTGATAAGCACCTGAGTGAGCATAACTTGCTGCAAACCATTGCCAGGGTAAACCGAGCCCGCAAAGAAAAGACCCGTGGCTACATCATCGATTATATTGGTCTGACTGCTAACCTGAAGGCCGCGCTATCACTCTATTCCGGTGAAGATCAGGAAGATATTCTGAATGGTCTGCAAAATATCGACAGCGAAGTGCCCGTACTGGAAAGCCGTTACCGTCGTTTACTGCAGCTGTTTAAAGAGGGAGGTATTCGACAGATTGAAAGGCTGGTTAACCAGAAACTCTCCCCGGATGAGCATTATCAGGTACAGTTAGAAGCCGTTGAACTGCTGGAAGATATCCGTCAGAGAGATAGCTTCAATGTCTACCTGAAAAAGTTCCTTCAGAGCATGGACATTGTCATGCCCAATGCGCTGGCTAATCCTTATAAAATTCCGATGTACCAGTTTGTTCATATTCAGGCGAAAGCTCGGGAACGCTATAAAGATGAAACCATGAATTTTCATGGTGTTGGCCAAAAGATTCGGACGCTGGTCAATGAACATTTGATCAGTTTGGGAATGAGCCCAAAGGTTAAGCCCGTTGAACTATTCAGCGATCAGTTTATAAAATCCGTTAAAAGAGAACCTGACCTTAAAGCCCAGGCCAGCGAAATGGAACATGCCATTCGCAAGCACTGTAAGGTGAGTGCTGATGATGATCCGGTTTTCTATAAAAGCATGAGTGACAAACTGGATGAAATCATCAAGAAGCACAGCGATAACTGGGAGCAAATGGCCTTAAGGTTGCAATCCCTTCGTGATGAAATCTTGCAGGGGCGAGGGCCGTACGCCAAAGTTGAAGATCCATTTCTTGATCTGATCATCAGCCTGGCTTTTAAAGAGGGTGATCTGGCAGCTCAAATTGACAGAGTCAAAGAGACGGTTGTGGTCATTATGGATGACCTGAATGGTTACATTGGCAACCTGGATTTCTGGGAGCGGGATGACTTGGTGGCAGAGCTTCAGGGAAAAATTAAGAAGCGCTTTATTCTCAGCAGAGTTGAGGCTTTAAAACAACACCGAGAGCTTTTGGCCACCGAGGTTGTGGCACTGGCTCGCCGAAGGGAAAAAGAGATTCTGGGTATTAATGCAAGTGACTGATTCACAGGATGAGCCCAGCTTTTGCCGGTATCTGGACATTGAGTATCGCCTTAAGCGCAGTGATCGCAAGACAACCAGCTTGTTTATTGAACGGGATGGCTCTGTTACTGTTCTTGCGCCACTGCCCTATAACATTGCAAAAATTGAGCAGATCATTGAACAGAAACGCCGTTGGATTTACCGCAACCTGGCAGAGTGGGAAGACCTGAACCGGGTTCAGGTTCACCGTGAATTTGTCAATGGTGAAGGTTTTCTCTACCTTGGCAGAAACTACCGCTTGCAACTGGTCAATGATCAAGATGATGATCTTATTCTGAAGAATGGCCGCTTTCTACTGCGCAGGGATCGGGTTGATGCCGGTATGGAGGTGTTCAAGCACTTTTACCGAACCAGAGGCCAAAAACGAGTTATTCAAAGACTCCCTCATTTTGCCCCCAAAATGGGTGTTAACTATGGTGCTGTGCGTATCATGGAACTTCAACACCGCTGGGCATCCTGTACCACCAAAGGTGACTTGAACTTCCATTGGCGGTGTTTGATGGCCCCCCTCGCTGTGCTGGATTACATCATTGTCCATGAACTTGCTCATCGTCTGCACAGAAATCACAATGCTGACTTTTGGAATGCCGTTGATAAAGTACTTCCAAACTACCAACAGCATGTTGAGTGGTTGCGGCAAAATGGATCTGGGATGACGTTGTGACATCATAAGATCATCGGTGAATTTATCTCCCTAAACCACTATCAACAGTTTTGATACACAACCTCGGTTAACGACACCAGGACAAGACAGATAAAACAGACCACATAACGCAGCCAGTGTTGTTTAAAGAACCATCCCAGGCTCAGGAATATACTCATTTTTTGGTATTTATAATTGCGTAATAAAAAAGCCCCCTCCCCCCGGTTAAACCGTATGGCAGTAGAGAAGGGGGCTATCCCTTTCAGGATTCCATCAACCTGGTGCAGCTAAAAGCATTGATCCCCATACGTAACCCTCCCAACTCTTCGCTCCCATGCTCTGTGTGGGAACGAGAATAAGGATTCAATCAACCTAGCCGTTATTCAGATCCTGCTGGAGAAAACCAATCCACGAGTTGGCCTGGCCGCGACTGTTTTTGATATCAGCCGCCTTGCGCATATAGTCCAGAGACTTGCGGGAGTCACCCAACTGATAATGAGCCATCCCAGTAAGAAAGAGCATTTCGCCTTGCTGCTTTTCCGTCATGCCTGCAAATGGTTTACTCACCAGCATCAGCAGTTCCTGGTAGCGTTCAGAACGGGCCAGCATTCTTGCCAGCTTTAACTGCAGATCAGGGTCTTGCTGCAGGCTCAGCGCCTGGTTAAAGGCGTCAATGGCCTTGTCATTCTCTCGAGCATGGGACCAGAAATTAGCCAGCTTTTTATAATTGTCGAAACTGCCTTCAACAATCCCCTGCTCCATACCATCTGCATACACAACACCAGCCTGATAAGGCACCTGCTGATAGGTCAGGAAGTTCGCCAGCCGTGTGTACTCAGTCTCCTTATCAAACAGGCCATTGCGATAGGCAGCCCGCAATGCTGCCAACGCCTGGGCATCCCGCTTAATGGACATATTCATGCCAGATAGCTGCAGCCAGTACTGCTTCTTCTGCGGCGCCATGTTCACCAGAATTTCCAGCACATCAATAGCTTTGGGAATTTCCTTCAACTCATAATGGGCTGCCAGTAACAGGGTGTACCAGGATTCCGGGGGCTCGTCCGAAGCCGCAATCGCCCTCTTCGCCGGGTCTAACACATTATTCCAGTTCTGCATCCGGGAATAACCGTTGGCAAGCATAATCCAGGCGCTGGCTGGTACCTCAACCTTCTCGTCCAGGTTGGCCATCCAGGTTTTCAGCTGGTCAACACCTTCCTGAAACTGGCCATTCATCATCAATAACTGGGCCAGGTTATACCTGACCTGCTGAGCCGCCGGTTTATGCAAGGCGTCATCGACCAGTGCCGCCTTAAAGTAGCGGGTGGCATCGTCGTATTTTTCCTGATTAGCAAATACCACACCGAGCATCTGATTGACCGCTGCCTTGTCATACTTACTGTTTTTTACCTTGGCAAGGACATGCTCAAGACTCTGACGGGCAGCAGCCAGATTATCGTCCGCCATCTGCTCCTGGGCCTTAAGAATATACTTATAGGTAATCTGTCGCAGCTCCGGAGCTTTATCCGGAGCTGCCAATGCCAGCGGAGCAGAGCTAATGCCCGCCAGCAGAACAGAGACCAGTGCTGTCTTTTTTAATCTGTTCATGACTTACTCCACTCATTAATCCAGGACAAACTCATATTCCTGCTGCTGGGTTCTGGCAATGGCAACACCATCTTCCATGGCCGGCTTGAATTTCCATTTCAGGGCAGCCTTCTTAATGGCCTTGCCAAACCCTTTACCCCGGGGCTTCTCCTTAACGATTTTCACATCCGTTACACGACCATCTGCATTAACCGTGTACTGGAAAACCACCGAGCCACCCACACCGCTCTGCAGGGCTTTTCTTGGATACATTGGACTGAATTTATTCAACGGTACCGGGCCACCACTGGCAGATGCACCACTGGATGCATACATACCGGCACCGTGGCCCACGGCAAGATCCAGATCCACATCCATCTGTGGCACTTCCATCTTCACCTGCTCAATCACCGGTTTATCCACCTGCTGGGAGATTTTCATCTCCGGCGGTGGGGGTGGCTTCCTGGGCTGGGGTTTGGGGATCTCCCGTTTTTTCTCTTTCACCGTTTCCGGACGATGCATGCGAATAAATTCGCTGATCCGGTTATCATCGGCCTGAACCAGTTCATGGCGATTATTGTTCACCAAGGCGTTCATGATCGCGAACAACCCCAGTGCCACCGCAAAACCCAGGCCGAGCGCTGCTAAATACCGCATAAGCACCTCTCCTATCGCGTTTTCTCACGCTAACCGGGTTTCATGGCTCTCTGGCCGAAACGGAGATGCTGTACACACCCGCCAACCGCACCTGGTCCATTACTTCAACGACAATGCCAGACTTGGACTCTTTATCCGCCTGGATCACCACCGCACCTTCGGGATTTTCCGCCTTCAATCGCTCCACGTTGGCACGAACCGCGCCAACTTCCACCCGGCGTTTATCAATCCATACGGCGCCAGTGTCGCTCACCGCAATCATAATATTGCCTTTCTTGACCACCTGGGCGGAGTTTGCCGTAGGCCGGTTCACATCAATACCGGCTTCCTTAATAAACGACGTTGTTACGATGAAGAAAATCAGCATGATAAACACGATGTCCAGCATCGGGGTCATATCTATGCCGGCATCTTCCTGGGCGCCGTTGCTATAGCGTCTTCTCATTGTTCCTTCCTCCCACCCTGCCGGTACAACAGACGACAGGGAATGAGATATTTTTATTCGATGTCCGATAAACTCAATGCTGCATTGAGTCTGCCACTTTATGGGTTACCCGGTCCGCCCGCTTTTCCAGCAGCGCGCTGAAGTAAAGACCGGACAGCGCCGCCACCATACCCGCCATGGTGGGTATGGTCGCCTTGGAGATACCGGAGGCCATGGCCCTGGGGCTGCCTGTTCCGGTTACCGCCAGCACATCAAATACCTGTACCATGCCCACCACTGTTCCCAGTAAGCCCAATAGAGGGCAGAGGGCGATTAATGTTTTGATCATGGGCAGGTTGCGCTTCACGTCCAGCGACACTTGCGAAATCATCGCAATGCGGATATGCCGGGCACGGCTGGATAACTTATCCGGGCGATCCTGCCAGTTCCCAATAGTGCTTTTCACCAGCTTTGGGCACTCAAGAAAAAAGAACAGATAACGCTCAATCACCAGCACCCAGAGCAACAGGGTGAGGACAAACAGCATCATCAGAACATCGCCACCCATACCCAGAAAGCTGCGAATGGATTCCAGCTCTTCCAGTAACCAGAGCATAAGGTCACTCCTTACGCAGGTTGCGCTGTTGCTGCAGAGTCTGTGGTCACGGTGGCACGGGTGTTACGGGCACCGGTATTCAGATCCTGCTCCTGATGACGGGCAATAAAACCGGCACTCTGCTCTTCCAGCACCTGAATCAGAAGACGGCTCTTGCTGTTGACAATGCTGTGGGCAAACAGGGTTGGAATGGCCACAACCAGACCCAGCATGGTGGTTACCAGGGCCTCGGAAATACCGTTGGCCATCAGCTTGGGATCACCGGTACCAAACAGCGTGATAGCCTGGAAGGTGGCAATCATACCGACCACTGTACCGAGCAGACCCAGCAGTGGCGCCACCGAAGCAATCAGTTTGATGGAACCTACGCCACGCTCAATAGAGGGTGCTGAACGCATAATGATTTCATCCAGCTTAAGTTCCAGAGTTTCCAGGTCGGCATCACGGTTATCCTGGTAAGCCTTCATAATCTCGCCCAGGGGGTTCCCCTTGATAACCTGTTCGGTTTTCTGTTGTTTGCGCACACCGGCACCAATACGAACCAGATTCAGGTAGCAGGCCAGTGCGATCAGTACACCCAGGGCACCAAGGCCAAGAATCACGTAACCAACCACGCCACCCTGGTCAATCCGCTCAGAGATGCTTGGACTCTGCACCAGCAGGGAGAGAATCTGGCCCCTTGAAGGGTCTACATAAAACGGGGTATAGCCACTCTGGGACTGTTCAAGCTCAGCGACCGCAGACAGAATGGAGGATTCCGGTTGACGGGAGAGTTCCTGGAACTTGCCCACCGCCGGGGAGTATGTCAGATACTTACCTTCTGAAATGGCGTTAAAGCTGCCCACACGGATGATATTTTTCTGCGCTTCATCCCCTTCGCCGTAGACAACAGTGGCTGGCATTTCAACCACGCGACCGGTTTCGACCATTTCCCGGAGAATCTCATGCCAGAACTGCTCAAGCTTGCCCGTGGTTGGCAGCTTTTTGCTCTCGGCCATCTCCGTCATAAAGGCGGTGCGTTCCGGGAACTGGGCGGTGACCATCGAGGCTTCAAAAATGCCTTTGTTATCACCGGCAAACTGACGTACAACACCGAACAGTTCCTTCAATTCGCCGGAGCGAAGATCCAGGGTGTTCTGCGTCTCTTTCAAGGTTTTTTCATTAGTGTCGGACTGCTTTAGGAGCTGATCGCTCAGTCGCTCCTGGGCTTTCAGCTCAGCCTTCGCTTCGGCCAGCAGGCGCTGTTGGGCATTTTTATCGTCCAGAAATCGGGCTTCCCGGGCACGGTTTTCACGGCTTTCGGTAACACTGTCTGCCTTGATTTTATTCAGCAACTCTTGCAGGGCAGCAGTGCCTTCATTGGCACTGGCAGAAAAGGCCATACCAAGCCCCAGGGAAAACAACAGCGGCTTCACGGCTGATTTCATAGCGTACTTCATTATGCATCCTCCGCAGCGCGAACCGGCAGTTTGATCAGATTATGCGGTGCCTGTTTGCGGGCAATTTTCAGGCCCTGGTTAACACCGGCACGATAATTCTCCGGGAGTACTTCCCAGCTGCGGGTATCACTGTTCCATTGACCGGTCTCTGCACCATCCAGTGACTGATAGAGCAGCGCCAGGCGGCCGATACGGAGGAAGTTATAGGTGCGGGTCTGGTCGCCCTCGCCCAGGCTGGCCTCATAGGCCTCAATGGTACGACCAAAGTCATTTTCAATCTGATAGGCTTCAAGAATTTTGCGGTATTTCTCGGAAGTGGTGACATTCGGGCTGTCCATGGTGGCGCGCAGACGGGCGACACGTTCCTGGCGCTCTTTCAGCTGAAAGGGCACATCCAGCTCGATAAACTGCTCAAGGCTATCCACCATTTTGAGCATCAATGGCGTTATTTCGATATTGGTCTGGTCCAGGGTTTCAATCTGGGCCAGCATGGATTCAATTTCCGTCTGCTGGGCATTAACCACCCGTTGCAATTGGCGGTTATAGACGGTCAGGGCTTCTACCTGACGGATAACGCTTTTGTACTCACCCAGCAACTCCTGCGTCTGGTCGGAAAGGTTATTGACCTTTGCCTGGGAACGCTGGGAGGCTTTATCGGTCTTTTGTTGTGTAGTTAATGCGCTGCTCAACGGGTCCTGAGCGAAGGCATTGGGAATCATTATTGAAGCGGATAACGCAGCGCTGAGTGCCAGCGTACTGCACAAGCTCTTCACCTTGTGGGTTTTGTTTTTATTCATGGACTGCCATTTCCCATGTTTTTGTTATTTATTTTTCTGTTGGAAGCTGAACGCTTCCTTCAGAAAAATATGAGTGACAGTTTGGCGTCCTTGCCGTGTCGGGGAATCCGTTTCGGATTGAGGTATGCATTCCCACGCGAAGCGTGGGAACGAGGTTAGAGATAGCCCTTAAAAGCTCTGACTATATGAGGCATATAAGGTACGGCCTCTCCAGTCGTAATTGCTCAACTCATCAAGACTTCGGAAAGAGTCTGTTGGTAAAGGAGCGTCCCGATCAAACAGATTTCGAGCTCCCATCTTAACGACACCATCCCACGGCAGGTTCAACTGGTAGTTGAGATCCCAACTGGTCCAGCTAGGTACAGCCGTTTCGCTACTCTTATCTTTGTTGTAGATGTAACCGGCAACATGACGGGGACCGAAATTCAACCGATGCATCCTATCATTAGATACCCAACCCATATCTGCATTGACACGGTATTCCGGGTAAGCATCAAAACCAACATTGCCACCAACTATATCCACTTCCGGCCCCTTGTAATACTCAGGCTGTTTGTACTCCAGGACATAGCTACCATTAACAGCATAAGTTAAAGAGCCAAATGGCACACTGTGGGTATAGTCTGCTTTTAAATCGAAGCCCGACGTTGTCAACTGTCCCTGGTTAATTGGTTTAATATGTAGAAGTTCAGACCTGACCTGACAGTTACCGATTTTCAAGAGGGTGTCTGTCAGGTCAAATTCAGGCTATGAACTTTTCCTTCCAGATCTCTTTCCC
>OODV01000590.1 GCA_900299555.1 uncultured Endozoicomonas sp.
GCATGCAGACGGTTCTGATCCAGCTCATTGGTGCTCAGGATAAAGTAGCCCAATGAGGCCTGTGCATGCTCCTTTTTCTCGCAGGCAACAAAACATACGCCATGGACAAAATATTCGAAGTGATCAGGTTTACTGTCTGACGGTGGACGCCCCTTGCCTGAATAGCAGGGTTTGCGGATAACCTCAGGTTCCGATCCACTCTGGCAGAGCTTCGACTGTTTCTGCCATAAGGCAAAAGCCTGCAATGCATCGTCTTCGCAAAGAAAAGCCTTTTTACGCAGCTTTTCCAGGTCACGAGCCTCTTTCAGTGACTGTTTCTCCATCTTTCTTATCAGCGTTTTCTGCTCGCTCAGTCGACGCTTTTTATTGAGAAACAAGAACCATCGTTGTTGAACATCTCCATAGGTGGAAGGCACTTGTGCAAAGTAATAATCTTCATAGCCTTCAACAGGCTTCAGCGATACAGCAGACGCTTTGCCGACCAGTTGCTTTGCATCCTTGATATTCAAAGGCACCCGGGAGATAAACCGCTGTTTTTGATCATCAAGTAACTGAAGGGTTTCAGCAACGTACAGGGCGGCATCAGCGACCAGGTAGCGGCTATTCAAAGCAGCCCTGAAACACGACAGATGGTTTTTGATAATCTCCTGAAAGCAGGTTTTATCGTTCACATTACCGCTGGCAGGCGCCATGAACACAGGAATACCGGCCTCATT
>OODV01000438.1 GCA_900299555.1 uncultured Endozoicomonas sp.
CTGATTGGACACCCTCTAGAATCCAGCTTTAAGAAGTGCGTAGCGGGAATCGCTGTCCCCCCCACCCCTTTAAACTTCTCAACAAACGCCGCAATCTTCTGAAACACACTCTGCTTCTTGGTCAAATACTGCGGATTCAGAGGGCTCATTTTCGGCAGGATGGCATTGAGCTCAGTGCCATTCTCGCTGGCATACTCCCGTTTTAGCGAGTTAGTAATATACCGTTTGGCGGCTTCATTATTCAGGCTCTCTCCTTCAATCAGCTCCTCCGCTTCACGCTGCTGTTCTTGTTGAGCGAAAGCAAAAAAAGCGTCAATAACACTGGCTTTATCACCAATCTCGTCAAGATCAGTCTGATTGATAAAATCAACCACCAGATCTTCTTTGGCGCGGTTGCCAAGGCTGGCACGAATCAGTCGGCGCACTTCATCAACCAGATCGGCTTTACTCCTGGTTTTCTTGTTGTGCTCAAAGATCAGCTCCAGAATGTAATCCAGATTGATCTCCTGAGATTTCAGCAAGTCCACCTCAAACACCACATCATCCCAGTCGATGGTGGAATCTTCTTTTTCCTTGCCAGATTTCTGTCGGCGCTGCCAATCCCGAATATCGTTATAGGTAGAGCGGTAATCCTGAATTTTGCGCTCGGCGGGCAGGCGTATCTTCTGCATTTCAGCCAGCTTTTCATCATCCAGGTAATGCTCGGCCTTAAACGTTTCAACGGCTGCCGGGTCGCTCATATCCACGTCGTGCAGGGCTTTCAGGCTGGCAAACTCATCGTAGTTTTGCAGCACATTTTCGACGCGCAGGTACTCGCCAAAGAGTTTGGCGAAGGCTTTTTTGTCCGACTCTTTCTCAATGGCCGAAGGATCAGGAAAGCGCTGCTCCAACTCTTGCACCACATCCATAAAACCGCGTCTGGCTTCGCCGGTGACCAGGTCGGTAAAGCCTTCCATATATTCCTTGTAGCTCTTTTCCAGCACCACGTTCTTGGTGTTTTTATCACCAAACAGGGTGATGGCATCCACAGTCGCCTGTTCCAGATCCCGGAAGGTGACAATATTGCCAAAGGTCTTGGTGGCGTCATAAATCCGGTTAGTGCGTGAATAGGCTTGCATTAGCCCGTGGTAACGGAGGTTTTTATCCACGAACAACGTATTCAGGGTGGGCGCGTCAAAGCCGGTGAGGAACATCCCGACCACAATCAATAAATCGATATCCTTGGCTTTAACCCGCTTGGCCAGATCACGGTAATAGTTCTGAAAACCTTTGCTATCAACACTGAAATTGGTTTTAAAGAAAGCGTTATAGTCAGCAATCGCGGCACTTAAAAACTCCTTCGCGCTGCTGTTCATCGCCGAGACATCAAAGCTTTCATCCAGAATATCCCCCACCGCATCCTGCTCTTCATTGGCCGCAAAGGAGAAAATGGTGGCGATTTTCAGCGGCTTTTCGCTATCAGCCTGCAACTGGTTCAGCGACTCATAATACAGCTTGGCTGCATCCACGCTGCTGACCGCGAACATGGCATTAAAGCCCCCACTTCCGGGAACGCCACTGGCTTGCAGGCGATGGGTTTTCTGGCGGAAGTTATTCAGAATGTATTGGGAAACTTCACGAATACGCTCCGGGTGCAGAAGTGCTTGCTTGTTTTCTGCGGCGTTGAGCTTTTTCTCATCCTGCTCGGTTTCGATGGCTTTAAACGTCGGGCGAACATCGTTGTAGTCCACCTTGAACTTGAGCACCTTTTCATCACGGATGGCATCGGTAATCACATAAGAATGCAACTCACGGCCAAACACGCTGGCGGTGGTATCTGCGCCTAAAGCGTTCTGCGGGAAAATGGGCGTACCCGTAAAGCCGAACTGATAGAACCGTTTAAACTTCTTCTTCAGGTTTTTCTGGGCTTCGCCAAACTGGCTGCGATGGCACTCATCGAAAATAAACACCACCTGTTTGTTGTAAATGGCAAGATCGCCCTCGCTTTTCATCAGGTTGTTGAGCTTCTGAATGGTCGTGACGATGATCTTGTTGTCGTCTTTATCCAGATTGCGCTTAAGGCCAGCGATACTGTCAGAACCATTGACACTGTCAGGCGAAAAACGCTGGTACTCCTTCATGGTCTGGTAGTCAAGGTCTTTCCGGTCCACCACAAAAAACACCTTGTCGATAAAATCCAGCTGAGTCGCTAGGCGGGCCGCTTTAAAACTGGTTAACGTTTTACCGGAGCCGGTGGTATGCCAAATAAAACCGCTGCTTTCCGGTTTGCTCCACTGTTTAGCCTCGTAGGAACTGTTGATCTTCCATAAAATACGTTCGGTCGCAGCAATCTGGTAAGGGCGCATCACCAGCAAGGTATCGCTGACATCAAACACCGAGTAGTGCAGCAACACATTAAGCAGGGTGCTTTTCTGGAAGAAGGTGGCGGTAAAGTCCTGTAAATCTTTGATCAGACTGTTATCCGCCTTCGCCCAGTTCATGGTGAAGTCAAAGCTGTTTTTATTACGCTGGGTAGTATTAGCAAAATAGCGGGTGTCGGTGCCGTTAGAGATCACAAACAGCTGCAAATATTTATACAGCGACTGCTCGCTGTTAAAGCTCTCCTTGCTGTAACGATGCACCTGGTTAAACGCTTCACGAATGGCCACGCCCCGTTTTTTCAGCTCGATCTGTACCAGGGGCAAACCATTCAACAGAATCGTCACGTCGTAGCGGTTTTTATGGGTGCCGGTCTGTTCAAACTGCCGGATGATCTGGCAGACATTACGGTGGATATTGTGTTTATCCAGCAGATAGATGTTCTGGATATGCCCATCATCAAAGACAAAATCGAAGATATGGTCATCGTGAATCTTACGGGTCTTATCAATCATGTTATCGCCGGGTTTATCCAGATAGGTCTCAACAAAGCGCTGCCATTCCCCATCCGAAAACACCACATCATTCAGGGCTTGCAGCTGCTTCCGAACATTGCGGAGCATCTTATCCGGGGTATTTAAATCTGCTACATATTCATAGCCCTGATTTTGCAGATCAGCGATCAGCTCCCGCTCAAGATCGTTTTCGCTTTGGTAGTGTTCGTTGACCTGATAATCCGGCGTGTATTTATCCAGAACGATAAAGTTTTTGGATTCTGCAATGGTTTTGTAATCGTGCATAGCTAGCCTTTAAATTCTTTAACTTCCGGTCTGTTGGAAGCGGTACATCGTGTTTAATTGACTGACTAGATAACGTAATACTCGCTTATCATCTTCCGTTAGTTCGGGCACTTCGTCACCAGCATGTTTTGAATGGCTAGAGATATTAATAATTCGTGCCTCATACGGATTTGGCCTACCATCTTCTGTTCTTGGAAGCAAATCCCCCCATCTCTCATAACCAAGGAAGGTGGAGGTTTTTTCCAAAATATTCCGAAGAAAGTTAAAATGAAACTTACTTAGTTGGTCACTTGCGATTGCTTTTTCAATCTCTGATTTAAGATAAAGGTGGTATGAAAATGGTGATGTGTCAGAGCTGTTGATCTGATACACTCCTGTCTTTTTGAGTCATCTATGGCTGTAGTTCAAGTTGCCTGTATCCATTGTCAACAAACGTTCAATGTTGTTAAGAACGGGAAAGCTGAGACGGGTCACCAGCGGTATCGATGCAAGGACTGTAATAAGAGTTTCCAACTTGAGTATCGCTATAACGGCAATCTGCCTGGTACTCATGAGCAGATAG
>OODV01000393.1 GCA_900299555.1 uncultured Endozoicomonas sp.
CCAGAAGGATGGCCAGCTTGACCGGCAACTGCTGAGCTCCATTTCTTCCATCTGTAATGGTAAAGGCTTTCCCAAAGCCGGGGACGTGGACACGCTGCTGAAGCTACCGAGCCTCCAGAAGGATGGCCAGCTTGACCGGCAACTGCTGAGCTCCATTTCTTCCATCTGTCATGGTAAAGGCTTTCCGAACAAGACTTTAGTTTCACAAATTATAGAAGCTATAGGTCTCAAAAATCTGGGACTACCAGAATATATCGATGAACTCCTTTCATCACAGAGTTTTGATTTCGATGAAAACTTATGGGATTCACTTCCAATAGACGAAATACTCTGACTCTTATCAAAGATCATTTATTGAGAGTGCATTTAAAATTCTTCTAAAATCGGGCCTGCCATCTATCCATGCAGACCAATTGATTAACACCTTCCTTCCACATAAACACCAATGAAAGCTATAATCAAAATAGGTCATTTTGAACTGGTGTTTTGAGGACAATTTACACCGGTGATGACAAGAGTCCGCGAAGTGAGCTGACATCCCGATTAATGGTACTATTGCCTAAGCCTTCCGCTATTTTCTGCCGGCGCCAGAGCTGGATGATTTTTGGCGTAATCTCGTTAAGAGGCAAACCAAAAAGGTGAGAAAAATTTCGTTCGATGCGCGCCAAAGTTGCATCCACTGTTTTAAGCTGCCCTTTGATGTAACTCGGATAAAGCTTGAAAAACTCACCCAAGGTGATTACACCTTCTTCAGGCTTAGCCTCTTTATGTATGCCCAGTACCAAATCATTGTATATTTCCCGAGCTCTTCTTTGGGCCTGTTCCGGATGAACTTGCATATTGCCGTCTCGATCGACGAAGTAGCCGATGGTGATCGTCCTCACCCGACCATCTGCACGCTTCTGCACCTGAAAAGTCTTTGCACCGGAAGTAAGTACTTTCAAACGCAAACCAGCGCCAAGCTCATCCCTGACGTAGTACGGTCTGCTTGAGGGTTTTAACGCCATCAATTTACTTTTACTAAAACGCATAATCAGCTTAGTCATGACAAGATCCTCCTTGATCGGTCGTAATGACAGGGCGATTTTGACGAGTTTTCGGGGAGAGGCAATGAACGAGAGTTAATATCCAGAAAGAACGATAATGATCGAGCTTCATCAATCGTTTAAGGCAGCAAAAAATACCCATTCTATGGATGATAAGAACAATCCATTGGAATACATGAGGCGAACGAACGAGCTGACATCGACAACGCTGGACAGAGTTTGACACCAAAAGAAGAGTTAATCTTGATGCGGGGTGTAGGTTATACGTAGGTTGGAAATCTGGAAGGGCAAAAATGTAAGTGCTTACTATGGGCGTAGATACCGCCATTGTGGCGCACCCGAGAGGATTCGAACCTCTGACCTCTGCCTCCGGAGGGCGAATTCGCATATAAAGTAATACTACAGTACAGTACACGACAGGACGTAACACTAGAGCCAAACACCTGTAAATACAGGGATTTTATAAGTAAAACTCGAAATAAGCGTACTGTCGTGCAATATATTTTCAGCAAACCATTTCCGAACCGATTCCGAACCGGATCGACTGATTTATATCGCACAAGACAGGCTATATAGGTGCGACATATGCCTTCCCAGAAAATAACTGAAAGCTCAGCCAAGAAGATGGCAGGGAACAGCCTCAGAGATACAGAGGTGCGGGGCTTTGTTCTGCAACAAAGGAAAACCGGTAAGTTCTTCTACTATGAATACCAGTCACCAGTAACACGGAAAAACCGGAAGCACCCTCTCAGCAAGCACGGAGAGGTAACGGTTGATGCGGCCAGAGAGCAAGCCAAAATTGCAGCCGGGCAAGTAGCCAGAGGTGAAGACCCTCAAGAACAGAAACAGGCTTTCAGGGCGTCCATTGAACGGCAAAAAATGGAAACTCTCGGCGCATTTCTTGAAGCTGGTTATAGGGATGTAACCCCTGTCAAGACTGCTAACGAAGTTATCCCAATTATCAAAAAGCATTTCAGTGAATATCTGGATAAGCCAATGTCTGCCATTACCCCCTGGAATATGGAGAAATGGAAAAAAGCATATCCCGGCAAGCCTTCAGGGGCGAACCGAGTATTAACCAGGCTCCGGGGAGTGCTTTCGAAAGCAGTGAAAGCAGGATTGCTAATAGCCTCTCCATTGTCAGAAGTTAAGAAGATGAAAGAGGATAAAAGCCAGAAGATCCGATACTTAACAACGGAAGAAGAGCAACGGTTATTTGCAGTCATTGAAACACGCCAAGCAAAGCACCGGGAAGAGCGTCAGCGCTATATAAAATGGTGTGAGGAGCGCAAGATGGAAGCCCCTCAAGATTTATCAGGTGCTTTTACTGACCATATCAAGCCGATGGTACTGGTAAAGCTCAATACTGGCATCCGGAGAGGTGAACTATTCAATCTCAAGGTTTCCGACTTAGACCTTAATGCACGGCTACTAACCGTTGTCGGAGAGGGAGCAAAGTCAGGACAGACCAGACAAGTCTTTCTTAACGACGCTGTCTTTCAAACTCTGGTCACCTGGCTCAACCAGACTCAAAACAGTGAGTTGGTATTCCCTAGCCCAAAGACTGGTAAAAGGTTTGACAATATTAATAAGGCTTGGCGAGAGATTCGGACTAAAGCTGGCCTGCCGGATCTGAGGCTTCACGATTTACGACACACCTTTGGTACTCGACTTGCCCATGACCGGGTTGACCTGGTGACTATAAAGGAGTTGATGGGACACGAATCCCTTGATACCACGGCTCGGTACTTACACACCAGCGATGAGAGAAAGATACAGGCAGTTCAGGGATTATCAAAGTGGAAATAAACGCTGGCGACTTTATTGAGCTGACAGACAGGATTTTTCTAAAGCATTACGAAAAGTTACCTGAAAATTTCTTCACAACAGAGGACGACAAGCGAATACAGTCCATTATGCTGTTAAAACAACTTCAAGCTGAAGCCTGCAACGGCAAAGTGATCGAAGCCATCGAACACTTGGTACTAATGGTGGAAAACCTGATGTTCTATAAAATGGACGACATCCTCAGGGTCGCTGAAGCCGAGGCCAGCGCCAGAATAAAAAAAAGCATTAATGGGCGTAAAGCAAAAGGGTTCAAGTATAGCGATCGCCAGAAAACCCTTGCACATTTCGAGCAAGCTGAGCGTCAGGGAATTAGTTTAGATACTGCAAGCAAAACTGCTAAAGAGAAATTGGGTGTACAAGCCGGTAATGTGCGTCAGTACAAGTCTGAATATAAGAAGGGCGCACGGGCAAAGAAAAATAGGTAAAACTACAGAGTCATAAAAAGAATCATTTATGACGTTCCAGGGCTAACTTCTCACTCTATAGAGCGACACGGTACGTGTCGTTCAATCCCAAGAGGAGTTAGCAATGTCAAAATTCATTTCCATTCCCAAGCGAGCGTACTCCACCAGCGAGACAGCTCACTACCTGGGTGTCTGTAAGAGTGATGTAGACCAATCCCGTGTCACTGGTGAACTCCGAGGCCACCCTGCCCCAAGTTTTATAAAGTTCGGTCGTTCTGTCCGTTACAGGGTTGAAGACCTTGAAAAATGGCTCAGGGAAAGACCCTCATTCTCAAGCATTGCCGAAGAAACAGCATTACAGTAATAACGGGCTGAGTGAGGCAAGTTGAATGGACGAACCGCTATTGGAAGTAGGACAACAATCTATATCTATATCTATACCTCTGCTTCTGGATACCAGAGAAGCTTTGAAGGAAGTTCTCGATTCATTAAGGGAAGGAATTAAAAAGCAAGACTTAAAGCTGGCATTGGCCCTGATTCTCAATAGAGATTTACAGCAAGGCTTTTCTCCGGATGAGTTGCGGGAGGTTGGTATCAAGGATGTACCTAAATGCGTAGCTGAACCGATCCGACACATTTTATTGCTTCAATGCATAGGGGTTTCATTAGTTTATAAACGACAAAGGTTATGTGATGGACGTATTGAAAGTCGCTACCACTTTGTTATTTCTGATGTGGCAAATAGAAACCAAATGAATTTGCATTTTTGAAAGCACAGCCAAAAAAGCAACAAATTATTAGCTGTAAACCCATCCGGTTTGATACCTGGTAAACCGGAAAGGTCGTTTTCAGCCTAGAAAGTCAGCAGGTTAAGTAGGCCGTCATCTATTCACCCTGTTTCTGACCCGGAGATTGTACCAAATGAGATTAATTAAAACCAAAGCCCTGAATACTTTCAAGGGAGCAGCGACACTCCTGTTCTCGGAGAGGTATAAGGGATGCAAATAGAGCTTGCTCAAGTAAAGCTGGCGGCACAGTTTCGGTGGCCAGAAATACTAACTGCTATTGCCGGGCTGCATGATAGGCAAGTTTCAGTTAAGGACGGTAAATCAGGTACTGACTGCTTCAATTGCGGAGGGCATAACCGCTATTCTTTCAAAGGAGAAATGAATGGTGATTGGGCTTGTCGGCACTGTGGGGGAGGCGATGGCTTTGAGCTGGTGAAACGGGTTAATAATTGTAGCTTTCCGGAGGCTATCAATCTGGTTGCCAATTATCTTGGACTAAAACCCGGCATAAGCATTGAAGTCGAAACTCTTGTACAAAAGAGAGGTACACCTGAAGCCAAAATTAAGCAGGAAGCATTCGAAGCCACTCAAAGAGCACGTAAGGCAAAATTCCGGGCACAAACCAAGTGGGCAAGTCTGGGAGGCTTTGCCGGTAACGCCTATAGCGAGCACAAGCAATTCTCAAACAGCCTCAAAGCGAAACTAAGGCAGCAAGGAAATTGTTTCAGCACCCCTATTTATAACGTTTCGGGGGAATTACTTAGCCTACAGAACTTCCCTGGAACGCAGAGTCCTGATGGAAGGTTCAATCGTTATTTCGCCAAAGATGCCAGCATTAAAGGGGGCTTTCTAAGCTGGGGCAATAACACCGACCACATATTAATTGGTGAAGGCATTGCAACGGTTGATGCAGGTTTCCAACTTGCAGGATCTACCTTGCTATCGGTATCTGCATTCATGGCCTCACAAATACCTGTGATAGCGGCAATATTCAGAGAGCTTCACCCAAGCTCTCCAATAATCATCCTTGCTGATAAAGGAGAAGCCGGAGAGCGATACGCCACTAAAGCAACAGAGAAAACTACCAACTGCCAAGCAGTACTTGCACCAGATGGGCACAACGACTGGTCTGATTACTTCCTTGCTGGTGGCCAAGCTTCACCGATCCACGAGAAGACAGGGGAAATCCAAGCTCAATGGCCAAAGCTGAAGCCGCTGAATACAGACCTGCTACCTGTAAAGCCTATCACCCCCGATATGTTGCCCAGCGCTCTTTCCGGGTGGCTTCAGGATATTGTGGAGCGTATGGATAACGCCCCTTTCGAATATGCTGCTATTTCAGCCATTTTTGCAGCAAGTAGCCTGATCGGGCGAAAGCTCTCTATTCAGCCTAAACAGCTTGATGACTGGTCAATAGTGCCTAATTTGTGGGGCTGCTGTGTTGGCCGACCTTCTACCAGAAAGTCACCAGTAATGAATGCTGCTACCAAACCATTAAAGCAACTTGAAGTAAAAGCAAGAGATGACTACCGGCTGGATATGAAAGAGTATGCTGCGAAGGAAAAATTAACCCTGATGGCAACAAAGGAGGCCGAAAAAAGAGCCGCTGGGCTTGTCCGAAAAGGAGATATGCAGGGAGCAGAAGCTCTACTACTTGATGACACTCGCGATCCTGAAAAACCAGTCTGTACCCGCCATATCATTAACGATGCCACGGTAGAAAAGCTGGGAGTCCTCTTATCCGAAAACCCTAAAGGCTTGTTGCTTTACCGGGATGAATTAGCAGGCTGGATGGCAGGCATGAACAGAGAAGATAGACAGCAAGACCGTGCTTTCTGGCTCGAAGCCTTCAATGGCGATGGCTCTTTCAGTTACGACAGAATCAGCCGGGAAGATGTATATATACCGTCAAATACTGTGTCATTGCTTGGTGGGATTCAGCCTAAAAAGCTACTGCCACTGCTGGTGGCCCAAAAGAACGGTAATGGGGATGACGGGCTTGTTGAACGCCTACAACTTATGGTTTACCCGGATAAAACCAGCTTCCAATATGCAGACAGGCCCCCTAACCAGAAGCTTAAAGCAGAAGCGTATGAGGTGTACCGAAAGCTTGAAGCCATTGGTTATGCGGAGTCAGAAAGTGACAAGCCATTACTCAAATTCGATTCAGAGGGACAAACCTGCTTTAACGACTGGTATTGTGAGCTGATGGAACGAATTAATGGCGATGAGATTCCACCCCAAATAGAAAGCCACCTTGGGAAATATCCTTCTCTAATGCCATCCCTGGCCGGGATCTTCCATACCATCGACAACGGTGCAACAGGAACAATTAAGGCTCATTATGTGAAGATGGCAATCAAATGGTGTGAAGTGTTGGAGACTCACGCCCAACGGGTTTATGCGCTTGCCTACGATCCTCAAGCAGAAGCAAAGCTACTGGCAGAGAGGCTGAGTAAATTACCTGCTGAGTTCAAGATGGATACCCTAAGAGATAAAGGCTGGACAGGGCTTACCACTTCAGCAGACCGGGAAAAGGCTTTAACCATACTTGAAGCCCACGGCTTCATAGTGAAGGTGGAAACGAGGAAGAGCAGCCGGGGAAGAGCTTCTGTGTCATACCGGGTTAATCCGGCAGCATTGTTAGAGTGATTAAGGAATAACAGGGGAGGCACACCCGAAAATACCCGAATAAATCCTTTTTCCTATTTATCGGGTTTTCTCGGGTGAGCTACCTCACCTTATTTTCAGTTTTCACCACTCATTGTATTTAACAGGGAGTAACAATAAACAATGGTCTTTAAAGCAGGACAATCCGGGAACCCGAGAGGGCGCCCCAAAGGAGCAGGAAACGCAGCACTTAGCGCATTACGCAAACCATTGAACGACAATGCTGAACAGCTCATTCAAGTGGCTGTCGATCTGGCACTTGAAGGCAATGAAACAATGCTCAAAGCCTGCCTTGATAAATTACTTCCTTCCATCAAATCCACGGATCGGGAAGTACAGCTATCTGGCCTGAACAAACAAAAGTCATTACTGGGAAAAGCCGAGTTTGTCATTCGCTGTGTGGCTGAAGGGAAAATAACACCGGTTGAAGGCAACCAGTTGTTATCCGGGCTATCTACCGTCACACGGATATTCGAGTCAGACGAGATTCTGAAAAGACTGGAAACCTTGGAAAAAAAAGCAGGTAAGAAAAATGGTTAGCATCAAAGCGCGACTGAATGACGTTGAGACAAAGCTCACACCTCCATTACAGGTTGACTATGCAGCAGTTCTAAATGAAGGCCGCCAGCGAGTTGAGCGGAGGGCTGTTTACAGGAGGGAAAAGCTGTGGGAGCCATTGGAGGCTGAACTGATTACAGAGCTTGGGGAGAGGCTGGCAAGGGCGAAAGAGGCTTTGCTGTCGCTTGATGATGACAATGCCAGTCACCTGAACTGGCAAACCCGGCGGATAACAGAATCAAGCTTTCCAGCCTTGGCACAGACTATTGATGAACTTAAGGACTGCCGCAACAAAAACACTGATAGCGCTGCCACTGAAAACAGACCGGCTGTACTGGCTGGTGGATGGGAATCATGGATTCAATTAATCGCTGAAGCAGAAAGAACTCTCACCAACGCAGAAGTGTAAGCTACCTGAGCGTCACGGAGTATAGAGAGGAGTCCATATGACCAATTCAGCGGCAGCACAGTCGCCGCTGAATTTATATGGAGTAGTTCAGACTTAATCTGACATTTCTTTTCAAAAAAAGAAAAGGGTTACCGATTTAG
>OODV01000406.1 GCA_900299555.1 uncultured Endozoicomonas sp.
GGCTTTCGTTTCCTGAAAAGCCCGGACTTTCTGGTCTCTTCACTCTATCTGAAGAAACCGGAGCGCATTGAAGCGCTGTTGATGGTGATGACACTCTGCCTGATGGTCTATGCTGCTATCCAGCACAGAATAAGGTACGAACTGAAAAAGCGGAGTCGTGTGTTTCCAAACCAGAAAAAGAAGCCCTGCCAGAATCCAACAGCAAGATGGGTCTTCTTCTGCTTTCAGGGGATTAATGTATTAACGGTCAATAATCAGGAACAGCATGTGGTCGGTTTGAAGGAAAAGCAGTGGACGATCATCCAAATTTTAGGCATTTCTTACGAATCGGTTTATTCCTGATAGGGGTGGTGAAAGACAGGTATACGACTAGAGAACTTTATAAAGCGCACACGGAAAGTCTGGAGGATGACGTTGATTTCTACTTTGACTTTTGTCAGGAAAAACAAACTCTGGAACTGTTCGCAGGCTTTGGGCGAATAACCAATAAACTCATAGCCAAGGGCTGTGATATTGAGACTGTCGAACTTGACCCTTTCATGGCTGTATTTATTGACCTCCCTGAACATAAAAATCATATCGGTGATGTTCGAGAGTTCACATCAGGAAAACGGTTTGACCGTATCTTTGCCGCTTATAATAGTTTTCCTCTCCTGACAGATGATGAAGACATACGACAGTTTTTTTTCAGTATGTCAGAGCTTCTTGACGTTGGTGGAAAGCTTGCCCTGAATGTCTATCACCCTGACTGGTGGGAAAATGCTGTGGATTACCCTCTGACCATCGGGGATGGCACCGTTCGCTATTCCTCCGGGTATAACCTTGAGCGCCGTTATACGGATAAGATTGCCCAATGGCACGACCATTACGATTTGCCGGATGGAGATCGACAAACCATTAGCCACACGATCCGGCTCTATGAAAATAGCGCAGACTTCACCCCATACCTCGAGGGAATAGAGCTGGGGCATATCGACACGGTCATCAATTATAACCGTCCAGAGCATGAGTTGGTTGAGCCAGGTTGGGTGGACTTTATTTTCCAGAAGCAGGGATAGCTATGAAATATCTTTTCTTGATATTAGTTCTGTCGCTTGCCTCTCCTTCAAGCTTTGCTCATAGCGGCAAGCATCTTAAAAAAGGGGTTAATATCGTTACGTGGTGGGATTATCTGACCTCAAAAAGCCTTGAGCCGGTTGAGAGGGCTTGCGATGTTAAGATTTACTTTGATGAATACTACAGCAATGCAGAGTTTCAAAGGAAAGTAGAAACTAATGACTATGATATTGCCATTTATTCCGACAATATCTCTAAGGATATAAGGTTATTAACCACGTCTATTATTGATCTAAAAAATGAATTTCTCCCTTCTTACCCTCGGTCGGTCAGAGCGCTTTCTGAATCACTCGATAATAATTCAGCCTTTTTCATGTTCGCTTTTACCGGTCTGCTCTGGAATCCTGACAATATATCGCTAAGTCCGACCGATGGCATTAGAGATATTTTTTCCAAGGCTGAAGATAAATTAGTCCTTATACTTGATGAGCACGCTGTTGCTTTTGACTTACTAAGACAAGCCGGTCTTGCTGACTCTAATCCGGAACAGTTACATAATTTGCGCAAGCTGCTCGCTGGCAGTTATGCAGTTATTTCTAGCAATTTAGGAAGACTATATCAGGCAGATAATTTTGCACTTGCTTACGTCTGGTCAGGTGAGGCTTTAAGTCTTATTAGTGATGAAAACCTTAACTATCAGTTTCTGCTCCATCCATCTATCTCCCACATGGCTTTTGACCAACTCACCCTTTTGGATAATAGCGAGGCTTCCGTCTGTGTTGCTCGATACCTTGCTAGTGAAAAGTTCACTAAGGGAGTTTCTGAAAGAACAAAATATTTTTCTCCTTACAGCATTGATAGGGTATTGAGTTCAAGTCCAGTTGTACCAAGAAAACCATTGCATCTCGAAAATAGCTATTTCCTCAAAAGTCAGCGTGTGTGGGCTTCTGTGAAAATGTCGATAAACCCAAGGATGAAAGTTAAGCCATGAGAGCCGTAACTCTTGAGGACTTTTCTCATAGAATATCAAAAGCACTTTTGATGGTTACCGTTGCAATGTTTCTTCTATTAGCCGCTATTGCAGTCTTAAACTTTAAAGATCATTTAGAGAGCGATAAAAGGGTAGCAAGGATCGAGCTTCAGGATGCTCTGGAGCTATTGACCTCTGAGCTTTATGGTCAGATTGGAATACTAGTGAGTTCTAGTGAGTTTATTGATTATATGCGGTCTGATCTAATCAATAGGCGAAAGAACGAGCATTTAGTTAGAAACTTGTTAAGCAGAATATCTTGGTCAGGAATTTCAGGTATTTCTATCTACGACCATATCGGTCGCTTCCTTTTCACGACTCAAAACCTAGACAACCTTAATCTGGTTAATATTCCTATTTGTTACCTCGGAGATACTTTCGATGTGGAGTTTGGTGACTGCGTCGGCAGTATCTATATCTATCTAAGCAATGAGATCATCATTGATCGGCTTCAGCAGATAAACCCCAAAATTGAAATATGCTCATCATGCGAACCAGTAAAAAAATTACCTGCTCTATCCGGCATAATCGAAACTAGAAACTCTGCTTTAAATCTCCCGATTGAAATACCTGTAAAGCCAGATTACGAACTCTTAAAAAGTAGTATTGCGGGGATATTTGCAATATGTGCCATTATTTATGTGGTTCTATTAACTCAGATCAGGTCAGCTGTTGAAGCATTCATATGGAGGCCTCTCACAGGTACAGGTACAGGTACAGGTACAGAGCCAATAGTTTGGACCCGATCATTAAAAGAAATCCAAGAATCTCATTATAGAGAGCGATTACTTTCTGATCTAACGAAAGAGACAGCAGACCGAGAGCGGCTGCTTGCTGACAATATTCACGATATATTTTTGTCTGATCTTGCGACTCTGAAAATGCTGGTTTGGGAATGTGATGGCTCCCCTGACGGAAAGCAGCGAGTAAATGCTGTTATTGATGTGGCTATAAAAAAAGCGAGAAATATTATTGATGCCTTAAGGCCTGAAACCCTTGATACTCTTGGTCTTGAGAAAAGTCTTATCATTTTATTCGATTCATTGCCGCTGTCTGTGAATAGACATTTCAGTGGTTGTTTGAGTAGCATCCCTTCTGGCATTGATCTTCAGGTATATCTGATTATTAAAGAAGCACTGACTAATGTTATAAAGCATGCTGAAATAGACTGGGCTTCTGTGACGATTGATGTCAAAGAAAGCAGTGAAAATTACACATTATTTATTGAAATAAAAGACACTGGAAAGGGATTTGATGTTAGAACGGTGAAGGCCGGAATTGGTTTGGGAAGTATAAAAGGAAGAGCCTTGTCTCTTGGCTCGCATGAGTTAGTTTCTGAGGTTGGGAAAGGAACCAGTATTCAAGTTTTTCTAAATTTTGAGGGAGACGAAAGTCATGGAGTCAATAAAAATCCTCATCGCTGACGATCATGTAATGATAGCCAATGCACTATCGTCAATGCTCAATAATTCAGCAATTTGTGAAGTGGTTTCAGTTGCTCATTCTGTCGATGACCTCCTCGAGCAGGCTAAAACTCAAAAGGTTGATGTCTTTATCGTTGACCTTGGCTTCAAAGGAACCGTAGGAGACGTTGGCATTATTGATGTTTTGCGAAAGGTGAAACCTGAGGCAAAGATCATTATTTGCTCAATGAGGAGTAACCTTCATACCATCAAGGCCTGCTACAAGCTCGGAGCCCTCGCCTTCGTTAACAAAGACTCGAATCCGGATGACCTGATTAAAGCTGTTGAAATGGCAGGCAAAGGGGAACGGTATTTTATACCGTCTGTCCTCGCCCAGGTTGGAGAGGCTTGGATGGATGATCCGTTGGAAGGGCTTTCTGAAAGGGAAAAAAAAGTGTTTATGCTTTTTGTGGAGGGGGCTTCTATGGAGGAAGTTATCGAGGAAATTGGCATATCCAAGCAGAGCATCAACAATCTGATTAACGAGAGAATCAAGCCTGTTGTTGGAACGTCACGCTCTGGCTTTAAGGAAGCTGCCCGGAAGATGGGACTGATAGAATATATTGATTAAACCTCTACCTCATACTGCGCTAAATCTGGCGCAGTCCCTTTTATCTCCCCATTCTGTATAAATGCCATCTGTCCGGCAGAAATTGATTCTCCCTTGACGGTAATCACTGAACCATCCCGGAGCGTTGCCTGACTGGTGCCATTGCCGTTGTTAGCAGTAATGGTGGCGATAACTCTGATGCCTTCAGGTAAGAGCGCCTTAAATTGTTGCCAGATATTTGTGGTTGCCATAACCCCCTCGACGTCTATTATTTAGATGCCGAGATAAGGCATCCAGCGTGTATAAAGTCCCGGTAGTTCTGCTGCCGGGCACCTCTTAATAATGCCTTTCCAGGTCAACCGACTGAATAACATTTCCTACTCCTGAAGCACTGATGCTGGTCGCCAGACAAAGGGCTTGCCAGTCCCCTGTTATATCTTGAACCTCTACCAGCATACCCGGCTCAATTAACCCGGGTGCTGTGTTGGTGTCGGTCAATGGCAGTTCAATGGTGGTAATGCTCTGGTTGCCGCCCTTGGCGAGCTCATTTCGGCCACGCTCGGTATTGACCTGTGTTTCTGTGAGCCAGTCTTCCAGAATATCGGGAGCCGGATTATTGCCACTGCTTCCGGTTCGCTTGACGTTGACCGCAACGCCTGCATTGGTCCCGGAAACATAGACCGCATTGTAAGCCTGCTCTGGCCGCCAGTTGGCGCTTAAGCTGATGACCATACTCGCCGGAACGATCTTGTCCATAGTGGCGGTGTTCCAAGCCCACGGACTTGCCGGGTATCGGGGCTGTATGCTCACCTGGTCGTTATCACGGCTTGGGATAACCACCGATCCAGCTGTTGTGGCTATCTTGGCCACCACCTGCATAGCGGTCTGGTTCTGGTAGCTGAATGATCCTCCGGGCATAATCCAATCGGGAGTGCTGTAGTCGTTCAGGCCGGGATAGGTTCCGGTAAAACCGGTGTTGGCCAGTTCTTCGGTAATGGCCTGTTTAGCGTTCAGGTTGGCGCTGTTGCTCTTGCTTCTCTGCGGAGCATAAGGCGCTGCCAGCAGTTGGGTTCGACTGCTGCCATAGAGGGTGTAACGCTCATCACCGAACCGTCTGTCAGTGCTGTAACGCTCAATGATGAAGATCCACTTCCAG
Source organism: uncultured Endozoicomonas sp. (assembly GCA_900299555.1). GTDB lineage: Bacteria > Pseudomonadota > Gammaproteobacteria > Pseudomonadales > Endozoicomonadaceae > Endozoicomonas. The sequence goes on from OODV01000406.1 coordinate 5,256, forward strand.
CCGTTGATATCCACTTCGATCTGCTTTGGACCGTTCTCGTCCGGTTCCACCAGTGCGATATTGGAAGCGCCCCATAGCTGGCCGGTAAAGCTCCATGAGAAGCTATCAATATCCAGACTGATTTCCATCGAAGGTAATTCAATCGGTGTCCGGGCAGGTAAAACGACAGCGGTGATAATGTTCATTAGTAGATAACTCTCCCTGATCTCTGGCTGTTCCGGCTCCGGCTTTTCCACAATGTCCGGGTCAGTCTCACCGCCATAGTTGCCGGTAACGCTTTCATCCTTGGCTTTCTGGCCAAAGCCCCACGGCAGAATGACCGGCTGATCCTCGGCTCGGTTACTTTGGAAGATAGAGGAACGCTTGCTATCCCTCGGTTGGATAACCTTGGCCTCAACCGAGCGCCCCATTCTGAAATAAACAGCAGGAGTCACTTCGGGTGAATAGGGCTGACCGGCAAAACGGAAGTTAAGTAGGCTCGCTCCCGGTATCAGATAGCCGAACTTGTCTATCTGGTGTGGAGGGCTAAATTCATCCACTCGGCGGAATGGGCTGGAATGCAGGTTGTCTCTTTCCGAAGGCTG
>OODV01000050.1 GCA_900299555.1 uncultured Endozoicomonas sp.
GGCTTTCGTTTCCTGAAAAGCCCGGACTTTCTGGTCTCTTCACTCTATCTGAAGAAACCGGAGCGCATTGAAGCGCTGTTGATGGTGATGACACTCTGCCTGATGGTCTATGCTGCTATCCAGCACAGAATAAGGTACGAACTGAAAAAGCGGAGTCGTGTGTTTCCAAACCAGAAAAAGAAGCCCTGCCAGAATCCAACAGCAAGATGGGTCTTCTTCTGCTTTCAGGGGATTAATGTATTAACGGTCAATAATCAGGAACAGCATGTGGTCGGTTTGAAGGAAAAGCAGTGGACGATCATCCAAATTTTAGGCATTTCTTACGAATCGGTTTATTCCTGATAGGGGTGGTGAAAGACAGCTAGATAAAGAGGTGTTGATAAAATGATGAGACCTGCTCCTCCTTCCTCCTTGCTTCTACCACAACACCAGAATGAAAAGGACAAAGTTGGAAATCAAAGTGATGAGAATAAACTTAATTCTCAACCCATAGTAAAACGAAAGTTCGAAAGATCTATGTCGGAAAGTGAGTCAGGTTCAGCTCTATTAAATCGAAGAATAAAAAAGTTTGGGGTAGTTGAAGCAGCACGCATCAGAAGTGAATTGAGTATGAAACAAGAGGTGTGTAAAGAAACAAAGCTTGCTAATTTATTGTACTCTAGGCTTTATTCTTTAGTTTTAGAAAAAGCAACTGACCCGATAGAGTCAGAGAATGGAGTAATTCGCTTATATAATGTCAATGATGGGAAAAGAACAAGTCATAAAGTATTTGTTCATTCTTTGGTTCCTGAAGTATCTATTGCTAATAATGATAAGGTTCTAGAGGAAGATTTTTGTCAGGGTTTTTGGGAGTTGTTTGTTAAGGAGGACGTTGGGAAAATTATTGCTCTGGCCTACCCTGATTACAGGCCTAGATATATGCCGTTTCATATTGTTAAAGACGATTCCGGAAATGAGGTAAGGTCTATTCAGGTAGGTGATTTACGAGTTTTTAATAATGGCTTTGAAATACGAGTAAAAGAAATAAATGAGCTTAAAGCATTGCTCGATTTAGCAAATAAAAAACATGAAGCTGAAGTACGTGCTCCTCTTGCTCGAGAAGTAGTTCTTGAATTAACCTGGCCAAGCCCCAATCAAAAAAGTGTTCAAAAACGAACGGTCATTGTAGATCAAATTCTCAATTGCTGGCATGACAATATGCCTCAGGACTCCAACGTATCTATGGCAATTGTTGATAGGATTCCTGATAACATGAATATTCAAGTACATTGTGAAGGAGGGATGCACCGAAGCCCTGCTGCCGTAGTCATGTGGCTTTTAAATCAACATAAAGACGATATAAATAATGAAAATTTAATGGATTATGTGGCTGATACCGTACTTCATGTGCGCTCTGTTCGGAAAAAGCCAGATGCTATGAATGTGTATGCTCTAGAGTCTATCATTAGGTTTACACTTAAAGTCACAGGGTTGAGTGCAGAAAGTGTGCTTTCTGCAAATGAGAAACATCCTGCGCCTCATACTGCCCCGGTTGAGCCAACGCAGAGGTTTCAATTTGCAAAGGGAATTACGGGAGAAGCTTCAACAGAAGCCCTTCTTCAAGTAGAGCTCTTCTCACAAGAGTAAAGCCTCCATACCAAGGACTGTCATAAAGTTTCGAATAAACGACCTTGGTTTCCAGGTTTTCATTGACTGAAACCGTCTGTGTCTTAAGGCAGTGTTTGATTACGGGATGGATAATGTTGGACGCTCCACAGATCTCACCAGCAAGAACTACCCGATCTGGCCGCAGCAAGTTGACACTCATGGCTATTGCTCTGCCGAGATTACCCGCCGCCTCTTTCAACAGGTCATTTGCCAGTTGATCCCCATCGTTAGCGGCATTGCAGATTGCAGTGATATCTGCCTTTTTTGTAAGTGTGCTCGGAACTCCCGATTCAAGCAGTTTATGGCAGCGCTTCTCGATAGCGGGGTTACAGACCAGCGTTTCCAGACAGCCAAAGTTACCGCAGTAACAACGTTCTCCCAGTGGGTCGATCTGAATATGTCCAATCTCTCCGACGGCCAGAGTACTGCCTTCGTAGAGTTTTCCATCCAGAATCATGCCTGCACCGACACCGTTATGGACGCTGACAAAGAGACTGTTTTTAAACCCACGGCTGACACCAAAGTTATGCTCGGCCAGCGCCATGGAGGATATAAAGTTATTGATAAAGCAGGGAATCCCCAGTGAGTCAGAAACCTGCTCTGCCAGAGGGAGGTTGCTGACAGAAAGGTGAGGCATAAAGGTAATAATACCTTTTGCTGAATTGACCAGACCGGGTGTTGTTATCCCAACACCGGCAAGGCAATGAATATGCTTTTTATGTGTTTTGAGGAATTTTCTGAGTGTTGAAATCAGCTGCTCAGTAAATTCAACCTGATTCAAAGGCTTTATCGGTTCTGAGTATTTAGCCAGCAGTTTTCCGGAGAGGTCACACAATCCCAGGTGGAGCTTGGTTCTTCCTGCCCTTGCAGCAAGAATCTGGATCTGTCCCTGCCTGGGAGCCAGCGATGTAGCCCGACGACCTCTTTCAGAGGTTTGTTGTTCCTGCTCAACAATCAGACCTGCTTCCATCAGCTGTCGGGTGATACGGGTAACGCTACCGGCAGCCAGACGACATTGTCTTGCTATCTGGATTCTTGAGATGGAGCCATGATCCACAATCGCTTTGTAGACCGCAGATATGTTCCGCTCTTTAACGAAGTCCAGATTGGCAATTACAGTAGTCATGAATCCATTTTATCGATAGCGCTTTCACACCCCGTGAGAGGAGTGTGAAACATGAGGTTATTTTTTAAGCTTCAGCTCACCACCGCTGACAGTACCATGCATGGTATAGCGGTCATCGAAAATAGCAAAGTTGGCAAATTGCCCGACTGCGATGCTTCCCATCTCATTGTCAACATGAATGGCTTTTGCAGCATTGACGGTAGCCATACGAATCACAGCCTGAGGCTCAATCCCTTCACGAATACTATTGGCGACCGCTTCAATCATAGTGAGTGCGGAGCCGGCAAGCGTACCATCAGCATTGGAGCACTTACCATCTTTGTGATAAATGGTTTGTCCAGCGAAGACGAATGTTTCCATATCGGTACCAGCCGGTGTGGTCGCATCGGTCACCAGTACCAAGCGGTCCTGCATCAGGCGATGGGCAATGCGCAGGTTTTCCCATGACAAATGGAGACCATCAGCAATGATACCGGCTCCAATAGTTTGACTGTCGAAGATAGCACCTACAACACCAGGTTCACGGCTGCCCAACGGACTCATGGCGTTATGCAGGTGAGTGGCAAATGTGGTGCCGGCTTTTTCTGCAGCTTTCGCCTGCTCACAGGTGGCATTGGTGTGACCAATGGAAACAATAATGCCCGCTTTACTCAGCTTTTCAATCGTTCCTTCTGGGCAGATTTCCGGGGCCAGTGTCACCATGGCAATGACATCGGCATTTTTGCAGAAGAAGTCGATCATTGCAGAGGATGGCTCACGGATATAGTCCGGATCGTGAATGCCTTTGCGCTGAAGATTCAGGTAAGGACCTTCCAGATGAACACCTGGCACGCGGTCCGGATGCATGGCCATGTATTCCCGGGTGACATTAACCGCTTGTCGCATATCTTCATCACTGCTGGTAATCAGCGTAGGAAGAAATGCAGTACAGCCTGAGCGGAGGTTTGCCTCGTGCATGATATCCAGCGTCTTGATGGAGATATCACTGTTAAATAGAACACCACCACAGCCGTTTAGTTGCAGGTCGATAAAGCCTGGGCTCAATGTCAGACCACCGAGATCGACCTTTTCAAGGCTGTCGGCACCGGCAACATCCTCTTCCTTGCCAATGGCCGAAATTCGGCCATTCTCTATAATGATGGTATCAATAGACGACTGCTCTGGATCACCGGTTAGTGGTTTGAAATTGACCAGGGCATAGGTCTTTTCCGGGCTGATGACTAGATCCGCAGACATATCAAAAGTCCTTGATGTTTTCAGACTCAATATCCTGGAAGTAGCGCAGAGTGCGAACTTTCAGGTCCAGAGTCGCAGGATCATCACAGATCATCATCGCTTTTGGGTGAAGCTGGAGGGCTGAGATTGTCCACATATGGTTGACTGATCCTTCAACCGTGGCCTGAACGGCACGGGATTTATCGGAACCAGTAGCCAGAATCATCAGCTCACGGGAATCCAGAACCGTTCCTACACCTACAGTAAGTGCCAGTTTTGGTACCTGACTGATGTCCTGATCAAAGAAGCGTGCGTTGGCTTCACGGGTTTCAGTGGTCAGAGTCTTCAGGCGGGTACGGGAGGATAGTGAAGAACCTGGTTCATTAAATGCGATATGCCCATCGTGTCCGACACCGCCCATGAACAGCTCAATGCCGCCATAGCCTTTAATCGCTTCTTCATAGCGCAGGCACTCGGCTTCCAGGTTTTCGGCATTGCCATCCAGGAAATTGATGTTCGCTGCCGGGATATCGACATGATCAAAGAAGTTGCGGTGCATGAACATCCGGTAGCATTCAGGATGGTCGGCAGGCAGGCCAACGTATTCATCCATATTGAAGGTGACAACATTGGCAAAGCTGACTTCCCCTTCCTTGTGCAGGCGAACCAGTTCCTGATAAGTCGGGATTGGTGTACCGCCGGTTGGCAGACCAAGAACAAAGGGGCGGTCAGACGTCGGGTTAAATGCCTTGATGCGTTGAACAATGTATCGGGCAGCCCAACGACCCACTGCTGGCTTGTCTTTCAGAGGTATAAAGCGCATGTCGTAAACTCCATATAGAAGAGTAGCTGGCTCGATCAGTCTGCTAATAAGCTGACCGGCTTTCTCATCAGGGATTCTGGTTAGTCAGTGTCGTGTAGTTGAAGTATACGACCTGTTGTGCGTTCTGAGTGAGAATCCGGTAGCAGAATTTCGAATGGCTTCTCTAGTCTGTTCAGGGGAACTGTGATGCTTTGCATCATAGCTTATTTATTTTTCAATGGAAAATAAAGGTCGTTTGTTATGTGTTTAATGGGTGGTAAATGTCTTCAAATAATGATCTGAGTCAAGTTATTCGGGTTTTTTATTTTTTTTTGAAAAATAAATCAGTAAGATTTAGCGGCACACAGAAAGACACTCTCACTATAAAGAATTAATGGTTGATCAATCATGAACATCTTGGGTTACTTGCAGAAACTCGGTAAGGCGCTGATGCTGCCTATTGCCGTTCTTCCTGTCGCAGCCTTGCTGCTCCGTCTGGGCCAGCCTGATTTGCTGGATATTCCCTTTATGGCGCAGGCGGGTAATGCGATTTTCAGTAATCTGGCGCTGCTGTTCGCCATGGGTATTGCGGTAGGCCTGGCGGTTGATGGCGCCGGTGCTGCAGCGATCGCTGGTGCTGTTGGTTTTTTCATTCTGAAAGCCACGACGGCAACCATTAATCCTGACATCGATATGTCCTTCTTCGATGGTATCATCAGTGGTATCGTTGCTGGTCATTCCTACAACCTTTTTCATGCAGTATCGCTGCCAGCGTATCTTGGCTTCTTCAGCGGCAAGCGTCTGGTACCGATCATGACAGGTCTGTTCATGCTGGCGATCGGCTGGGCCTGTGGTTATATCTGGCCTGCCATTCAAAATGGTATTGATGCTTTTGGTCACGGTGTTGCCGGATCTGGCCCGGTTGGTCAGTTTGTTTACGGTACCCTGAACCGTGGTCTGATTCCTTTTGGTCTTCATCACGTTCTGAACTCTTACTTCTGGTTCGGTCTGGGCGACTTTACCAATGCTGCCGGTGAAGTAGTCAACGGTGACCTGCATCGCTTCTTTGCTGGTGACCCAACTGCCGGGGTGTTCATGACCGGTTTCTTCCCTGTCATGATGTTTGGTCTGCCTGCTGCGGCTCTGGCCATGTACCTCACTGCTCATAAGAGCCGTCGTGCACAGGTTGGTGGTGTTCTTTTCTCTGTTGCCCTGACTGCATTCCTGACCGGTATTACCGAGCCTCTGGAATTCATGTTCATGTTCCTGGCTCCTGGTCTGTATGCCGCTCACGCTGTGCTGACTGGTGTTTCTCTGGTCGTTACCAATGCCATGGGCGTTCTGAGTGGCTTCGGCTTCTCCGCCGGCCTGTTTGACATGGTGCTAAACTGGGGTCTGGCAACTAACCCATGGACTCTGGTTATTATTGGCCTGGCATTTGCTGCCATCTACTTCTGCGTTTTCTACTTCGCCATCAAGATGTTCAACCTGAAAACACCAGGTCGTGAAGATGAAGACGACAGTGCTGTGGAAGTTGAAGCATCCGTGGTGGACAAGCAGGGTATGAGCGACAACGCTTACCAGGCTCGTCAGTTCACCAAGGCGATCGGTGGTCTGGATAACGTAACCAACATCGATGCCTGTATTACCCGTCTGCGTCTGACCCTGAAAGACCCGTCTGTTGCTGATGAGAGTGTCATCAAGGCGCTGGGTGCCAGCGGTATGATTCGTGTAGGTGAGAAAAACCTGCAGATTATTCTTGGTCCACAGGCTGAAATCATCGCCGGTGAGATGAAGAAAATTGCGGCTACTGAAGATCTGAGTACTATCCAGTTACCTGGCCAGGCTCAGGAAGTCGCGGCGACTGTTTCTCATGGGACAGTGAAGAAAGAAGTGGAAGTAAAACCACTGGATAATGCTCTGTTTGCCCGTCAGTGCCTGAAGGTACTGGGTGGTCATCAGAACGTTACTCGGATTGATGCCTGCATCACTCGTCTGCGTCTGACTCTGAAAGACGCTTCCAGCGTCAGTGATGACAGCATTAAGGCTCTGGGTGCAACCGCGGTGGTACGTGTGGGTGAGAAGAACCTGCAAATCGTCGTTGGTCCTCAGGCTGAAATGATTGCTGATGAAATGAAAAAGATCCCGGTGACGGACGATCTTTCCAATGTTGAGGTTTCTGCATGACTCTCCTCAAAAATGAGGGCAAGCCTTGCCAACTGTCACTCGTTGCTCCTCTGTCTGGAATGCTGTTATCCATCGAGGAATCAGCTGACCCGGTATTTGCCGGCCGGTTGATAGGTGATGGTGTTGCGATAAACCCAACGGATTCTGTGGTACTGGCGCCTTGCGCCGGTACCATCAGTCAGCTGCATGATTCCAGGCATGCAGTGGCTATCAAGACAGATTCCGGCGTGGAAGTGTTGATCCATGTGGGTATTGATACTGTTGTTCTGCGTGGTGAAGGCTTTGAGACAAACGTCAGAATAGGCGACAAAGTGTCTGTTGGTCAGGAGCTGCTGTCTTTTGATCCCGAGTTTGTGGGAGCCAAGGCAGCCAGTCTTCAGACAGCAATGATGATCACGACTGGTGAAACCGGTGTGGTTGTTAACCCCCGTACAGAAGTAAAAGCGGGGCAGGATACCGTATTTGCGATTGGTGCTGAGCCTGAAAAGCAAATGTCGACCGAAAGCAAATACAGCCGTCAGGACAGCATTACCCTGACAGAAGATTTTGTGTTGAAGAACCCTCTGGGTCTTCATGCTCGTCCTTCTGCCACGCTGATTCAGATCATCAAGCGCTTCAACTCTGAAGTGATGATTCTGAATAAAGACAATGGCAAAGAAAGCAAGGCCAACAGTCTGACTGCGCTTATGGGGCTGCAGACGGTGCTGGGTTCTAACCTGCAAATCACCGTTACCGGCCCTGATGCCAAAGACGCGATGGAAGCTATCCTTGATGGTTTCCGCAGCGGCCTAGGTGAGGAGGTTTCCGATGTTCTTCCAAGCGCGGATGAAGCGATGGAAGAAGAAGCACCACTGCTTGGACCGGTAGAAGGCTCCGATGGTCGTTTACCAGGTGTCAAAGCTGCGCCGGGTATGGCCATTGGTAAGCTGCACCACCTGATTCACGAACTGCCAGACTACCCTGAAGAGGGTGTAGGTGTCAGCGATGAATTGGGCCAGCTTGACTACGGTATCCAGAAGGCTCAGGAATCCCTGCAGCAGCTGGTTGCCAAGATGGAAGCGGATCACGTTGGTGGCCATGCTGAAGTCTTTGTTGCCCATCAGCAGCTGCTGGAAGACCCGGCAATCAGTGAGCGTACCCGCGAACTGATTGAATCTGGCAAGAGTGCCATGTGGGCCTGGCACAGAAGTTTTCTGGCAGAAGCGGATGAAATGCGCAAGCTGGATAACCCGATGCTGGCGGCCCGTGCCATTGATGTAGAAGACGTTGGTCTTCGGGTTCTGCGCTACCTGATGGGCGTTGAAGGTGGTACCGATCAGCTGCCTGAAAATACGATTCTCTGCCTGGAAGACATCACGCCTTCTGAAGTGGTGACACTGGATCGCAAGCGGGTTATCGGTATCGTTACCCTGCATGGCGGTGCTACTTCCCATGCTGCCATTCTTGCTGGCTCGCTGAATATTCCTTACCTGGTCAACGTACCGGCCAGCGTTCGTCAGTACGAGAACGGTACCGATGTAATCCTGAACACCAACAAGGGTTACATGCTGGTGAATCCTACTCAGGAAGAGATCGCCAGAACGGTTGCCCGCCAAGAGCGTGCTGCAGCTGAACATGAGGCTGCGCTGAAAGTGGCTGACCAGCCTGCGGTGACTCTGGATGGACATCATGTTGAGATCGCTGCCAATATCGCCAACCAGGATGACGCTGAAAAAGCGGTCAAAATGGGGGCTGAAGCGGTTGGTCTGCTGCGTTCCGAGTTCCTTTATATGGAGCGTGCTACCGAGCCATCCATGGATGAGCAGGTAAAAGCCTATGAAGGTATTCTGGGTGCTATGGGTAAAGACCGTCCGGTCATTATCCGTACTCTGGACGTAGGTGGTGACAAGCCTCTGGCTTATCTGCCGCTGCCAAGGGAAGAGAACCCATTCCTGGGTGAACGTGGTGTGCGTATCGGTATTAACCGTCCGACCATGTTGCGTAAGCAGGTTCGTGCGATCCTGAAGGCTGCTCATGCCGGTCATGCCCGTATCATGTTCCCGATGATCAGCTCTCTGGACGAATTCCGTGCTGTGAAAAAGCTGGTGCTGGAAGAGCAGGAGAAGGCAGGCGTAACCGTAGAAGTGGGTATCATGATTGAAGTGCCTTCTGCTGCGCTGCTGGCCGATCATTTCGCCAAAGAAGTGGACTTCTTCTCCATTGGTACCAATGACCTGACTCAATACACTCTGGCCGTTGACCGTGGTCATCCAAAACTGGCGGCACGTGTTGATGGTCTTCACCCTGCCGTATTGCGCCTGATTGATATGACGGTGAAGGCGGCCAATAAAGAAGGCAAGTGGACAGGTATCTGCGGAAGCCTGGCCAGTGACCCGAACGCAGTGCCCATTCTGGTTGGTCTGGGTGTTCAGGAGCTGTCCATCAGCGTGCCGGCAATTCCGGTGGTTAAGGCCCGTGTTCGCAGCCTGAACTATGAGCAGTGCCAGAGCCTGGCTCGTGAAGCACTGACTCTTGATTCAGTAGAAGACGTAAGACGTTTGACTGCCTGATCGCAGATAACGGTCTTTCTGAAAGCCCCATGGTTTGACTATGGGGCTTTTTTATTACCACTTGTAATAGGACGACTTCTCCCCTGATCCGTAATTACCCTATAAGTTATAGGGCTTTGATCCAGATCATCCGTTGGTTAATAGATATCCAATTATGATGCCCGCTATTTGGTCGTCGGCACTTTTTTGTTCACGCCTTTATGTCTGCAGGGAAGGCAGAAATTGATAATTGTCTGAGCAGTCTGTGATCACGACCATGGTTAATGATGGGCTTGCGACGGCGATATCGATGAAAGAGATTGTGGATAAGGCACTTGCTTCCACCGTGAAGCGAAGAACGTTTATGAAGTGGGGAACTGCTGCAGGCAGCGCAGCTGTGGTTGCTGCCAATACACTGCCTCCGAAGGCCTCAGCATCCTCTGCTGTAGAGACTGTGTCGGCTGAAGAGATCAAGTCAGTCTGGTCTGCCTGTACGGTAAACTGTGGCTCCCGCTGTGCACTGCGTCATCAGGTAAAAGACGGCGTTATTATCCATACCGAAACCGATAACACTGGTGAAGATGTCTATGGTGACCACCAGGTTCGTGCCTGTCTCCGTGGCCGTTCTTTCCGCAAGCGCGTCTACAACCCTGACCGTCTGAAATACCCGATGAAGCGTGTGGGTAAGCGTGGTGAAGGTCGATTTGAGCGCATTAGCTGGGATGAAGCGTTTGACACCATTGCTGACAACCTCAATCGCATCAAAAAAGAATATGGCAATGAAGCCATTTACCTCAATTATTGTACTGGCACGTTGGGAGGCACGGTTTCCAAGTCCTGGCCGCCTGCTGCAACGCCAATTGCCCGTCTGATGAACTGCTGGGGTGGTTATCTTAACCATTACGGTGATTACAGTACTGCTCAGATTGCTGTCAGCCTGCCCTATATGTTTGGTGGTAGCTGGGTCGGTAACAACTGTACGTCTGACCTGGTAAATACACGACTGGTGGTTAACTTCGGTAATAACCCGGCAGAAACCCGTATGAGTGGTGGCGGTGTTATTTATCATATGGCTGAAGCCCGTAAGCGCAGTAATGCACGCATGATCACCTTTGATCCGCGCATGACGGATACGACCCTGGGAGCCAATGATGAGTGGGTTCCTCTGCGTCCGGGCACTGATGCCGCGCTGGTAGCAGGTATGGCGTGGGTGATGATTACTGAAAATCTGATAGATAACGACTTCCTGAGCAAGTACACCGTCGGCTACGATGAAAACTCGCTGCCTGCCAGAGCACCAAAAGGCTCTTCCTGGAAATCCTATATTCTGGGCAACGGCAAAGACGGTGTTGAAAAGACCCCTCAGTGGGCTGCAAAAATTACCTCTGTACCTGCAGAAACCATCATTCGTCTGGCGCGCGAAATTGCCATGACCAAGCCTTGTAACATCATGCAGGGTTGGGGACTTCAGCGTACTGCCAATGGTGAGCAGGCCAGTCGTGCCATCTGTATGCTGGCTGTGATGACTGGCAATGTGGGTCTTCCTGGTGGTGGTACTGGTGCCCGTGAAGGCAGTTACTCCATGCCGTTTGCTGCATTCCCGACCCTGAGTAACCCGGTTAAAACATCCATCCCCATGTTCCTGTGGACTGATGCCATCACCCGTCATGATGAGATGACTGACAAGACTGATGGTATTCGTGGTGCTGAACGCCTGAGTCAGCCGATCAAGTTTATCTGGAACTATGCGGGTAACTGCATCATCAACCAGCATGCGGATACCAACCGCACTCATGAGATTCTGCAGGATGACAGCAAGTGCGAAATGATTGTGGTCATTGATAACCACATGACGGCCAGTGCCCGCTATGCCGATATTCTGCTGCCTGACCTGACTGCTGCAAAACAGCCTGATTTTGCCCCGAATGGTTCCTGCGGAAATATGGGCTACACCATTTTCTGTGACACGGCAGTTGAGCCTCTGTATGAGTGTCGCTCTGTGTACGACATGTGTACAGGTATTGCCAAGCGTCTGGGCGTTGAGCAGGCATACACTGAAGGTCGTGATCAGGAAGCCTGGCTGCGTCATATCTATGGTGAATCCCAAAAGATGAACCCTGAGCTGGGTGATCTGGATTTTGATGCCTTCCGTGAAATGGGCATCGTCAAACAGAAGAATCCGGGTGAGCCTCATGTGGAGTTCCGTGCTTTTCGTGAAAATCCAGAAGCGAACCCACTGGCGACGCCTTCTGGAAAGATTGAGATTTATTCTGAGCGTCTTGCCGATATCGCTTCCAGCTGGGTGTTGGGTGAGAGCGATATTATCCGGGCACTGCCAGAATACGCTTCTTCCTGGGAAGGACATGAAGCAGAGCATGCTGAACAGTATCCGCTGCAGATGTTTGGTTTCCACTTTAAAGCCCGTACTCACTCCACTTATGGCAACGTGGATGTGCTGCGCGAAACCAACCGTCAGGAAGTATGGATCAACCCTGTGGATGCCCAGAAGCGCAATATCAAAGACGGTGAAATGCTGAAGGTCTGGAATGACCGTGGTGAGATCCGTGTCGCTGCGAAAGTAACCGAGCGCATCATGCCGGGTGTAGTCGCCATGGGTCAGGGCAGCTGGTATGCACCAGACCGCAATGGTGTGGATCGTGGAGCGTGTATGAATACCTTGACGACCCAGCGCCCATCACCACTGGCCAAGGGAAACCCTCAGCACAGTAACCTGGTTGAAATTGCCAAGGCATAACAGGATAGGAATAAAGTTCGATGAAGCAACTTGGATTTTATGTCGACACGGCCAAGTGTACGGGCTGCAAAACCTGTCAACTGTCGTGCAAAGATGAAAACGATCTGAAGGTCGGTGTGAACTGGCGCCGTGTCTATGAGTACGGCGGTGGTAGCTGGATTCAGAACGAAGACGGTACTTACGCCCAGGACGTGTTTGCTTATTACACGTCCATCAGCTGTAACCACTGCGCCAAGCCAGCCTGTACCAAGGCCTGTCCAACCGGTGCCATGCACAAACGTGACAAGGACGGTCTGGTGGTTGTGGACGCCGACGTCTGTGTTGGCTGCCGTTACTGCGAAATGGCCTGCCCGTACGGTGCACCTCAGTTTGATGCAGAAAAGAAAGTCATGACCAAGTGTGATGGCTGCTTCGACCGCGTTGAGCAGGGCAAGAAGCCGATCTGTATCGAATCCTGCCCGCTGCGAGCCCTGGATTTTGGTCTGATCGAAGAACTGCGTGCCAAGTACGGAACGGAAGCGGATATCGCGCCACTGCCAGACTCTTCACTGACCGAACCGTCGCTGGTGATGAAGGCGAGCCGTCATGCCAAACCTTCCGGTGATAAGACCGGACGCATCATGAACACACGGGAGGTGTAACCATGCACGAGTTGCCACTGGTATTTTTTACGGTTCTGGCACAGGGAACCGTTGGCCTGTTCCTGGTACTGGCTTGCCTGTTGATGGCGAACAGCGATGCGAATCGTCAGCAGCTGTTGAATAAACTGCTGATGGTAGTTCTGGTTCTGCTGGGTATCTCGGGCGCTGCGGCCATGACCCACCTGGGTCAGCCACTGCGTGCCATAAACGTGATCTTTGGTCTGGAACACCTCTCTGCACTGAGTGTTGAGATCATGACCACGTCGCTGTTTGGTGGAGCTGTCTTCACCTATGTGGCCATGGTGCATTTCGGTATCCTGCCAAAACTGCAGAAGCTGGTACTGGCTGGCGCCATGGGTCTTGGTGTTCTGTTACTGCTGGCGATTGCCAACGTTTACACGCTGGCGACAGTGCCGGCCTGGAACAGTGGCTGGACCATCTTCCAGTTTGTGATGACCGCTTTTGTGGTGAGTCTCCCTGCTGCAGCGCTGATGCTGAGAAGTCAGTCGGCTTCTCTGGGTGTGTTCCAGAAAAATACAGATCGTGCGCTGGCTACCCTGGGCTTCATTACCTTGGGTCTGGTACTGGTGGGCTACCCACTGTACCTGTTCTGGCTGGGCCAAGTTGACCTGCCTGCTAACCCTCTGGGTCTGTTTGACTACCACGGTAGTCTGATGCTGGCCCGCCTTGGCCTGCTGTTTGCCGGTCTGGGTATCTGGGTGATTGCTGCCACTCGTGGTAACAACTCGGCAGTTGGTCTGGTGGCCGTGAGTACGGTTCTGGTGCTGACGGCTGAACTGTGTGGTCGTATTTTCTTTTACGATCTGCATATGTTTGCCAGCGGAATGAATTAATTGTCTACCAGAATAAAATAATAGCCTATAGCCCTATATACGCAAGCCGCCTATATAGGGCTATAACCTAGCTATTACTGCCAGTCCAAGAGCAATAAAGTTTTAGTTAGAGCCTTTACTCAACCATCATCAGTGCTGTTACTTCGAAGGCATCCTCTGCCATCGTTTCTGAAACATCGCTACTGCAAATTACCGTACCGTCTTCGCTGGCAAACTCGCCCACAACATTACCTACTTGGTTGAAGTGCCCAAGGGTGAACGTGCTGATGTGTCCTACCATGTGTACCATCAGGTTGATATTCCCGTTAGTAACAGTAATGTCGGGCAGTTCTCCCTGGCAATGAATCAGTGCAGCTCTGGCTGCTTCACTCGGGGCATCCTCTCCCTTTGCAACTTCAGTGGTCAAAATGCCCTGTGAGCCTTTAGGAGCCACCATCCTGAAATCATTAATATCGACACCAATAATCCCCGGAGAGACAAAAGGCTGGAGGAGTGCGGCCACAGCATCACCAATAGTCATATCTGCTCGGATGATACTCAACAGTTCTGCCGGTAATTGAATGTCGCTTGGAGTATGTCTTGAGTCGCCTGTCATCAGAGCAACCAGAGGTAGCTGATGTTCTCCTACTGTCAGCAGCTGTGCAGAAGGCAGTGATCCTGATGTTTCTGCATTGATATCCACAACTACCAGATCGCTTTTGGCAAGTGCCAGAGGTTGTTCGGGCAGAGAGGGCGCAATGATGTTCCTGATGCCCGGCGGCTGGTTCATACAGTAGTGATCAACAAACACATCTTTCAGTGCCTGCTGTTTGATTTTTCTGTGCCACTTGCCAACCGACTCTGTTGACTCCTGACCGGAGGAAATAACCGTAATTCTGGTGATCTTCTTATCGGACACGTCCATGACACTCCATTCACAGCCTGTACACGTTGTTGAAGATCATAAAGTAATTTAAAAACAAAACCATGATCTTAATTAAGTGGCTTTGATGTAATCATCCATCGTCGAGTATCAGAGGTATTTTTATGTTGAAAACGCCTTGATGGTGAAAGGATAAAAAGGCCGAAACCTTTAGTTGCTCAGAATCAAGTAGCGGCACATCGTGAGGCGGTAATATCCGTTTATCATCCAGCAAGAACCGACGATGAGTTGCGTGTGCCAGATGAAACCAGAGTGGGATTACTTTGTAGAAGTTCAGACCTGACCTGACAGTTACCGATTTTCAAGAGGGTGTCTGTCAGGTCAAATTCAGGCTATGAACTTTTCCTTCCAGATCTCTTTCCC
>OODV01000321.1 GCA_900299555.1 uncultured Endozoicomonas sp.
CTGATTGGACACCCTCTAGAATCCAGCTTTAAGAAGTGCGTAGCGGGAATCGCTGACCCAGGCCCGTTAGGGGAAAACACCAGAGCTATTCATCGCAACTTCAGCTCTATTGTTGGCGTTGCACCAAATATTGCCTTTGACGCAAAAGGCCGCCTGATTACCGTCAGTATCAAACTGACTGGCGTGGAGCTGCATCTTCTGGATCCCGATACACTGGAAACCATCGCCCAATACGATATGCCGATGAAAACCTCTGGAGACAACAGTGGTGGTGGTTACTTCCACCTTGACCATAAAGATCGACCTATTCTCGCACCAGCAGATAACACCATTAAAATTCTGGAGCTGGATGAGTCTGGCGGCCAGCCACAATGGGTCGTCGCTGAAGAATACGACATCAGCGGCGTTATGCCTGAATGCAGTAACATCCACGATGTCATGCCAGACTGGGAAGGAAACCTCTGGTTTGTTACCAGTAACGGCTATACCGGTTACCGGGATCAGAAGACCGGAGAATTCCATACCTACCAAATGGAAGGTATCGACGAGGTTATTCAAAACTCCTTTGCAGTGGATCAAGAAGGTGTCTACATCGTTTCCACTCATGCGCTTTATCAATTCAAAATTGATACTGAAAGTGGCAAACCCTACTGGAGCTGGCGCATGCCCTACGACCGGGGTGAAGCCCAGAAACCTGGCACACTTTCTTTTGGCTCGGGCACCTCTCCTACACTGATTGGTGACGACCTGGTCGCCATTGCTGATGATGGTTCACCCTCAACTCACCTGATGGTTTATCGTCGCAATTCAAGCATTGAGGGAAATCGGGAGGTATGCAAAGTCCCTCTATTTAAGCCCGGAGAAAGTGCTACCGAAAATTCCATTCTGGTATACGGCAACGCCATGGTGGTACAAAACGACTATGGACATGTTTATTCCGGTAATGCCCTGGAAACCTCTCCCGGCGTGATGCGTGTCGATGTGCGGGAAGATCGTAGCGGCTGTGATGTCACATGGAACTCTGGGCTACTTTCTCAATCACTGCCCATACTGTCCACTGATAATGGCATACTCTATTTCTACACCTTCAAAAAGCAGAATGATAAAGATCGTTTGGGTGGCTGGTATCTGACTGCTGTGGATTTTGATACAGGTGAAGAGAAGTTTGACCGTCTCATCGGTACAGGCAGTGGAGGAATTGCAGACACCTTATCCAGTGTTACTGCACCGGTGGTGTTAGGTCCCAATGGTGCTGCTTATGTGGGAATACGAACCGGTGTGGTTGCGGCAATAGACAGTGAAAAATAATTAAACCCTATCAACCAGAGCCCGGAAGGCTCTGGTTATTCAAAGGATTATAAGCCCAGTTTCTCTACAACAAAATCCAGATCCTTATCTCCCCTGCCACTCAGGTTTACCAGAATACTCTGTTTTGGTGATAACTCTTTGGCCAGTTTCATGGCATAAGCAACAGCATGAGCACTTTCCAGCGCAGGAATGATGCCCTCTTTGCGCGACAGGGTCATGAAAGCATCAAGACACTCTTGATCGGTAGCACTTTGGTATTCCACGCGACCAATATCTTTCAGATAGCTGTGCTGAGGACCTACACCGGGGTAATCAAGACCCGATGCAATGGAGTGAACGGGTAAAGGTTCACCTTCATCATCCTGCAACACATAGCATTTGAAACCGTGAATAGCGCCCGGTTTTCCCAGTGTCATCGTGGCTGCATGCTCATTGGTATCAAGCCCCTTACCAGCCGGCTCAACACCGACAATATTGACCTCCTGATCATTCAAAAAAGCGGTAAACAAGCCAATGGCATTACTGCCACCACCCACACAGGCCATCACATAGTCTGGTAGACGGCCTTCCATTTCCTGAAACTGATCTCTGGCCTCTTCACCAATAATCTGCTGAAAGTCCCGTACCATCATGGGGAAAGGGTGAGGGCCAACCACTGAGCCAATGGCATAGAGCTGATTTTCCGGGTCGGCAAGGTAAGCCTCAAATGCACTGTCTACCGCGTCTTTCAGTGTACGGGTTCCAAAAGTCACTGGAACCACCCTACAGCCCAGTACCTTCATTCGCGTTACATTGGGTGCTTCTTTTTCAATATCAATCTGCCCCATGTGAATCTCACATTCGATTCCTACCAGGGCACAGGCTGTTGCCATGGCTACACCGTGTTGCCCAGCCCCCGTTTCGGCAACCACTTTTTTCTTACCCATGTATTTGGCCAGCAGTGCTTCACCAATGGCATGGTTGATCTTATGAGCACCAGTGTGATTCAGATCTTCACGTTTGAGATAGATTTTTGCACCACCAATGGCATCAGAGAGCCGTTTAGCAAAAAAAATCGGACTGGGTCTTCCAACATAATGTTTGTAGAGCGTATGGAGCTCTTTTCGAAAGGCAGGGTCTTGTCGAATGGATTCATAAGCAATGGTCACTTCTGCTATGGCTTTTTCCAATGCTGGAGGAACCATCGAACCACCATAGCTGCCAAAATGACCGGTGTCGTCCGGCATTGGTGCAAATTCAAACTTTGTACTCATGTCGCTTACCTGCTGACTGACATTGTCGTTGTTATCCCTGAATATCCTCAGGACTTTGCAGCCAGCAGGATGCCATTTTTTAAAACCAATGTCCCAGATTAATTCACACCTCTTTATGACACTAATAACCCAGTCCGAAAGCAAAAATGACAGTATCAGAACTGATAACGGTCAATCAGCTGTTGAGCATCAGCATCCAGCTTGTTTTGATAATCCAGAAACACTCTGTGATGATTCTGAAACTCTCTGAACGCATCAATTTCAAAATCATTTTCAGCCTTTAGCTTTTTTTCATGACTGGGTTTACGAGCAGGCCTCAGACTTTCAGCGGTAAAATAGAATGCATAGTTTTGCGATATGCGAATCCAACCTCTTTCCATGATTCGGGCAGTTATTATTATTTCTGTATCTGAGCCAGCAAGAGGATTTATAGAGCCCTGCGAATCCATTGCCAGTGGTACCATTTGATAATGGGCATACTGCCCGGAATAGACAGGGTCAAGTTCCTGTATTCTCCATAACTGATCGATGTCACCACCCTCAGCGTATGTGGTTCCATGGCCATCCGATCGCTCATTTATCTCAACATCCAACTCAATAACATAGCGCGCGATGTTCGGAGCAGACACACTAGCCCCTGACTTTTTCAATGACATAGATAATTGTTGTTCAAGGTATCGAGTAACATCCAGAGCAGTATGTTTTTTATCAACATAAATGGTGTTTTCCCCCAGGCGTCCCCTGGAGATCAGGCTTTTAGCCAGATGATCAGCAATAATATTCCAATATTGGATTGACGGAACGCTCTCATGAGCGGCAGGAGGAGTGGCTAACGCCCTTGTTGTGGAAAAAGCCCCACCGACTATTAACAATCCTGTGACTACGAACAGGTACAGCTGCTTATTAATCACAATACATCCCTATAACTGCTTTTCTATTTCAATGTAGCATGCCAGGGTTTGTAGCCTCACCAAACGCTCATAAACTTCCGCTCTAGCCCCAGATATAAGTCAGAATTATGACAATTTAAAAATTCAGTACCCAATCATTCGACCACCGGTAAATATGACTAACTATAACTATAAATCCCAGTCGATTAATAGCGGAAAAATCTATAGACTCTTCGTCTTTCATCCAATAAAAGGGCTCCTGCCTTAATGGATTCCGATTTTCAGGGCGGCATTCAACCGACCTCCAGCGCCTCACTGATGAATGATGATGCTTAACCGAGTTTTGCCAGTTTTCTTATCAAGTCTGATCATGCTATCTGGCTTTGTTCAGGCCAATACATTTGCAGATGAAGTTGCAGCAGAGCCTGATCCAAAAACCGAATTCGAGTTTTCTGTACAAGAAGAAAGCTCCCCTTGGGCCGTGACTCTGTTTGATGATAACCCAAAAGAAGATCAGGCTCGCTTATGGGGCCAGACCAAATTGATGTTTGGCTTAGGTGTCGGGGTCATTGGTGCTCTGGCTGTTATGCCTGAGTCGTTCACCAACTGGGATAAATCAGAACTTAAGCAGTTCCACAAAAAGTGGTGGGACAATGTCAGCTCAGGCCCGGTTATGGATGAAGATGACTTTTTCCTGAACTACGTAGCACATCCTTACTTTGGGGGTGTTTACTACATCGTTGCCCGGGAATCCGGATATAACCAGTGGAACTCATTTGTTTACTCATTCCTGATGTCCACCTTCTACTGGGAGTATGGTATTGAAGCCATCGCCGAAGTGCCCTCTATTCAGGACATTATCGTTACACCTGTGGGGGGCTGGCTCTACGGTGAGTGGGCATTTAAGCAGAAACGCTCGATTGTAGAGAATGATGGCCTGGTATGGGGCTCTTCGGGTCTGGGCTCCACAGCGCTGTTCTTCCTGGATCCGGTAGACAGCATTGACCAGTGGATCAATGGTGATCGCGAACAGCCAGTGGTTGAGGACTTTAATATCCGTCTGGCATTTGCTCCAACCTTTTATCAGGTACAGGATCAGGATGAAGACCGGAATTACTTTGGCCTGGTCATGACCTTCCGGATGTAACACTCTGATATCCGCACAAATTTCACTCAAAAAACAGGGCTGAAATGCCCTGTTTTGCCAAAAAATTGGCAACACCAAACCACGATTTCTTTGCAATAATGAAAAGAGTTACAACCATTAACAATTAATAAATTCACTGGGCCCGACCCAACTAATGGCTGGTGGAGGTTCAGAGGAGTTGATAGTACTCTCGGTAGATAAATTCTCCGATTACTTTATCGTGAACTTCTTCTGATCTTGAAAAGCAAATAGATCGTCGAGCCAACCTCTTCAGACGTGTCCTGAAATTCAGGTTCTGCCTCTCTATACGCTGAGTAAAAT